>JABDFJ010000065.1 GCA_013286645.1 Chlamydiota bacterium | reverse complement strand
AAAATATTCGGCTGCCATCACCCCGGTGGTGATGGCAATGCCGAGTCCATCTCCACATACAGGCGGAATGCTGCCGGCCGCATCGCCAATCCAGAAGACGTTTGGCCACGCTGGATTTTGCCGCATGCCGAATTCGGGGACTTTACCCATCATCCAGGCAGGAAAAAGCATGCGCCCTTTTTCTAAATGCTGGCTAAAACGTTGCATATTCTGCTGTGTAGCAAGTGTTTGCATGAAGTTGTCTTGTCCTTGCATGCGATCCAATCTGACTAAGCAGGCGATATTTACGATCCCATCGGCAACGGGAGAAATCCCCACATAGCCCCCGTCGAAACAATGCATTTCCAATGTTTCGTGCATGTCGATGTCAGAAAAATGAGCCTTAAAACCTGCGTAAGTAAGTTGGGAGGTAGTGCTATGTTTTAGTTGTGGGAGGCGCCCTGTGCCTATCATCAGAGATTTAGATTGGAAGCTGCGCCCATCGGCAAGCACAACCTGATAGGGATCTTTTCCAGACTTGGGTTGTAGTAAAGTGTCGACAACAGCTTCCGTAAGGACTTCAGCGCCATTTTTTCGGGCTAGTTGTACCAGCTGCATGTCGAAATCGTAACGCGACGTGCCCCTAGCTGTTGCTGGCAGAGTGAAATGGATGCATTTGTCATGGCTAATGAAGCTGCATTTCTCAATGGAGGCTGCAGGGGTGACGTTCCATTTTTGCAAAATCGGTAGACATTCTGGGGAAAAAAATTCACCGCAGATGCGCTGTCCTGGGTATTGACCGGCTTCTAAGACAAGCGGGGCCTTGCCAAGTTCAGTCAGTCTGATGGCGGCACTAAGTCCTGCCACGCCACCACCGATGATAATGCAGTCTTTGTCGATCATAATGTTGTCTTGGTACAATCAATTTCTACTAGCCAGCGAAAGGCCCAGCGCCACTTGATATCAAAGCATTCAGGGGATATGCCAGCATGTGCTAAGTAATGCAACCATTCTTTTTTTGTAAAGGCTCTTTTGATCGATAGGGGACCATCGTGTCTGACGAGGCGATTTCTAAAGCAAAGGGGGGAGATGAGTTTAAATAAAGTGTAGGCAGCGACATGGCGTTGCAAATCATTGATGATGATTTTTTGTCTGGCGACAATGCTGGCGCGCCGCAAGAAATCGATTAAGATGTCATCGGGTAGATGGTGGCACACGAGCGTGGCGATAATCACGTCATAGCTTTTCGGCAGTTCGATCAGCTCAGGGTGTGTTTTTAAAGTGAAAGATACATTGGGAGGGGGCTTATCCATCTTTGCGAGTTGTTTGTTGGCAAATTCGATTGCTAAGGGGTTGACGTCGATGCCAACCACCTTGGCATGGGGAAACTGTTGTGCCATGCGCAGCGTGAAGAAGCCGCCTCCGCAGCCAACATCCAAGATAGACTCTGGAGGTGTTTTTAGGGTGTTTAGAGCTTTTGAACTGGCTGAATTTCCTCCAAGCCAGATTCCTATCTTATTCAGTTGCTCCAAGCAGCGGTGGTACTCATCCACTTGATAGTGTGATGGACCATAATCGAGAAGTTCCTGTTGATAGCTCCGTTTGGAAAACATTTATTTATCCATGTTGCGTAAGAGGATCCCTTCTATGGATAAACCTGGACCAAACCCCAGTCCAATTGAGTGTTTTCCGCGGGTGCCTTTTTCTTTGAGGTCGGCTAAGACATACAAAAAGGTGGCGCTCGATAGATTGCCATAATTAGCCAGCACATTCCATGAGGAGCATGTATGGGAGTGGTCCAATTTCAAGGCCTTTTGTGTGGCTTCGATAATCGCTTTTCCACCGGGGTGAATGGCCCAATCGAAAGTATGTAAATCTTTATCTGTGCCAGCCAAAGCTTTGACAAAGGCGCCAATGTTTTGTTCGATCAATCCAGGCACACGCGCTGATAATGTCATATCGAAGCCGAAATCGCAAGCATCCCATGTCATCTCTTGTTGGCTATTTTCCATGGCGTAACATTTTTCGCCCACTAATTCAAAGAGGGGGTGTTCACCCGCTCTTGGCTGAGCGCCAACGATAGCTGCCCCTGAGCCATCTGCAAAGAGGGAATGGATGACTGTCGATTCAAGGGTTTTTTCGAGATGAAAGTGTAGTGAGCATAATTCAGTGCAAACCAATAGAACGCGATTTTTGGGACTTTCGCAGGCGATTTTGTGTGCTACAGATAAACCTTTAAAGGCCCCGAAACAACCCATCATATTGATTCCTAAGCGCGTAACAAAAGGATCTAGTCGGAGAGCTTGTGTTAGCTTAAATTCGATACCTGGCGTGATCGCTCCCGTACATGACACTGAAATGATATGGGTAATTTCGTCGGTCGGTCGTCCCCAATTGCTTAATGCTTCGCGGGCAGCCTTTTCAGCTAAGAGAGGAGCTTCTTTTTTGTAGATAGCATTGCGCGCGCTCATGCCGATGGCTGGCTTTCCTGGTTCATCGATCAGGAGATCGGGCAGCACGGAATAGCGGCGGTTGATGTTGGAGTTCTTGTAGATCTTTTCAAGCATCCACGCATCTTCGTCATCGAGTTTTAAACGTTGGATGAGGCGCTGCGCGATGCCAGCTTGTTCTAATGAGTAAGCGGGCACACCTTTGCCGATGGAAAAAATTGTAGGAATCAAGACAGTATCCATTGTGAAATTAAAACGTTTATGATAACTCTAGCGCCTCAATAGTCAAGAAAAAACAATTTAGCAGGTTTGCCCATGTCACACGATTCAACTCCGCCGGAACCTATTGCCGTTGTCGGTATGGCTTGTCGCTTTCCTGGCGGCGCTTCTTCTCCTTCAGAGTTATGGAAATTGTTGTGTGAGGGCTTTGATGGCATTGTCGATATTCCTACCGATCGGTGGGATGCGCGACGCTTTTATGCGGCCGATGCTAGTTTGGCCGGTAAGATGATTGCCCAGCGAGGAGGATTCCTACAACAAAAGCTCGATCAGTTTGATGCGCAGTTCTTTCACATTTCACCACGCGAAGCGAATTTTATAGACCCTCAACAGCGCTTGTTGCTGGAAACTAGTTGGGAGGCTCTAGAAGACGCTGGCGTTGTGCCTGCGACACTTAAAGGCAGTCAGACTGGTGTGTTTATTGGGGCTTTCACCACCGATTGGCAAAATTTACAAAATCAAGCTTTTAACATCAAACTCGGTGATCTATATACAGGGATTAATGCTTCTCAAACCGTTCTTTCAGCACGCTTATCCTATTTTTATGACTTCAAAGGACCTTGTCTTACTACAGACACAGCATGCTCTTCTTCATTGGTGGCGATTCATTTGGCCTGTAGTAGTCTGTGGAATGGTGAATGCAGTCAAGCATTAGCGGGAGGGGTCAATGCCATGTTGATTCCAGAGCCAACGATCGCGATGTCTAAAGGGCGCTTTTTAAATCCTTCCGCTCAATGTCGCTCTTTCGATAATCATGCTAAAGGCTATGTACGTGGGGAAGGAGCCGGTATCGTTATCTTAAAACCTCTAAGTGCAGCATTAAAGGACGGAGATCCCATCTATGCTGTTATTAGGGGCACAGGCATGAATCATGATGGACACACCAATGGCTTAGCACTGCCTAACTCTGAAGCTCAAAAAACATTAATTTCTACCGTTTTGCAGCGAGCTAAGGTTGATCCGGCAGAAATTCAATATGTGGAAGCGCATGGCACAGGCACTCCGGTGGGCGATCCGGCTGAGGCGTGGGCTCTTAACGAAGTGTTGCACAGTACGGCGCGTGCTAAATGTTGGCTGGGTTCGATAAAATCGAATATCGGCCATTTAGAAGCCGCGGCTGGTGTAGCAGGCTTCATTAAAGCTGTGATGTGTTTAAAGCAGCGTCTGGTGCCCCCAAATCTACATTTTACTAAACCAAATCCAGCCATCCCTTTTGATCAATATTGTTTGCAAGTGCCGGTGTCCTTAAGTGCTTTCCCAGAACCAGCGAAAACGCTGTATGCGGCTGTGAACTCTTTTGGATATGGTGGTACGAATGCACATGTGGTGCTGCAAGAACATCCAGAAGTAAAACCAGCAGCAACACCTATTGAGGTCTTAGAAAGACCTTTTGCTTTTCCTCTTTCAGGTGCTACGCAAGAAGCGCTGCAAGCGAATGCTGGCAATGTAGCTGCTTTCTTGCATGAGAACCCGCACAGTTCAGTGGCAGATGTCGCTTTAACCCTTTGCAAACATCGACAGCAACATCACAAGCGGGCATGTGTAATGGCACAGACGACGCAGCAATTGCAGCAGTATTTGGCCGAATTACATGCACGCGGGACATCGCCACATGTGTTTACAGAAGAAGGATTGAAGGCGAAAGCTAACGTTGCCTTTGTTTATACAGGCATGGGACCTCAATGGCATGGGATGGGGCAGCAATTGATGGCTGAAGAAGCTATATTTAGACAAACGATGGAGCAGTGTGACCAGTTGTTGCGTCCTTTGGCTGGCTGGTCATTATTAGAAGAGCTAGCCAAAGATGAAATATCTTCAAATATGGCATTATCTCAATATGCTCAGCCGGCAAATTTTGCCATTCAAGCTGCTTTGACAGAACTGTTGAGATCATGGGACATCATACCGCAAGCAGTCGTGGGACATAGCATCGGTGAAGTCGGTGCTGCTTATGCTGCGGGTGGGATTACATTGGCTGAAGGGGTCTTGATCAGTTTTCATCGCTCGCGCATTCAATCGCGTAGACAAGGCTTGGGGACTATGCTGGCAGTTGAATTGAAGGAAGAAGACGCTTTGCACTATGTTGAAAAATATCCCAACGAAGTGTTTATTGCAGCTGTAAATAGTGCCACTTCCTTGACACTTTCGGGGGAAGTAAGTGCTTTGCAGGCGATTGCCGCTGATTTGGATGCACAAGGGATATTCCATCGTTTTCTTACTGTGAATATAGCGTATCATAGTGGTCAAATGGATGGCTTAGAAGGAGATGTTTTGCAGTCACTTTCTGCCATATCACCTTGTAGTCCCAAGATCCCCTATTACTCAACCGTGACCGGTGATGTTTATCACAAAGACATTTTAGATGCCCACTATTGGTGGAAAAACATTCGACAACCAGTATTATTTCATCAGACCTTATTGCAGATGTTAGGAAAAGGGTGTAATGTATTCATTGAAATCGGCCCCCATCCAGTGCTTGGAAAATCCATCAAGGAAACCATCGTTGCAGCTAATTGTGAGGTTAAGTCATTATATACGCTTAATCGACGTGAAATGGAGGGAGAGGCTTTAGCCCGGCTTGTGGGACGACTCTATATGTCAGGCTACGCTTTATCCTGGCAACATTTGTTGCCAGAGTCTGCACGGCGAATAGCTTTGCCCGGCTATGCGTGGCAAAGACAACATTTTTGGAGTGAATCTGAGAATTCGAAGCAATATTATCGGAGTTTGCATGACCATCCGATGCTCAGTCGAAGGTGTGAATCTCCTACTGCAGCTTGGACAGTTGAAGTGAATCGGGCCTTTTTCCCTTGGCTTGAAGAGCATAAGCTGGATGATTCCATCGTGTTTCCAGGGGCCGCCTACGTTGAAGCGGGCTTGGCCCTCCATAAGCATCATACTGGTACCTCTCCTTGTATCCTGGAAAATCTGAAGTTTTCGCAAGCATTAGTCGTGACAGCTGGTACCGAGCCTCTCTTAAGAAGCAGCCTTGTCTCAGACAAGCATTTTCAGATACATGCTTTGATCAATCCCATGGATGACAGCTGGCAACAGCTTGCGACTGGTGAGATTCATGCTCCTTGGAAGGACTACTTGCCTGAGCCATTGCTATTGGCTGCTATACGTGCAAAATGTAGAGCGTGCGTGCCTCAAGTCGAGGTGTATCGCCATTTTGAAAAGCATGGCATGCAATATGGTCCAGCCTTTCAACGCATCCACACCTTATACCAAGGAAAGGGGGAAGCGCTAGCTGAAATTACCGTCCCTGACTATTCGGAGCCTTATCATCTTCCTCCACCTGTGCTTGATGCGGCTTTACAAGCGCTGGTAGGTACGCGCGCGGCGACGGATCATGAAGGCTTGGCATTGCCGGTCGGGATTGAACAGCTCCACTTTTTTGCTACACCGCCACCTGGACGAGTATGGTGCTATGCTAAGGAAACCGAACGCACAGCCCACTCTTTCAAAGGAGATCTCACCATTTGTGATGCTGAAGGAAATATTTTGGTTGAATTGCGTGGAGTGTGTTGTCGCGTACTCAAAAAGCGTCAATTGGATCTGCAAGCAACCCTTGAGCGAATGGTCTATAGCTTGGCATGGAAGCAATCTGCAAGGCAAGCCTCTCAAGAGGTATTGTCTTTGATAGGCCAATATTGGCAAGTGGTTTGTCCTCATGCCAATCTAGCCCAGGCTTTGCGTGCTGCCTTGCAGTCATATGGAGCCGGCTGTGATGCAACACCTCAGGCAGATGTCACTCATCTGCTTTATTATTGTCCTCCCAATCACAGCGCAAGTGTGGACTACCAATCTTCTCATAATCTATTGAAGCTGGTTAAAGAATGGGACACCTCCCCGCATTCTAGATCATGCAGTTTATGGATAGTCACGCATGGGGTGCAACGCGTTGTTGATGAGGATGTCCCTGATACCATAGGAGACAGTGCCCTTTGGGGGCTTGCTTCTGTGATGCGCCATGAAATGCCTCACTTAAACTGTCGTGTGCTTGATATTGGTTCTGCCATGCAGATTACGGATATAGGGGTGATCGAGACATTGTGTCGTCCACCAGCGGGTTTCGAAATGGCTTTGCGCGCAGATACCTTATACGTACCAGCTCTTGAGAGGTTTCAGAATGATGTTAATGTTATCAATACTGTTCAATTGCATGCCAAACGCGATGCTTTTCAATTGGAACTTTCTAAGCCTGGTTCGATCGAGCATTTGCACTATCAACAAACTTTAAGGCGTTCTCCACTGCGCGGAGAAGTTGAAATTCAAGTGCATACCTCTTCCTTGAATTTTAAAGATCTTATGAAAGTGCTTGGATTGCTTGAAGACGATGTTTTAGCAGGAACCTATTTTGGCAATAGTTTTGGCATGGAATGTTCGGGAACTGTGGTTGCGGTAGGGCCCGGTGTGCGCAATGTTAAAGTCGGTGAGACTGTTTGTGCCTTCACGCGCAATACCTTTAGCTCCTTCTTGGTGGTGTCAAAGGATGCTATTTGTCCGATTCCGCCAGGAACAACTATGGAGGAAGCTCCGATCTACATCCCATTTATCACCGTTGTACGCGGTTTGAAGGAAGTGGCTAAACTAAAGGCCTCAGACACTCTTCTTATTCACACCGCAACAGGAGCGGTCGGTTTGGCTGCTGTCCAATATGCGCAACATGTGGGAGCGAAAATTATTGCTACGGCAGGGAGTGAAGAAAAACGCAAATACCTTAATGCATTGGGAATCACGCATGTGGCTGATTCCCGTTCCTTACATTTCAGTCGGCAGGTGAGGGCATGGACGGATGGCAAAGGAGTGGATGTGGTGCTCAATGCCTTATCGGGCGAGGCGTTATTGAAGAGCTGGGAATTGCTTGCCTCATATGGTCGTTTTATTGAAATTGGCAAGCGCGATATCAGCCTTGATACAGGCTTGCCAATGCATGTATTCCATCGCAATGCGACTTTTGCCGCGATCGATCTCGATTGCACTTTTGCCGAAGATAGACGTGTCATTCGCCGTCTGCTGCGCGAGACGATGCGCTATTTCGCCGCGGGTGTATTTAAGCCTTTGCCATGTGAGATTTTTAAGCCAGAGCAAGTGCAAGATGCTTTTCATTTCCTTGCCCGTGCTAAACATATGGGTAAGGTCGCTATCCGTTTTGATGAGGAAAGAGTCCAAGCCTTGCCTCTTGCCATTAAGCCTGAGATCTTTTATGCGGATGCCACATATCTTGTGACTGGTGGACTCAGTGGTTTTGGTTTGGCTACTGCTCAGTGGATTGTTGAAAAGGGGGGACGCCACCTGCTTTTATTAAGCAGACAGGGAGCAACTTCGAAGGAAGCACAGACAGTCATACATAACCTAAAAGAGCAAGGCGTTAAGGTTAAAGTGGCCGCGGTGGATGTAGGTGTGAGGGAACAAATACAAGCGAAATGGCCGGAATTGATGCAGGGTATGCCCCCACTGAAAGGAGTATTCCATTGTGCCATGGTATTAGATGATGGCTGGCTGCAACAACTTGAGGCTGCGCGTTTGCAGGCCGTGATGCACCCTAAAGTGGCAGGGTGCTGGAATTTGCACCTGCAGACAAAAAATGATCAATTAGATTATTTCGTGCTGTATTCCTCAATATCTTCTCTGATTGGCAATCCAGGCCAAGGTAATTATGCTGCTGCCAATGCATTTTTAGACGCTTTCTCTCACTATCGCCATGCACGTAAGTTACCTGCGTTGACGATCAACTGGGGGGCCATTGCCGATGTGGGTGTTGTCGCTCGACAGGATAGTGTTGCAGCCCATCTGCAAAGTAGCGGAATTACAGCCCAATCTACTAAGGTGATGTTACAAGTGCTTGAATATCTCTTACAGCAGCCTAATGCCCAGTATGCGGTGATGGACGTGGATTGGCATCGCCTATGCAACACTTTACCTACGCTTAAAGAAGGCAGCAAGTTTGCCGCATTAAAAACGGATCAAATGGCAAGTGGTGATACGCCATTGACGCACGAATTGCTAGCGATGGATGCAGAAATGCAGTTGCAGACATTGATCTCCTTTATTGGTGAAAGGGTGGCGTATACTTTGAAGATGGATGTGAGTAAGGTCGATGCAGATGCTAAGCTCACTGCCTTGGGGGTGGATTCGTTGATGGCGATGGAGTTGCAGCATCAGATGGAGCAAAAGCTAAGCTGCAAAATCCCCACCATGGAGCTCATGAAGGGACCATCGATCAAGGAGCTTTCGCGCAGCGTACAGAAATTGTTGCCTCTAAGGGACCGTAGGGACATTAGAGACAGCGACAAATAGTAAAATAGTCCCTGTCGCTAATGTCTCTAAGGTCCCTTAAGTCCCTATCGTCCCTAAATTTAGTGCGAGCTGCTTTACTAATAAGTTGTAAGTCGCTACATTTAAGCTCTTTTTTTACAAAACACTGATGAGAAAAAAATGAAAGTTTCTGGATTAAATCCAACGTCGAATAGCACTACAACTTCATGGCAAAACAACCAACCTCAATCCTCTACGCAAGCAAAGAATCGCTTTGAAGTGATTAAATTAGCTACCCATGGGCATGCCGATGAGCCGAAGATTCAAAGATATCTAGAACTGTTTCATGTTTACCCGGGGGCTTTTGGTCCTAAGGGGGATTGGAAGCAAGGTGAAATGGAGATTATCGATGATCCCCAAGAAATGGCTCGCATTCAAGAACTTGTGAAACAGCGTTTACTATCGAAGGGCTTACCAGAAAATGTGGCCACGGACCGCAGTCGTGTAGGCATTATTTCCGAAGATGCATATTGGATTTGGGTGCGAGATGCGGTAATACTGCCAACTGGCGCTAATGAAATCTACAATCGCTTCATGCATAAAAAATCTCTTCTCAATGATGATGGTGGCACACTTGTTAGTGGGGCTGGTACATTAGCTGTTTTTCCTGATCAGAAAATTCTGCTCAATGTCATTTATCGCCACGCGACACGCAGCTGGGAAATTGAGCTTCCCCGTGGTGGTGTCAACAAAGGAGAAACTTTAGAAGAAGCGGCACATCGGGAAGTTAAAGAAGAAACAGGCTATGGAACCCATGCCGTGAATTACCTTGGGACTATGGTATTTGATAGTGGATCTACAGCGAGTTTAAATGCCCTGTTCCACGCAGAAATTGCTAAGGAAGGGGAACATAAGCGCGAAGATGAAGAAGCCATTGTGTCGCTGCTCGCTCTTTCAAAACAAGAAATCATTAATGGCTTTGTCACGGGCGAGATCGAAGTTGCTGTAAATAGGAAAACGATCAAGGCACGCTGCCGCGATCCACTACTATCGCAAGCCATCCTGATAGCCGAGGCTAAGGGGTATTTTAACCAAGCTCTTTAATCTAAATGCAAGAACTTATGAAAAGCCAAGCTTACACTTACGTTTGTGTGCCTGTGGTCAACATGCGCGCTTCTCCTTGCGATCAGGCTGAGGTGCTGTCTCAAGGCCTTTTTTCGGAAGCGATTCGCTGTGTAGAAACACAGGGTGCATGGACTAAAGTCATTACAGCTATTGATCGCTATGAAGGATGGGTAACAAACTCCGCCATTTGTTCGAGAAGCACCCCATTTTCAACGGTAGAAGATAGTTTTTCAGTCCAAGTCACACGTCTAGCAGCCCACCTCTATGCTGTTGAGGATACGATTTATGGTCCTGTGCTCACCCTGCCGTTTGAGAGTCGCTTGCAGTTGTTAGCGCCTTATGCCGCTGATGATAGCCGTTGGCTAAAAGTTGCTTTGCCAGATGGGAAGCAGTCCTATATTCAAAGAGGTGATATTACAAAGCAGTTGCAAAAGCTCGATTGTACCGCAATGTGTACCTTGAGTCGCTCATTTTTGGGCTTGCCCTATACATGGGGTGGGCGCTCGAGTTTTGGTTACGATTGTTCTGGCTTTATCCAGATGCTATACCGCCAGATGGGGATCCTTTTGCCACGCGATTCTATCGATCAATGTCATAGCTCTCTTTTTATTGAGACCTCCATAGAAAAACTCACGCCGGGCGATCTGATCTTTTTTGGCTTTGGCATCGATAAAATTCGACATGTGGGGATGTATTTGGAACGAGGGTCTTTTATTCATACAGCAGCCGTGGTGGAAAATGCCCCGTATGTGCGCATCAGTCACGTAGACGATCACGAATGGTGCGGCCGTGGATATTATCCCTTTCGCACTGCGCGCCGCCTGAAGTAGTTTGGCTGCGTTCTCCCCTTAAAGTTCTGTGTAGGTAAATTAATTGAAACACAGAGGCACAGAGAGCA
>JABDFJ010000064.1 GCA_013286645.1 Chlamydiota bacterium | reverse complement strand
TTAGAAATCTGGCGAACTTTTTTTGTTTAGCTTACAACCAAGGACTTACGAAAGCCTCGATTTAATTACGGAATTACCTCTCAAGCCTAAGCTACAGCGTTTCGCGCTTAAAATTACCTGTTCTTTAATTGCTGTTTGTACACACTGAGATAGTCGAAGCGCTGTGTCATAATGTCTTTGAGGCGCGCTGGAATGGCCGCTAGAAAGGCGGCACGGTGAGGAAGGATCTCATCAATTTGACGCACGATTTCTGCATCGGTGATGGATCCAAAGAGTTTGGCTGCTTCAGAGTTAATATCTGGATCGCGCATCGTCTTAAACTCTTTGATCACAGAAGTAAAAGAGGCGGCATCCTTTTTTTTGCCTTGAGCGCGGTAGTCCAGACCCGCTCCATTGTCGATCCTCCAGATCTCATTAGTATCTACGTTGATGCGCATATTATCATATTCTAAGCCCACCACATCCCAGTTGGCTAATAAGCAGTCGGCTACGAAATGTTTTTGCACTAAAGCCTGCACCTTGGCGAAATGAGGATGGCTGCTCATCTTGGGATAACTTAAATAATCCTTAAGTGGTTGCGTATTCCCTGGCACATAATGGGATAGCATGACAGGGCGCTCATCAGCAGGGCTTTTTTCGCTAAGCCTGATTTGTTGTCCTGTGACAGGATTATAAAGCGTCACTTCTGGCACCATAACGCCTAAAGCTTTATACGCTTTATTCGTATGGTATTCTGTCCGCAAGTGCTGCGCCGTAATTTTAGCCCCGGAACCCGCTGTTTTGCGCACAAATTTGCGCACGCGGTGATCTTCGACAAGCTCCGCTCCTGTGGAGCCGCCAATGTTCCGGTTAATCACGCGCACCTGGTTTAGCATCTCGGGGAATAATTCACTGGTTTCAGCGGTAAGGCTCTCGGATTTAGTTGCAGTTGACTCACTGCCAATCACTTGCTTGCTAATTTTTTGAGCCTGACTAGAAGGGGCTGGCAGGAGTGGCGTTCGTAATTCCCGTACTTGTCGCTCTCCTGTTCTAATTTCGTAAAACCAACCGTCAATACTTTTATGCGCACTGCTAGAAAGCAAATAAAGAGGGATGGTTACTACAAATCCTAGGAAGAGGCCTAAAATTTTAACGCTATGTCCCATGATTTCTGAAAGCGTGAGCTTATCCTCACAGCTAGGCGGTGGCACTGGAGGCCCACACGAAGAACTTAATTTATTAGTTACAATCATAGAACAAGCTTTTATTAAAAATAATAATAAAAATAATTATAATTTAATAAACATATTTTGTAAACATAATAAACTAAAATGAACTAACAACTAAACAACAAATCATAAAAAATTAGAGTACCGCATTGTTTGAACGCGAAGGTCGCGAAGCAAGCGAAGGCAACGCGAAGATTTTTCTACTGTGGATATGCTTTTACAAATTCATGTACTTTAATAAAAAAAAAAATTCTTCGCGTTGCCTTCGCTTGCTTCGCGACCTTCGCGGTTAAATAGGGCGGTATTCTAATTTGTGATGAGGCTAAAGGACTTGGAAATTAACGTCCGTGTGATTGACGTCACATTCTTTGGAAGTGATGGACGAAATAGAGCCAGCAAAATCTTGCTGTAGCTGTTGGAAGAAAGTTTCGATGGTCTTGCGAGGTCCTTGCACGAAGATTTCAACGGAACCATCGGGGAGATTGCGGACAGTGCCCACGAGTTTCAAAGCCTGTGCATGGTTTTTGGTGGTATAGCGGAAGCCCACTCCCTGCACGCGCCCCTGTACGACGACATGCATGCGTAGCACATCCCCTGTGTTTGTTTGGTGAGAATCTCTCATTTAACACTCTTGCTCGCAGTTGTCCTCACTTTCATCAACGGTAGCAGTATCTAAAGACTCTACTGGAAAGTTGAGGATCAATTCCTTCACCACATCGGGGTGATCAGCTCGGCTGATCGCGTCGCGAAAGCTTCTTGTGCCGGCGGACTTTTTAAAATACCAGCAGCCCACGCGGCGCATGTCGACAGCGACACGTCGTGCATGGTGATATTCTAGGGTGTGTAGAAAATGCTCCATCAGCACTTGACGGCGCTCTTCAAGAGAGCGTTCACCCACGTCTTGTCCGAGGAGGTGCTTGATGATATCTTCAACAACCCAAGGATGCCCCATGGTCCCACGTGCCACCAATACCGCATCACATCCCGTGTACTCAAACATGCGCTGGGCGGAAGGTCCATCCAGGACGTCGCCATTGCCAATGACTTTGATGGTACGCGCTACCGCCTTACAAGCCTTAATATAATCCCAATTGGCGGGTCCTTTATACGCCTGTTTGCGCGTTCTGCCATGGATGCAGATCGCTGCTGCTCCGGCTTGTTCGGCAATTTGGGTGATTTGTGGGGCGTTGATCTGCGTTTCATCCCATCCTGCGCGGATTTTTACTGTCACAGGAATGCGGACGGCGGCAACCATATTGGCAAGCACTTCACCGATGAGTTCTGGATGTTTTAACATGCCTGAACCGCTGCCATCTTTGGTGACTTTATCTACTGGGCAGCCGCAATTTAAATCGACGGTGTCGAATCCCAATTCTTCGATGATACGTGCGGCTTTACCAGCCAATTCGGGCTTACTTCCACAGAGTTGGCCTGCGATGGGATGCATCTCTTTGTCGTAATCGAGCATATGGAAGGTATTTTGATCATGGCGCACCAAAGCATCCATTTTCACCATTTCGCAAAACATGAGCCCTGGATGGTATTTCGAGGACATTTTTCTAAAAGGAAAATCGGAACAACCTGCGAGTGGCGCATAAAAAATGTTGTTTGGCAGTTCACACTTTCCGATGAAAAAAGGGGTTTTAAAGTGACTCATGATAGCAACACAAATAAGGATGCTTTTAGCATTTGTTCGATCAAACCAAGGCAAATGAAGGCGATGATTGGGCTGAAATCGATCATGCCTAGCGGGGGGATGATACTACGAAAGAAATTTAAATAAGGATCGGTATAGAAAGAAATGAATTGCATGAAACGTGTCCGCTGCAGCTCTGGAATCCATGATCCCAAAATGCGTACAAATAGCATGATGGTATACACTAAAAAAAGTCTGTCGACGATATAAATAAGCATCTTAATTCTAACTATTTGTAATTATTTTCCATTCATCTTACAAAAATTACCCATTTTTGTCTTGAAATATTAAGCAGGGAGGAGAAGCGGATACCGCATGCATTATCATATATGCTTGAGGGCATTATTGTCTGATTTTTTTTCAACGCAAAGGAGGGCAAAGTTCGCAAAGACGCAAAGAAAAGGCATGCTCGAAGTAAACAAGTCTATAGCTTAGATTGCAATTCGGCAAAGGCATTCCTAGTGTAGCATGAACTTTAAAACTAATCACACTCATCGCGATGCAAGCGGTTTTGAGTCGAGCGACACACACAACATAATTGAGAAGTTACTGTCTGTTGTGTGTGTCGCTCGACTCAAAACCGCTTGCATCGCGATGAGTGTGAAGTGCTTCCAGTGGATTGCTGAGGCAATCCACTGGAGATTTTTTGCTGCCGCAATGGTGCTGCGCATCTTTGTACCTTAATGCCCTTGCAATCTAAGCTATAGACTTGTTTACTTTGAGCTTGCCTTTTCTTTGCGCCTTTGCGAACTTTGCCCTCCTTTGCGTTGAAAAATAAAATCGGGCAATAATGCCCTCACGCTTATATGCTAATAAGGTTTGTATCAACATTTAGTTGGCTTTGTGGCTTTGCTTGATTTCGCGCCATCTCTTGGCCATCTGCGCCGCAATAGGTGAAGCCTCTTTACCATAGCCACCATAACGCAAATACACCACGACAACTAATTCAGGATGGCCAAATGAATTTCTAAAGAGGAAAGAGTGTTTATTTTTATCGAGCACATTTTCTTCATAAACCACTCCCCCGAACCACACGTGGGTATATATATTTGTACCTTCATCGAGATCGAGATCGATATTCTCCATCGATTCGGCGGTACTTGTTTTACCGAGCAATTGCTCCTTAAACTCCTTGTATTCCGCAATCGCTTGTGGATACTGACGATAGAGGCGCGTCAAACTATTTAAGCTCTCACTATGTGTTTTTGCCACCACCCGGCACATCCCATCGAGTAATATTCTGCGGATGGCATCGGGCAAAAATATCGTTCTTTGCACTTCTGTCGGCACGGGTTTAATCAAGCTCTTCTGTTGTTCGGCATCGGCGGCAATAAAAAGAGGAAAATCGATATCGACTAAGCGCAAACGCTCTTGGTAAGGGAAATAGCTATTATCGGAAACTAATTCACGTCCCCGTTGTGGATCTTTTCCTACCATCATTTCCACAATTTTAGGCTTGAATACCTTACCTCCATTCGCTAAAGCTGCAAGCATCACTGTCGTTTGCAGTGGCGTCACGACTAAAGTATGTTGTCCGATGGCCATCGAATATAAGCCAGTGCGGTTATAATCGAGGTCATCGGGCAAGCTGCCGGCTATTTCTCCGGGGAGATCGATGCCAGTTTTTTTGCCAAAAGAGAACTTCTTAGCGGCATTGACGAGGTCTTGCGGGGATTTTAGAATATCGCCGGCAATCAAAGAAAAATAGGGATTGCTTGATACCTCAAGAGCTTTCAGCACATCCAACCGTCCATTGTTCGGATTTGCACTGCGCGGCAAGCGCCCTCCTTTATAATAACGTGGAATCGGTTGTCCTGCTATGGATGTGCCCACAAACATATCTTTACCTTTGTGGTACACGGTATCGATCATTTCCAACGGATTGAGATCATCCGTACTTTTGCCTGCGGCTGCTTGATCTTGATAGCGCTGCACCATCCCTTCATATGAAGTGATGAGCTTAAAAATTGAGCCTTGGGTAGCTGCCTGACGGTAGGCCTGCGATCTTCCATAGCCATAGCCAAATTTTGGATAAAAAGCGGCTGCTAGATGCTTCTCCTGCTGCTTTTGATCGACATTTTTGCGTAGCGAGCGATAATTGCCGAGTAAGGGTCGATCTAGATTGTGAAAGCTGCGCATCGTTTGTAGATATTCTACGCACAATTGCTGTGGCAGTGGTTTAAGCGCTTCGGATAAGGTGCGATAGGCCGGCGCCCAATCAATTTCACGGTGGGCTCCTTGCTTGATTTCCCTTTGCCATGCTAACAAATGCTCGTAATAGGGCTGCAAATAAGTGTGAGCAGAAATGTCTTGTTCCATCCCTTCCGTTTTATCAAGCAAGGCACCCATCAATTGCCAGCGGTGTTGCTGCCAAAATTGCTGAAACATCTCGCATTCCATACTGTCGAGATAATCTAGATAAGGTTTTGCAAAGCGGCGTGACAGCTTTTCTTCTTCCCTTTTTTGCTTAAGGAATTCTTTTTCATTCGCCTTACGCCATTCCTTGAAATCGATCGCATGAAATAATTCTTTCGCCATCAGCTTAACGGTATCATGCATTTTAAGCATAGCTACAGAGACTTCCTTATATCGTGCTAAGCTTTGTTTTCCCACGGCCTGGAGCAGTTCATCTGAAAAGCGTTCAGCTGGAACGGCCACACGTAACAAATCGATCAATAACACTTGATCATAGGAGCCCATAATGCTGCCTAAATAAGGTTCAAGCTGCCGTTTTTGCCACTGCACTTCTTCAAAGTGGTTGGTTAGTAGCGTCTGTATTTCGTCCGTTTTGAGCGTGCCAAGGCTCTTACCATGTGTGCGATAGCCTTCTCTTAAGTATAGTAAGTCAAAGAGGGTGTAAGCATCGGCTTTGGGTGCTATTGCTTGTAAGTGAGAGGCTGCTGTTTGCACACGCACAGCATCCTCAATCGTTCCGTGGGTTAAAATAGTCTTTCGCAAGGCACTCTCTTTACCTAAGATACAATCAAGATAGTTGGTCCAATTCAATTCCAACTCGTCACTATAAATGCCTGCAGCATCAGCGAAAGCTTCCCTATCCAATGGACGCTGTTGATCCCATATTTCGGCAATATAAGAATCGCTCTCTAACCATTTTTGTAAGTTGAAGTTTTTAATTTTATTGTCTTCACTATTGCCTGAACGAATAAAATCATTAGGATCCAAACGCGGTAATGAGGCCAAAGCCAAGACTTCCCCATTATTGGGATCCATCGCTACAATGGCGCCCCCTTTGATCCAAGGCGTTTTCTGCGCTAGAATCGTCTTCTTCACAGGTCCGATATGGGAGAGGCGGGTCTCGCGTATCTGCTCATTTTGCACCAGCAACTGCTCGGCATATGCCTGCAACTCCGATGAAATTGTCAACAGCAAGCGCTTGCCAGACAGCGGTTCTCTTGTCCCCGGCAGCTCGCGCAAAAAATTTCCCCGTGCATCGGAGTAATAGCTTTTTTTGCCCCTAAACCCACGCAGTGTCTTTTCAAAGCGTCCTTCGATGCCCGACTTGCCGATAGAATCATTCACGGAGTACGACAACTCCTGCAGATCTTTCAATCTACGCCGTGCTTCATCCGTCGTTTGAATGCCTTGGGGAGGGGGGATCACTTCGCCGGCATCGATATTTTCGATGTAACATTCCAGGGCTCGCATTTCGCGGATGATTTCTTCGTATTCGTGGTTGCTGATGGCGCCCATATACCCCAAGATATCACCCCCAACTTTAGCTAGCGGATAGTTGCGGCGCGGGACATAATGCACGCCGATGCCGGGCCAATCTTTTTCGAGCATTTTCAAACGGTAATACTGGCGCTCATTGATATCTTCTTTCAGAGTGAAGGGGATCTGATTAAAAAATGCGGCTTTGGCATGAATTAAGTCTTCCACGCGATCGGCTTCGATCTCCAATTCATCGGCTAACAATTGTGAGAGGGCCGTGATATATTCTTTGCGTTTAAAATGTTTGACGCGCTTGCCAGAGGCGTCCGTTTCCCAGGCGATGCTTGGAATCTGCTTGATCTGTGAGTAGTGAATGGCTACCTGGTACTGCATTTTATTGATGGCCAAGGGGATATTGAAGCGATCGCGGATCGTGGCACGCTTGGCAGCCTCCATCACGATGCGCCGCTGCGGCTTGCGCGATTCTTCCAGCTTTTCATCATACTGGACCACACCCAGATGCCAAATGCGAAAGACGATCAGGAGCATGCCCACTAAGACCACGTTTAAAATGCGATTGGCCTTAGCAGGAATATTTAATGAGTCAATATGTGAACGATAAAATCGTTTCCGGCGATCTCCCATGTTATACCGAATGTGGTTGCAAAAGAAGAGGTTACTGTATTTAAGGGTTTCCGCAAAGATCCAAAAACTCGAAACAGCGCTACCCGCTAAAAAAATCGAGCCCGAGCCCGAAAGTCCGCAGCGATAGCGAAGGACGTTCTACCAAAGCTCGTAGCGACCTTAAAGGGCGCATTATTGTCCGATTATTTATTAACGCAAAGAAAAGGCAAAAGAACGCAAAGGCGCAAAGAACAACAAGGTGCGCAATCAAGACTGCATTGAGGAAAAGTTTTAGAATTTTTTGATTGATGGGACAATCAAAAAAGGAGTTCTCGCAAACATCGCTTAAGGCGATATTTGCATGTTTTTTTCTGGGACGCTGATTTCTAAAGATCAACGCGTCGCAGACAAAAATTATGTTAGCAGCGCCCTAAGCGCTGCTAACGATGCCCTCTCTTGGATTGCCTCAGCAATCCAAGAGATCGTGATTTAGCTACAAGACAATCTTGGTTACGTATCTTGTTGTTCTTCGCGCCTTTGCGTTCTTTTGCCTTTTCTTTGCGTTAATAAATAATCGAGCAATAATGTACTTCTTCATGCTACTAGAGATGTCTGGTTCAAGTGTCCATCACTGCCGCTGCGGACTTTCGGGCACGGGCAAGGGCACGGGTTTTTTTGATGGGAATTGCTGAACTCGAAAAAGAATATTGCAAAGAAAAAGCACTTTATCGCATACTTGTTCTTTCGCGCCTGTAGTTCAATGGTAGAACCGTAGCCTTCCAAGCTACTCGTGTCAGTTCGATTCTGACCAGGCGCTATGCAAGCTTTATGGCTTGCAGCGCGATCGCTTCTCCTAATTGCCTTCGCTCGCGTATACTGAAGCGGGCAACTCCCACTTCAGCACAGTAAACAATAATATTAACAACCAAGACCGAAATCTTGAAATTATTCAAGATGCCGTCGTCAACATAAAGGGACAAGGCTTGGCTAATCAAAATCAACATACAGTAACTATTAAAGACCTGCTAGAAGCAGGCTCACACTTTGGTCACCAAACACGTCGTTGGAACCCAAAGATGAAACGCTTCATTTTTGAAGAACGCAATGGCTTGTACATCATCGACCTAGCTAAAACACTACAACAAATTCGCGATGCCGTGGAAGTTGTTAAAGAAGTGGTAGCTAGCCACAAATCGATCCTCTTTGTAGGCACAAAAAAACAAGCAAAAGCTGTTATCCGCGAACTAGCAGAAGCTAGCGGTGAATTTTATGTGTGTGAACGCTGGTTAGGTGGTATGCTCACTAACCTAAGCACCATTCGCCAGTCCATAAAAAAACTCGAGCGTATCGAAAAGCGTATTGCTTCCGATAGCAGTGGTCTGACGAAAAAAGAGCTTTCACTGCTCACAAAAGATCAAATTAAACTCGACAAAAACCTTTCTGGCGTACGCGGCATGCGTAAACCACCAGGATTAGTCATCATCGTCGATCCAAGCAAAGAGCACCTCGCTGTGGCTGAAGCTAACAAACTAGGTATCCCAGTGATGGCTCTTGTCGACACCAACTGCGATCCAGATCCAATCCAACACGTCATCGCATGTAACGACGATGCGCTGAAAAGCGTAAAACTCATCGTTCAAGCTCTAGCACAAGCTGTCATTGACGTGAAAAACGAAATGCGTGTGGCTGCTGTCAAAGGTGATGAAGATGCCTCCGACGAAGAAGAAGCTGCACATAGAGCATATGCCGATAAAGAAGGCGTTGCTGCTGGCGAAGGAGAATAACGATGAGCAAACCAGTTACTCCTACAATGATTAAAGAGCTGCGCGAGCGCACCGGCATCGGCATGGGCAAATGCAAAGAAGCCCTTGACGAAGCCCATGGCGACATTGAGCTAGCTATCGCCAACCTGCGCAAATCAGGGATGGCGACAGCAGTGAAAAAAGAAGGGCGCGCCACTAACGAAGGCATGATCGGTTCTGCAGAGGACTCTCATGCTGTGGTTTTGGTTGAAGTCAATGCAGAGACAGACTTCGTCGTGAAAAACGATCGTTTCAAGCAGTTTCTAGAGAGCATTGTGCACGAAGTGTTGCACACTAAGCCTGCTTCTCTCGAAGCTTTCTTGCAACAGAAATATTCGAAAGATCACGACTTAACCATCGACCAATACCGTGCTACTGTTATCCAAGCGATCGGCGAGAATATCCAAATCCGTCGCCTCTTGGTAATCCCTAAAGCACAAAACAAATCATTGGCTCTCTACTCGCACCAAGGGGGCAAAATTGTTACCCTAGTCGAGATCACTGGCAGTGCTAAAGAAGAAGCGCTCGCTAAAGACATCGCGATGCACGTAGCCGCGGCGGCACCTGAGTTCCTTTCTCCTGAAACGGTTCCAGCGGATGTCATCAACCACGAAAAAGAAATTGCTAAAGGACAAATGGTCGGTAAGCCTGCAAATATTATCGAAAAAATTGTCGAAGGTAAAATCAAATCATTTGTTGATGCCAATTGCCTCGTCTGCCAAAAATACATCCGTGATGACAGCGTGTCCATCACAGAGTTGGTCAACAAGCGAGCCAAAGAAGCTGGCGCACCTCTTCAGGTGACCCACTTCCTACGCTGGAGCGTTGGTCAATAGTCTATCCTCATAGAGGAAGGGATTCCCCTTCCTCTTTTATCCTTTCCCTTAAAGATCACCTTCGTACACTCCATCGTACATTCCAGGGCAAACTTCTCTCATGAGCGCGCTAGACGTATAACAATGCTGCATAAATGCTAGGATCGTTTCCTTCAAAGCATAGCTAACCTCAGGTGACGCTTTAGCGATTATTTGCGTGAAAAACTCTTTTCCATCTGCAGGAAATGTATTAGGAAGATTCATTAATTGATTTAGAAACTTGCTAGGTTGCTGACGACTCTGAAGCTGAGTGGCAATGTAATCCATAAAGTTTTGTCTCATTTTTGTGTAGTCGGCAGCGGGTATATTGCATCCTTTTGGTGGAGTGGGATGTGAAAAGAGGACCACAGGGCCTGTTCCGATCACCTTACGTATCAATGGAGCAACAGGAGTATCTGGAAGGACATCTTTTCTGGTGAGAATGGCATTTATAGTCGCGCAGCGCGCATCAAGCATCAACGGGTCTTCTTTTCCAAGGATTATCATCAGAGTGATGGCATTTATGATTTGAAAAGTATTTGAATCGCTCGTAAATCTGCCAATACCATTCTGATAATCTGAGATCACATTCGAAAGCGTGGTGAAAAAAATAGGGTGTCCTAGCATCAATTGAGAAAGAGAGAAAATACCCTGTTCATCATATTCTGTCTGCTGGCCTGTAGTATAAGCTGCCTGGCGCACAGCCTGATCCAATACTCCGGACAACTGCTCTAAAATGCGCGATTTTATTTCAGGAGTGAAAGTACGGTCACCCGACATGTGAGTGGTTATTGAAGTTACTTCCTCCCATCGCTTGGCATTAATAGCTTTTGTGAGCTCATCCACAGTTTTCTGAACGAGTGTGTCTTCTTGGTCATTCTTCGATTGGATTTTTACTAGAATTTCTCCAGACACATCGATCACTTTTTTAAGGCCAGCTGCATCGAGGCTTGGAAGTAGGGCAAGAATAGCCGCTACCTTACCGCCACGAGGTGTATTAGACTGCTGCATGACGTCCATAGCACTTTGGGGCATGGGGGTCATCTTTTTTTCTTCCATACGGCCGGTGGTTGTGTCAGGAAAAGATGACGAATCGGGTGATAAACCGCTTGATGCGCTCGATGAAGTCATTAAACGATGCGTGCCACTATAAGGTTGCAAAAACATTAAAATCTTCCTTTACGAGGTAATTGAAATTATTAATAACAGTAAATATTTGCACAAAAATAATGAAATAAAACATATTTATCAAGAGATGAAAATCATTATATAAATCATTATGTACAATAGACTTCTTTCGAAACTGCATTCCCGTGCCT
>JABDFJ010000063.1 GCA_013286645.1 Chlamydiota bacterium | reverse complement strand
TAACGTCCCTAAGGTCACTAAAGTCCCTATAGTCTCTATTATTTTTCTTTGCGTTCTTTGGTTGCTTGGCGTTTAATAGCTAAAAAAGATTTAAGGATACAAATGTTTGCTGAATGGCGTCTTTTTCAAAAAGTGGCAACTGGAATTTTAGTTGTCTTTATGGGTATCATGGTCTTTGTTACGGTAGTGGCTCATCTGCGTCCCTCAGGCAGCACCCGTCAAGATATGGCGCAAGCGCAATTCTTGCGCAAAGAAGCTCTGGAGCGTGATCATCAAGTGTCATCTCCTCTCGTGTCTATCAATGCAACGCCCGAAGGTCGCTAGTATATGTCATTGCTGTTGGCCATGCTGCCGATTTATATTTTTGGCAACTTACATTGCTTGGGGATGTGTGGCCCTTTAGTAATGATGATTGGACACCACCGCTATCGCTATTTTTATTTCTTAGGACGCCTACTCTCCTTTTCGCTGGCAGGTCTTGTGGCAGGGGCGCTTGGGGAGGTGGCAAACAGTGTTTTCAAGCAGTATCATGTGGCTGAAGCCGCTAGCTTCATCTTTGGAGTCCTTTTATTGCTGTTAGGTGTTTTTACCTTTTCAGGCAGGACATACCCTGGCTATGCGTGGCTGGCGAAGCGACTAGCTAAAGCCAACCAGATGTTGTCATTGCTGATGTTGCGCGATCGGGCGTGGCCCACCTTTTTGTTTGGTTTTTTCACCATCTTGTTGCCGTGTGGACAAACCTTGATTGTTTTTTCTGCTTGCGCCCTTTCGGGAGATGTGTATGTGGGGCTGTTAAATGGCTTTGCTTTTGCGCTTTTGACTTCCCCTTCCTTGTTTGTCGCCATGAAAGCGCATGCTATGCTGCGCCGCGCTAAAAACTACTATCAGACCGTTATCGGTGTGTCTTCGATGCTTGTAGGGGGCGTAGCCATTTTGCGCGGGTTGGCTGAAATGGGGTGGATTTCTCATTGGGTCATTAACCCTGAGGCATCGCCCTATTATCATGTTGTGATCTTTTAGCTGTTTTCATAGAATGCAAGAAAAAAAAGTGAGTATTATAGCATGAATAAAGAGCCCATAGGCTTGTATATCTTCCGTTTCGTAACTGGCTTTGCACTATTGGTATTTATGTGCATGCTCTATTGGTCTTCAGCCTTGCTTGAAGTTGATCTAAGAGATTTGCGTTCCGACATTTCCCAGCTGAAAAATGAACTGTTTACCTTGCGTATCGAGATGGAAAAAAGTCAGAACGAAATGTTGCTGACATTGCTCAATAACCGTGAATCTACAAGTCAGGGAACCATTCCCTTGAATGCATCCGAAACTTCTTCCTCTGTACCTGTCAAAAAAGAGAACAAGGGCTCGCAAATAGCAGCTAATCAGTCCGCTAATCTGTTGCAAACGGACCCTTTTTATACCGATGTGCTGCCTAAGCTGCTAGGCAAAGGCTTTGTTTCCCATGGCGTGCAACATATGGCTACGATAGGCAAACCCGCCAATCTGCATCCCTTTAGCCTATGGTCGCAAGTCATCGACTGGCAAAATTTATGTTCCATTTCAGCCGCCCAGTTGGCTTTTGGCAAGTATGAAACTTTTGTGTCAGATATGGCAGAGCGCATGGAAGAGCGTCTAAATCCCAAAACAGGGCTGCCCGAATATTGGGTATTTTTGCGCAAGGATGTTTACTGGCATCCTCTGCAGCCTAGTTTCTTTTCTTCAGGCACATTTTTAGCGCCCCAGTTTCTGCGCAAAAATCAAGTCACGGCCGAAGATTTTAAGTTTTTTTATGATGCGATGATGAATCCCTACGTGCAAGAGCCACGAGCAGTGTCCTTACGCACCTATTATAGTCCCATTGAAGAATTCAGTGTGGTGGATAAATTCACCTTCGTTGTGCGCTGGAAAGCACAAGATGTGGCCGGACCAGATGGTAAAACCGTGCCTAAGATTAAGTATATCGCAAAGCAGCTGACAGGCTCGTTAGTGCCTTTAGCGGGCTTTGTGTATAAGTATTTTCCCGATGGCAAAAAAATTGTCGAAGAGGATAGCGACCCTGAAACCTACCGCACCAACTCCGTTTGGGCGCAAAATTTTGCTAATCATTGGGCTAAAAATATCATCGTAGGATGTGGGGCGTGGATCTTTGATGGAATGAACGATCGGCAGATCAAATTCAAGCGCAATGCCAGCTATTATTCTCCCTTGGCAGCTTTGACAGAAGCGATTGAAGTGGATTTTAAGGATAGTCCCGACAACATATGGCAAGCTTTTAAAAGTAACCAACTCGACAGCTACACACTCCAACCTGATCAACAGTTAGAACTCAAAGAGTTTCTAAAATCGGATGCTTACCAACAGCAAGCGGCTAAAGGGCAGGGCATCAAACGCTTAGATTATATTGGTCGCAGCTACAACTATGTCGCCTGGAACCAGGCTAAGCCATTTTTCAAAAGCACCAAAGTGCGCAATGCGCTGACGATGGCTATCGACCGCAAGCGCATCATTGATCAAAATCTCAATGGCATGGGCATTGAAATTACAGGAACTTTTTATCGCTATTCATCCGCCTACGACCCCTCTATTAAGCCACTGCCTTATGATCCACAACAAGCCCGGCGGTTGTTAGAAGAAGAGGGGTGGTATGATAGCGATGGTGATGGGGTCATTGATAAATTGATCGATGGCAAACGCGTGCCCTTTAGTTTTGGCCTCACCTATTACGTGAAGAATTCGACCACCAAATCTGTTTGTGAATACATTGCAACCACTTTAAAAGAGATTGGGATCGACTGTCGTCTCAATGGCGTAGATCTAGCGGATTTGTCAGCAACTATGGATGACAAGAGCTTCGATGCCTACTATTTGGGGTGGGCCCTTGGCACGCCTCCTGAAGATCCCCGTCAAATTTGGGACTCCAGTGGCGCTAAAGAGAAAGGTTCTTCCAATACGATTGGTTTTGCTAACGCTGAAATTGATGAGATCATCAATAAGTTGGATTATGAAGACGACCCTAAAAAAAGGGTGGAGCTCTATTATCGCTTTGACGCGATCATTCATGCTGAACAGCCATATACCTTTCTATTTACACCTAAAGTGGCTTTTTTGTATCGGGAATACCTGCAGAACGTCTTTTTACCTGTAGACCGCCAAGATCTCGTACCAGGAGCCGATATTGCTGAGCCTAATTCCAATATCTTTTGGCTCAAAACACCAACCTCCGAAAAAAAGTAAATGTGAGCTAGCTGGCTATGCTTAGTTATATCATTCGCCGCTTGCTGCTCCTGCCCTTGACTCTCTTTTGCATTATCTTAGTGAACTTTGTGATCGTCAATTTAGCCCCTGGGGATCCCACGACGGTCACCGAAATTTCACCCGAAGGATCCGCCAGCCGCCGGGCCGATCGGGCCTTAGCTTTTGGAGCCGATGAGCGCTATCTTCAGTTTCGCGAGCGCTATGGCTTGACTTTGCCCATTATATTTAACAATTGGCCCTGGACCTCTCAAGCTACTGTCGATAAAGAATTGACGATCCTAGTGACAAAGAAAGCGACGCCAGAAGCCTCCATCGAAATGCCTGTTAAAGCTTATGACGCCTTACGCGTGACTTTTGGGGATCGGGCGCGCTATGTCATGCCAAAATTGCTGCAAGTTGTCATGGATACATCCCAACCATTAGAAATTCGCAGCATGGCCTCCCGCTTTTTCGCGCGTGGTGGCTCTCAGCAAGCTTTTCTGGGGACCGATCTGACAGAAAGTGAAAAAAAACCACAATCGCAAGATTGCCGTGGAAAACAACATGTTAAGACAAATGGTCATCGCTAGCACGGATAATCCCGAAACGGTGGAGAACAAAGCACAGCAGCTCAATGCGTGGTATCAAGCTAACAAAGCAAATTACTATTTTGAGCCCTCTACAGGAAGGAAGGTGAAAATTTTCTTTTTAGAGACCCGCTTTTGGCGCTACATGAGCCGTGTGTTAACGCTGGATTTTGGCACCTTGCGCAATGATGACAATAAGACCGTCATTAGCGAAGTGTCTAAACGCTTTAAGTATTCTCTGACACTAGCAATTTTGCCTATGCTCATTACATTCGTGGCCTGCCAAATTTTTGGATGTTTGATGGCCTATAAGCAAAACCAATGGCCAGATTATTCCTTAAGTGTGTTTTTCTTAGTGCTTTATGCCTTACCTGTCTTTGTGGTGGCCCCCTTTTTAATTGAGATGGTGGCGTTGAATCACACATTTCCTTTCACAGACATCCCTATTCCTATTAGTGGATTTTCTAGTCCGGATCGCGTCTACGACAACCAAACGTCTTATCAACGTTTGTTCGATGTCCTTGAGCATATCTTTTTGCCTTTGATCGGCGTGATGTATGGTGGTTTGGCGGCGCAAGCGCGCTTATCGCGCACAGCTGTGTTAGAAGTGTTGCGGCAAGATTATGTACGCACAGCTTGGGCGAAGGGGCTACCCTCTTCTACGATTTTAGTGAAGCATGTGGGACGCAATGCCGCTATCACCATTGTCACATCGATAGCAAGTTCACTGGGGATTGTGTTAGGGGGGTCGCTTATTGTGGAGACGTTGTTTGAGATTAATGGATTTGGGAAATTTTTCTATGATGCCGTTGTAAACCGGGACTACAACGTCATCATGTTTTCGTCGTTGGCTGGTTCATTTTTTATCCCTCGTTGGGTATCTGGCTGCAGATATTGCTTATACCGTTTTAGATCCGCGTTTGACATTGGAGTAAATGTGAAGACAAAACATGACGATATCTATTGGATGATGATCTGGAGGCAATTTTATAAACATCGACTCGGACGATGGGCTTTGTGGGTAGTGATTGCATTTTGCATTGTTGGCATTTATGCCCCTTTTCTGGCCGCAAGTAAACCATTCGTTGTGCAGTATGATGGAAAATGGTACTTCCCGTTGTTTCGCTATTTATTCTTTCCAGGGTATTATACAAAGGGTCTAGATATATTTTTCAATTTGCTCATTTTCACCGCACCATTGACTATATTAGCTATTTACTTCTGGCGACATCATGTGAGGCGCTTGATGATGGCTGTCTCACTCCTCTTTTGTGTGCAGATGGTGCTCTTTGTCTTTTTTGCTTTTGGACCAAGTACAGATCCTGCGTTTGATGCTACCCTCAGCAGCCAGCGACAGCAAGCTTTGCGTACCCACCCCTTTCCTACTTGGGATTTCGATCTGCATTATATGAATGATTACGCTAAGTTGAATCTTGTCTTGCGTTATCAGCTGCGGTGGGAGCAGCAGCAGCGGTTGGCGAAATATGCTGTGGATCCCAAGACCATGCCAACGCTATGGCAAAGGCAAAGAAATAATGAGGATACTGAAATCCAACGGCAGCAAGCAGCTTTGGAGGCTAGTGAGAAGAATAGCCCCACATACTATAACCTAAAGGCATCTTTAGCGTATATTTTAGAGCGTCGCCAATGGATAGAACAGCAGCAATCCTTATTGCATCATGAGATCATGCCATTGCTACGTCATTTCCACTGGGAGGATGATGCTGGTGGAGATCAAAGTTTTAATAAGCGACTGCCCTTTTGGGAGTTGACGCGCATCACACGTAAAGATCTGATGGCGGCCCTGATTTTTGGGGTGCGCATCTCGCTTGTCGTGGGGGTCTTGGCCGTGTCGTTAGCGTTAATTATAGGCCTTCCCGTGGGCGCCTACGCAGGGTATTATGGAGGAAGATTCGATATCATTATCAGCCGGCTGCTCGAAATTTGGGAGGCGATGCCCACATTTTTTATGCTGCTCATGGTAGTCGCGATCACTCAAAGTAAGTCGATCTTTTTGGTGATTGCGGTCATTGGGATTTTTGGGTGGACCACGTTTAGTCGTTATATCCGGGGCGAATTTTTTAAGCAGCGCAATTTACCCTATATCGAAGCCTGCCGGGCGCTTGGCTTTCAGGATTCCCATATCATGTTTTCCCATATCATGCCCAATGCGATCCCTCCCTTGCTGACGTTGTTGCCTTTTGCCATCATGGGGGCCATCACCAGCGAAGCTGGACTTTCGTTTTTGGGCCTGGGAGAAGAGGGCTCATGCTCTTGGGGGGTGCTGATGGATGAAGGGCGCTCTGCTTTTCCTGGCGAGAGTTATCTGCTCTGGCCGCCAGCTATCTTGCTGACAGTATTGTTAGTGGCTATTGCCTTAGTAGGCGATGCCATCCGTGATGCCCTCGATCCAAAAATGCATTTATAGCCAGCAATTGAGCTTAAGCGCAGCGCAAAGCATTGTAGCTTAGGCTTGAGCCTGAGCTCGTTTTGGCGGGCTTCAGCCTGCCACGCGCAGCGAGCGATAGCGATGCATGACGCGCTCGGTGTCGCGGCCTCACGAACGTTGTCCAATTGCCCGAGGCTTTAGCGGTGGATACTTTTGTGCTACATTCGTGAGGCTAGGACACCGAGCGCGTCATGCATCGCTATCGCTCGCTGCGCTTAGGCTTTTTTTTATCCTTTTATGTCTGCATGATAATTTCTTTAAATTGACGTCATGGTATGCCCTATAACATTTTAATTGACACGAGCCACCGGCAATAAATATAACAGAGCCTCTTACAATGATCAAGGGAGCAAAGATGTCACTTACACGCTATTTCGTCCTATTTCTTTTATGCTTAGCTCCTGCTCTTTCGCAGGCCTTTGAACCCAACGATTACCAGCAATTAAGTCAGCAGGCATTCAGAGAGTGGGAAAAATCTGCGCAGTATATTGCCAAATTCAATGAATTTCCTCCCGAGAACAGATTTGAGGGGCTTGCCGCCTTAGACAAAGCAATTGTGAGTTGTCAGCAAGCGATTAATTATTTCGATCAGATTTTACATGCTTTAAAGGGCAACGGCACTTTTTCCAAAAGTAAGCCATGGAAAACCCAGGCCCAAAAGGAGTGCAAAGCGAGCCGAGCGGCCTGCGTCAATCGACTTAATGATCTAACCGCCGTCAGCAATCGCATCAAGTGGGATCACGCTCTGCAACAGATTGAAAGCGATAAGATGGGGCGCATGGAAAAATCGATCGCCATTGCTAATAAGAAATTCAAACAAGCCGAAGAGTTAACAGGAAAAGAGAAAATTAACTGCTTGAAAGAAGTGGCGGACGCGATCCGCACCGCTGTTTCCTTCTGTGAGCAACTGTTAAAAGAAACCAAGAACATTGGGGATGAGGCCTATCGGGTCTCGCTAGACAATTTTCGAAAGCAAATCCAAAATCTCATTAACAGTCATCGTCAATCTATCACCGATGTGGAAACGCTCATCACCCAGTTGGAATATGAAAGTAAATACTCAAAGCTGAATCAACACCTTAAAAATAAGGAAATGGAAAGCACGAAGCAGATGGAATATTGGGTGGCTATTGCCAATCAAAAGATTGAACAAGCAAGCACGCTCACAGGAAAGCCAAGGACAGACCTCTTAAAAGAGGTGGTGCAAGCCATTCAAAATGCCATCGCTGAATATGAGCTATTGCTGCAAGAAACCCATCAGATAGGCGACGCTACTTATCAAGCATCCCTCCAAGATTTTCAAAAACAGGTTCAAAAAGTCATCGATAACCATAAACAAGTGATGCAAAGCATTGAACGCGAAATTCGCTAGCTTGGGGCGAGTGATAGATTTAAAGTCATATTGTCACCCTTAATGAATTCATGGTATAACAAGTTCGAATGGCTCGCTTTTGTGTAACGTGAATTTGAAGTAAAGTTAACGATGAAAACGATTAAACGATATAATGATAGAACAAGACAAAGAACTACCTCACTTTGAATTGACAGGGATTATTTTGAACTGTTGTTTTGAAGTGATGAATGAACTGGGACCTGGATTTTTAGAAAATGTCTATAAGAATGCGCTTTTAATTGCGATGAAACAAAAAGGACTGAAAGTCGAAGTAGAGCAGTCTTTTGAAGTTATATTTAGAGGCAATGTAATTGGCCGGTACAGAGCGGATCTAATTGTAGAAAAGACTGTGATAGTGGAACTCAAATGCTGCGAAAAATTAGGCAAAGAACATCAGGCACAGTTATTTAACTATTTAAAAGTCTCACAACTTTCAGTTGGTTTGTTAGTCAATTTTCGTCATGGAAAATTGGAATGGAAAAGGTTGCAAAGCAATCAGGAATGTATTGATGTAGACTTAGCTGAAGAACCAGTTTTGCTTTAAATATCTAAAAAATCTTATCGTTATATCGTTATATCGTTTCCATCGTTGATCTTGCTGGGAGGTATAAACAGCTCAGAATACAGCTTTAATGAGGTAGAAGAAGGCGATGGCTACGCCCGCCCCTGCTGGTACTGTGACCAGCCATGAAATGAAGATAAAGCGTGTGGTGCGTAAATCCAAGGCTTCAATGCCGCGCGCTAGCCCAACGCCAATGACAGACCCCACCAAAATATGCGTGGTTGACACTGGTAGCCCCAAGCGTGAAGCAAAAAGGATAGTAACAGCTGCTCCGAATTCGGCCGCAAAACCACGTGTGGGGGTCAGTTCAGTAATTTTCTTGCCAATCGTTTCAATGACGCGCCAGCCCCATGTGGCCAAGCCCACCACGATGCCTATACCCCCTAGTGCTAGGGCCCAGGTCGGCACGGTAGCTTGGGAGGAGATCACTCCAGTGGTTAAGACGGTGATGGAGGCTGATAGGGGACCAATTGCATTGGCCACATCATTAGCTCCGTGGGCAAAGGCCATCAAGCAAGCACTCATGATCTGCAGATAGCCAAAAATCTTCTCTACGAGGGCATATTCAGCGCTTTCTTGTCCCGATTTTTCTTTTTTCTTGAGCGATTCTGATAGCAGCTGGACCTCATCGAGTAATTCTGAGGTTTGAAATTGGATGGGGCCGCGTGAAGCTTCAGCCACTTTTTGGAGGTGTCTGCGCGCTTTTTCGAGCTGACTAGAGACTTCGGGGTGATATTCTGATGGCGTAGTATCGGCTACGCTTTTGGTTGTAAGGTAGCGTAAACAGATCTTACTAATGATGGAGCCAATCAGCCCACATCCTGCGCTGATGCCTAAAGATTGAAGAAAAGTAAGCTCTAATTCGACATTAGAAAGTCCTTTATACAGCATAATCAGCGAAAGGATGAAAACGACGCAAAAGACGAGCGTGGGCGTGATGCGCTTGGCAGCTTGCACAGGATTTGAAGCATAGAAGATTTTGCGGCGCAGGAAATTAAAGATCACAAAAGAAATCGCCCCACCAATGAAGGGAGAGACAATCCAGCTGCTGGCAATGAAAGCTACATTATCCCAATAGATGGCCTCAAGACCGCCGACCACCATGCCAAAGCCAACCACAGCGCCGACAATGGAATGTGTGGTAGAAACAGGCCAGCCATAGTAAGAGGCTATTTGCAACCAGACTCCAGCGGCAAGTAAAGCCGAAAGCATCCCATATACTAGGGTGAGAGGATCCGTAAATATTGTCGAATCGACAATGCCCTTTTGAATGGTCTCCGATACATGCGATCCTAGAAAAAAGGCTCCTGAAAATTCCAGCACAGCGGCAATCACCACAGCCTGCCTTAAGGTCAATGCGCCCGAGCCGACAGATGTCCCCATGGCATTGGCGACATCATTAGCTCCGATGTTCCAAGCCATATAACAGCCAGCCAAAATGACAAAAATCAAAAGGAGTGTTTCCTGCGACATGGGTGGAGTCCTATTTGAGTTCGAGGGTCATGCGCACCCGACAGGCTAGGTTTTCAGAAAGATTTGAAATTTCTCCCACTTCTTCGCAAATCTTTTGCCACAGGTAGAAGGTGGTGTACGACATCTCATTTTCCGCTTGGAAAAGCTTTTTGAGCAGCTTGCGTTGGATGAGATCAACTTCATGTTCTTTAAAAGCCACCTCATTGATCATGGTGCGCACCTTTTCAGCTTCGATGCCACCGAAAGAAGATTCCAAGAGCTCGTGCATCTCTTTGATGATGAGCAGGGCTCCGTCGAAAGCAGAAATATTTTTGCTTAGGAACTCGTTAAATTCGGATCCAAAAGCTGGCAGCAACTCGATGGGCTTAAGGGAGACGAGTACAGCAATATTTTGGGCTTTATCGGCAATTTGATCCTGGATTTTGAGGATTTCAAGCAAATGGCTGCGGTCGATAGGGAGAAATAAGCTCTTAGGCAGATGATTGCGGATGTCATTTTTGGTGATATCGGCTTGATGTTCAAATTCCCCGATTTGTGTGGCGATCTGTTCTACTTGGGCGTAGTTGTGGTTTTGCAATTCTTTAAAGAGATCTACAAGTAGATGCACACAGGCCGAGGCTTTTTCCATATGCGTTTGCAAAGGAGCGAAAGGGGAGCGCCCAAAAAGGTTTAATATAGCATCAAACATAACTGCATAAATCCTTCAATTGATAGAAAAACAGCATAGCTGATAACGAATTGTTGTTAAAGGGCGAATCTGTGGAAACAATCGTAACCGCCCGAGTATGTACTTTCTAGGTGGCTATGATTGTTTCATCCTTTCTCGCTGATGCTGGATCCAATTTTTCGTTTTTTCGTTATGCCAGGACACCCGTTAACATTGAGATAACGTAATTTTTTCCCCTCGATGAAGACGTTTAATTTCTCCACGGTGAGGCCTGTGCACCCGAAAAGCGTAGCCTTCTTTAGTTTTGTGCAAGGAGCAAGCGCTGCTAAACTCTTGAGTTGCTCGCAATCCGAAAAATCCACCTCGCGTAGGGTCGGGGCCGCTATGCCTGCGAGGCCTGCATCGGTAAGGTTTCTGCAATCGGAAAACGTAGCCTTCTCTAGTTTTGTGCAAGGAGCAAGCGCTGCTAAACTCTTGAGTTGAGCGCAATCCGAACAATCCACCTCGCGTAGGGTCGGGGCGGCTATGCCTGCGAGGCCTGCATCGGTAAGGCCTCTGCACCCTTTAAGACCAGCCCTCTCTAAATTTCTGCAAGGAGCAAGCGCTGCTAAACTCTTGAGTTGAGCGCAATCCGAACAATCCACCTCGCGTAGGGTCGGGGCCGCTATGCCTGCTAGGCCTGCATCGGTAAGGCCTGTACACCCTTTAAGACCAGCCCTCTCTAAATTCTTGCACGGGGTAAGTGCTGCTAAATTCTTGAGTTGCAGGCACCAAGAAAGATCTAATTCCCGTAGGTTTTCGCCAAATAAGTCCACAATCTCGTTTAAATGGTGGTCTTGGAAGAGGTTTCTCCCCGCGCTATATTCTTCAAAGCCAAAGCCTATCATATCCATTTTGACTTGAGGAAATTTTTCAAAAAACGCCTTTAATTCGTTGAAAGTTTGGTCATTGTAATCACTGACTGAGATGGTAAAACCTTTACCTTCAATACATTTAAAGTTAAAGCCTTTACCCTCGGCCAATTTATTAAGGAGATGCTGTTGTAAGGTGTCAAATCGATCGTGACGGAAAAGCTC
>JABDFJ010000062.1:10147-12025 GCA_013286645.1 Chlamydiota bacterium | reverse complement strand
TTCATCGCCTCATGAATAAAGAACAAGGCAATCAGATTAGGAGCGATCGCAAAACCTGTTGTCAGATTTTGCTTAAAGACCTCGCGTTCTTTCGTCAATCCAGCTTGAAAAGATTGTCCATAAGTTGCTTTGATCAATTCTAAAGCTATTAAAGGGGCAGGATAATGTCCTTTGGTCTGCTTCAACACATCTTTTTCAGCATTGCGATAGACCAAATAGCGCCCTAAGGGATTACTCTCAAGCAGCCAATGGCGCCACCCTCGCAACTTGCGATTTGCAGCAAGTTTGCGTTTGCCGGTGTCTGTCAGACAATACGCGATAAACTCTTCAACTTTGCTTTCAAAGAACTCTTCAGCCACTAGGGCATCCACCAATTTGATTTTAAGCGCCTTGGGGGCTTTAACAGGTTTGCCACTTAAGATACAAGTCAACCCTTCAATCAATCCCACCAGACGAGGTAAACGCTGCGTTCCTCCCCAACCAGGAATGATCCCTAGTGTCACTTCAGGCAAACCTAATAGCGTCTTTGGATGATCCGAAGCCACGCGATAAGTGCATGCTAATGCCAGCTCCAAGCCTCCCCCTAAGCAAGCCCCGCGAATCAAAGCCACGGTAGGAAAGGGTAAAGAGGCCAACTTTTGAAATACGCGATGACCAACCAGTATCAACTCTTCGCCTTTAGCAGGATCGTGAAAGGCCGGCACAAAGCTATGTAAATCAGCACCTGCGATAAAGACTCCTTCCTTGGCACTTGCAATGGTCATTAGCTTGATATGATTATTTTGGTGGGCTTCATCCAAAATCTTTTCCAGCTCTTGCATGACACTCAAAGACAGAGTATTCACTTTTTCGCCTGGTAGATCGAAGACAAGGCGTGCGATACCATCCTTATCTACTGAAAATTGAAATGCTGTACTCATCACTCTACCTCCACTATCATTGCTTGCCCTTGTCCACCACCGATGCATAAGGATGCCAAACCGAGATTTTTCTTTCTTCGATTGAGCTCTTTTAATAGCGTTAGCACCAATCGCGTGCCTGAGGCACCTAAAGGATGTCCTAGGGCCAGCGCCCCCCCATTGACATTGAGTTTTTGGGTATCGAAATCACCCAATGCCTTTTCACGTCCTAACTCCTGGCGGGCAAAGCTCTCTGATCCACAGGCTTTGACGACCGCTAGCACTTGGGCGGCAAAGGCTTCATTGATCTCGATCAAATCAAAATCGTTCAGCTGCATTCCCGTATGACTTAGTAGTTTCGATATAGCATAGACGGGCCCCAAACCCATGTGACTGGGTTGTAAGCCTGCTTCTGCATATCCTCGGATATAACCTAGGGGTTTTAACCCTTCGGCTTTAGCTTGCGACTCGCGCATTAGCACTACTGCTGCTGCGCCATCAGTTACCTGACTAGAAGTCCCTGCCGTCACTGTCCCTGTTAACTTATCGAAGATTGGTTTTAATTGACTTAAAGCTTCTAAAGTCTGGTTGGCACGCACTCCATCGTCGTGCACCTGCATCTCAGTATAGACTGGAGGCACAGGGATAGGCATAATTTCATCGTCGAAAACTCCGTTGGTCATGGCTTGATAGGCCTTTTGCTGACTCGCCAAAGCAAACTGATCTTGCTCTTCACGCGCGATGCGAAATTCCCGCACTAATACCTCTGCGGTTTGTCCCATGCTTAAGCCACACAAGGGATCAGCGATCTCGGGGATATCAGGCAACAAAAAACTAGGCCTAAAGGTTGTCACCGCAGAAAGGCGCTGCGACCAAGTTTTGGCTTTACTGAGGCGCTGTAAAAAGTCACGATACTTACCTTTCACAAGCATGGGGAAGTTACTCATCGATTCAGTTCCACCAGCCACCACAATATCAT
>JABDFJ010000062.1:0-10137 GCA_013286645.1 Chlamydiota bacterium | reverse complement strand
ATATCATCGCGACCCAACAAAATTTTATCTACGCCGCTAGCAATAGCCTCCATACCTGAAGCACAGTTACGGTTGACGGTATATGCCGGCACTTTTACTGGTAGCCCCCCTTTGACGGCGATGATGCGCGCAATGTTGGCAGCATGAGGAGGTTGGAGCACATTGCCGAAGATCAATTCATCGATCTTTTCGTTCGAGATGCCGGTGCGAATAAGAAGTTCACGCACAACATAGGCGCCTAAATCGTCGGCTTCGATGCCGCGCATCACGCCTCCTGCCCTACAAAATGGGGTGCGAAGACCAGCCACGATGGCTATACGTTCTTTCATTCTTCCCTCTCTTTTTCTTGATACATCTGATCGATTAAGTCACGATACTTCTGCTGCACTACATTGCGGCGGATTTTCATCGATGGGGTAAGCACCCCTCCAGCAATGGACATGGGTTCTAGAACGAATCGGTAGGCTCTGATTTGCACCGCATGATTTAAATGGCGATTCACCTCTTGAAGCAATTTCTGCATTTCAGCTTTCACATAGGGGCCTTGCAAAAAGGCTTCATCCGTTTGATCTTCGACTTTCAACGTCTTCTTCAACCGCGTTACCGTATCCTTGTTTGGAAAAAGCAAGCAAGAAACAAAGCGCCTATCTTCCGCCACCACCATGGCCATATCAACCAATGGGGAAGCACACAATGCTTGTTCCATAGGTACAGGAGCGACATACTCTCCTGCTGAGCTTTTGTAGAACTCTTTCAAACGCCCAACAATCGTCAAAAAACCCTCTTCATCTATTTTGCCCTTATCTCCGGTATGTAAGAACCCCTCTGCATCAATAGCTTGAGCTGTCTTTTCAGCATTTTGATAATAGCCACGCATCACCAGTGAGCCTTTCGCCAAGATTTCATCTTGCGGAGATATCTTTATCTGCTGGCCTGGTAGAGCGCGGCCTACAGTCCCCACTTTATGGTGCTTTGGAGTATTGGCAGTGAGGGGACAAGCCTCTGTCAATCCCCACCCTTCGTAGAGTGGAATGCCCACGACTTTGAAAAAACGATGGAGACGCAAACTAAGAGAAGCTCCCCCTGAAATCAATAGGCGCAATTTTCCACCTAGCGCCTGACGCAATCGTCTATACACTAAGATGTCTAGGATGGGCAGCAGCAGCTTGCGCAATAGGGAGGGCTCGGGCTTGTTGGCGAAGTAAAATGCCAATTTGGCGACGTAGCGTTTGATTCCATGGGCATGGTGGATTCTCTCTTCCATCTTATCATACATCTTTTCCAACAGGCGCGGCACCACAGCAATCATGGTAGGCTGCACTTCTTTGCAAATTTGAGGTAAATGCTTATGATCATGGCTATAATAGATGCTGACCCCATGGAAAAGCATCCATATATTAAAACAATGTCCAAAAACATGCTCCAAAGGCAATACGCTCAAAAAGCGATCTTGTTGTGCATCCCAAGCATACTCTTCAAAATCGACTTCTCCAATGAGATTGTGGTGAGTGAGCTCGACGCCTTTCGGGACACCTGTACTTCCACTCGTGAAGATGATGCTAGCCAAAGTCGTTGGCTTGATAGCCGCTTGCAAGGCATCATACAAATGAGGTTCACGCTGCTCTAAAATTCTGCCTGCTTCTATTAAAGATTGAAACGAGCGGATTTTTTCATCGCCAGAAACTTCCGTTTCAAGAGTGATCACATGCTCAAAAAAATCTGCATGGTTGCGATACATCGTCCACTGATCAGCCCCTTCAATAAAAAGCATCTTCAGTTGTGTTGCCCTGACCTCATAGATGAAATTGTCTTCCGCTAGCGTGGCAAACAGAGGTACCGTCACGCCTCCTGCCAACACAATGGCGATGTCGGCCATTATCCACTGGGGTGATGATAAAGCGAAAATCCCCACGCGTGTGCCATCCTGTAATCCCATCCCACGCAAACCAAGTGCTAGATATTTGACATCTTCTAAAAATCGTTGGGTCGACAGGGAGTGCCACTTTCCATCAGCGCTACGATAATTGAGCGCTTGCGGATTAGCTTTCCCTTGCTCTATATGCTTGAGCATATCGACGTAGGTTTTGCAGGCTGGCATAGAAGCACCCATCTCACGATATTAAATATATTTATTCAATATTCCAGGATTATGCTTATCCCGCCCTTTTTGTCCACCGAACTACATTTTTTTCAGCCTTCACGCTAAAAAACCCGTGCCTTTGCTCTCATGCTATTACCCATAAGTCCGCATTGCATCAAAACCATATTTTTGAAACACAGAGACACAGAGGACACAGAGGATGGAGGAGTCTCTATGTATTTAACGAAATAAAATTTCCTTCTCTGTGTTCTCTGTGCCTCTGTGTTTCAGAATAGGCTTTATGCAATGCGGACTTATGGGTAATAGGATGCGTGCCCTTGCCCGAAAATATGGGACTTTACGAAAAAAAGGTTGCTAAAGTGATTGCTTTTCCTTGAGAAAGTTTATTAGCGGGAACTGTTACATTTTTTTAAACTTTGTCGATTTTGGCACGCTGCCCATACTCTTGCCATACCTCATAAACGCCACGCGCGGTAAATAAAATATCCATCCCTAAATTGATGGACGCTCTCTCTATCGATAATGGTGAAAAGGATTTTTCGGCCGCTAGGGCAATATATCCCAAAAGCAGTAAAAGAATGCCACCCCCCTGGTTAATGCGCTGTTGAGTCCTAATGTTGCCTTGCAACTCCTTTAAGACTTCGACCTTCCGCTCAATCGCATCGTGTGGGATCTCTTTGATTTTTTCCAAAAATCGCTCTAAGGTATCCTTATCCATTCCTAGACGAATCAAAGCAGCTAGTTTCTGAGCTGACTTGTTTGCGTTATCGACGTCTGTAAATGCCTCAATAATTTCATCGACTTGATCTTGTTGTTCATCCTCTAATGTTTGGTCTGTTGGCATTAATGCATTTAGCTCTTTTAACACTTGGTATTCTAAATACATATAAGTACAGTTCATCAAAAAGCCTATCACCAACGGCGGGTAACTTAAAGGAATTAATTGTTTGTAGATCCCATTTTGGATGGCATCTCTGCCAGCCAAGCCTTCAATGGCACCGGTCGATGAAGCAATCATCAAAGCCAAATTGCTGATCACTTCTAAAGCTTTGATGCCAGCAATAAAAGCGACGCGCTTATAGCCTATCCGCCACGCAAATGAAGCATCTTTATGCAACTTGTTAATCCAATGAAAAGTGAAGCGCATCGGGACTAATCCCACAAAATCAAGAGTAGTTAAAAATCCTTTAGAGGCCTCCATCGGTGCATTTTTATCCAATAAGGTGGTAAACAACCCTACATCACACACAAAAGTGATCACCTGGCTGGCCACAGAAGAATAACGGCGCACGGTGCGATCCGCCCAGCTGAATAACGAGCCAGTATGCTTTTTTAAGCGCTCGGAAATTCCTTCTTCTTGATTCGCGATTAAGCCCGTACCATTTCTAGCTATGATCGGACTAGTCGATCTAGAGCGGGGGCGCCCCGGCAATGGACGATATCTACCAGTAAATGGAGACGAAAAAGGGATGGAGGAAAAGGTATTTGGTTGTGAATTGGGTATTTGTAAATGGCGCTCCGCCGCCACGTTAACAATTGACTGACGAGTGGGCGTTATCGCAGACCCCGTGTCGGATGTGGCTGCTACTGTTACCGCACCAGTCAGGGCGGGACTAAGCAGCGGCGGCGTTAGTTGCCTTCCCGCCAAGGCAGAATAATCTGGATAGGGGGATCGATAAAAGGGACTATCCCCAGCAGTTACTAAATTCATGTATGCTTCCTTAGATTTAAGCTAACTCATGGTAGCATCCTCGTGGGATATTTTCCAGTTTGGATATTTAGGGACAATAGGGACTAAAGCGACCTTAGCGACTTTAGGGACAGAGACAAACAAACTAAATCGTCCCTAATGTCCCTAAGGTCGCTTAAGTCCCTACCGTCCCTCATTGTCGAGGGAATTTGCATGAACTCTTGCTAATTACCGATACAGCTATTATACTTTCACTAATTCCATAGAATTAACATGAATTACAATAGGGTGCATTTTATGCTTACAGAAGATATCCGCCATCAGTTTCTCAACTATTTCAAACAGCATCAACATTCTGTCATCGCCTCCTCCTCTGTGGTCCCTCACGATGATCCCACATTGCTCTTCAATAATGCGGGTATGAACCAATTCAAAGATGTTTTCTTAGGAAAAAGTCAACGCGACTACACCCGCGCCACCACGAGTCAAAAATGTATCCGCGTGGGTGGTAAACACAACGACCTCGATAACGTTGGTCACACACGCCGCCACCTCACCTTTTTTGAAATGCTTGGCAACTTCTCATTCGGCGACTACTTCAAAAAAGAAGCGATCAAGTTTGCTTGGGAAGTCTCCACCAATGTTTTCGGCTTCGACCCAGATAGAATTTGGCCTTCAGTCTTTCGCGATGACGAAGAGGCTTTTGAACTCTGGCAAGCCTATGTGCCTGCCAAAAGAATCACACGCTTCGGTGAAAGTGAAAATTTCTGGGCTATGGGCGACACAGGACCTTGCGGCCCCTGCTCTGAGCTACTCTTCGACCGCGGTCCAAAATACGGCTCTGCCACTCAACCTAGTGAAGATACCTCTGGCGAACGCTTCTTGGAATTTTGGAACCTGGTGTTTATGCAATACAACCGCCAAGCTGATGGGGTACTTAAATCCCTTCCAAAACCATCAATCGACACAGGTGCAGGCTTAGAGCGAATCATTAGCTTGAAGATGGATGTCGATAACGTTTTCGATACCGATATCCTGCGCTCACTCATCGCCCAGGTGGAAAATATTTCTGGCAAGGTGTACAGCACGGAAAATCAGCAACATGCTCCGGCCTTCCGCGTAATTGCCGACCACTTGCGCTGTCTTTCCTTTGCTATCGCTGACGGCGTGCAGCCCAGCAATGTAGATCGCGGTTATGTGCTGCGCAAGGTGCTGCGTCGAGCCGTACGCTATGGGCGCACGCTGGGCTTGGAAGATCCATTCCTGGCCAAAGTATTGCCACGTCTAGTATCCACCATGGGCAAAGACTACCCAGAACTTGTGGCGGCAGAAAATCGCATCGCAGAAATTCTGACGATCGAAGAAGAGGCCTTCATCCGCACCTTGCGCCGCGGTGGAAACATCTTAAGCACCATCATGGACAGAGCACAAAGCCAGCAAAAGAAAATTAGCGGCGACGATGCCTTCAAACTCAAAGACACTTATGGCTTCCCCCTTGAAGAAATCCAGCTGCTGGCTAAAGATGGAGGTCTCACTGTCGATATCGAACGCTATCAAACCCTAGAACAAGAAGCCAAGGAACGCTCGCGCAGTGTCCACAAAAGCACGCACCAAATTGCTAGTGAGAACCTTTTTGCTTCCTTCGCCACAGAACATGGTGCAAGTGAATTTACAGGATATACCCAAACGCAAACGCCCAGTACCATCCGCGCTCTCGTCGTCGATAATACCTTTGTACAAGAGATGCATGCTGGACAAGAAGGGATGGTCATCCTCGATAAAACACCCTTCTACGCTGAGATGGGGGGCCAAATCGGTGATGTGGGCATCTTACAGAACGAACACTCTCTCTTCCATGTCAGTGACTGCCAAACCCCCTTTAAAGGGATTATCGCACATGTCGGCAAATTAGATAGTGGTGCATTGAAAGTCGGCGCACCCATCACGGCCAATATCGATACTGAACGCCGCCAAAAGATCGCCAACAACCACACTGCCACCCACTTGTTGCATTGGGCACTGCATCAGGTCCTTGGAGAACACGTCAAACAGGCCGGCTCCGTCGTCGATGCTAGCCGCCTACGCTTCGACTTCAGCCACCATAAGTCGCTGTCAACGGAAGAAATCCAACAAATCGAAGATTTGGTCAACGACAAAATACGCGCAAACAAAGCTGTCAAAGCCTACGAGCTCTCTTACGACGAAGCGCAGAAGAGACAAGACATCAAACAGTTTTTTGGTGAAAAGTATGGCTCCGTCGTGCGCGTGATCGACATCGATTTCTCTAAAGAGCTGTGCGGCGGCACACACACGTCTGCCACAGGAAACATTGGACTCTTCCGCATCGCCAAAGAAAGCAGCATCGCCGCTGGCATTCGCCGCATCGAAGCCGTCAGTGGTAAAGAGGCTGAAACCCTTCATCGCCACAGCGATGGACTCATCAACGACCTGGCAGCCTACTTGAAAACGCAACCTACAAAGCTCTCTGAACGCATTGAAAAACTGATGGAAGAGAATAAAGAACTCACCCACCACCTTAAGATGCTCAAAAAAGCCCAACTTTCTGATCTTGTTGGCAGCCTCATCGGCAAAGTGGAAACTATCAATAATATCCCCTTGATTACTGCTGAACTTAGCATCACCCCCGAAGAGATGCGCACTGTCGCCGATGAAATCATGGATAAGCTGCCTTCCGGCATCCTCGTCCTGGCGGCCCAATGCGACGACAAATGTCAGCTGCTAGCGCGTGTGAGTGAAGATTTAGTCGCCAAAGGCACAAAGGCTTTAGATATCATTAAGATTTTAGCGCCTATCGTCGATGGCACAGGGGGCGGCAAAGCCAACAGCGCCCAGGCGGGGGGCAAAGCACCCAAAAAGATTGCCGAAGCTTTAGGCAAAGCGCGGGAGCTGCTATAAGTCGTGATCAACGAAATTCTGCAAAGCGATAAATTACGCGAGCTGCACCAAGCTTTGCATCATGGTGCATCGGTGCTGATTGAAGATCTGTGGAATGCTCCCAAAGCCCTGATCACGGCTATGGCGCAGCAAGCCACAGGCAAACACGTGCTCATCTTGACGGGCGGCAGCCAAGAGGAGGTGCGCCTCTATCAGGACTTTGCCTACTTCACGCAGAATCCTGTCGTAGATTTCCCGGCATGGGAGACGCTGCCTTCGGAAAAGATCGCCCCTAGTCCCGATATCGTGGGCGAGCGCTACCAGATTCTGCACCAACTATCTTCCACTTCACAACCTTATATCATCCTCAGTAGTTTGCAAGCGTGTTTGCAAAAACTCCTGCCCCCTACAAGCTTCCAAGAGCTCTACCTCAAGCTAAGTGTGGGAGAAACCTACCCTTTTGATCCTCTGATCGCCCAGCTGAACAAAATGGGATATGTGCGTTATGGGGTGGCTAGCGACAAAGGACAGTATGCCGTACGTGGCGGCATCATCGATATCTTCCCTGTCTCTTCTCCCGATCCCTATCGCCTCGAATTTTGGGGCGATGATCTGGAATCGATCCGCATCTATGATCCCATCGGACAAAAGTCTGTCAAACAAGCCCAAACATTAGAAATCACGCCAGCGCAAGAGTTAGAACTGATCGACAAGGCCGCACAGCTCAACACCATCTTAGACTATCTAGGGCCAAACACCATCATCGTGTTTGATGATTTGTTAGCCTTAGAGGATCGCTATGCATCGCTCGTAGGGATGCTCAACGCCCCCACAAAATCATTTACTAGCATCGAAGATTTCTTGCATAGCATCGCCCCCTTACAGCAAATCTTTCTAAGCCAACAAGCGATTGAAGAGCTCAGCGAGGTGCACGTCGATAAAAGGGCTAAACATGGCTTTTATTCCACGACAGCGCCCATGCAGACGGTTTCCTTCCAGATGTTCAACCGCCAATTCAATGCCGAACGCTGGGTGGCTCCTTTTGCCACCATTAGCGAATATCTTATGCCTGATATACCCGATCAGGAACGCCTCTCAGGTCAAGATATACTCAATAGCCTGGGATCGCTGCAAAACAAAAAGATCCGCCTCCACCTGCTGTGTGCGACTGAATTGGAAGAAGCTGCCTTCCAAAAGCGCATCCACGATGCTGGCATCGTCCTGCCCCGCGATACGACTTTTCAGCTAGGCTACCTCTCCAACGGCTTGGTCTTAGAAGATCAAGCCCTCATGATCTTACCCCTCACCGAAATCACCAAACGCTACAAAATTCGCCGCCAAAAGCAACGCAGCACCTACCACACGACGCCTGTCGACACCTTTGACTTAGCTCCCGGTGAAATGATCGTCCACTACACCAACGGCATCGGCCGCTATCTCGGCTTGGAAAAACGCCCTAATAACCAAGGCATCAGCCACGAATTCATGCTGGTGGAATATGCCGACAATGCCAAGCTGTACGTCCCCCTAAACCAAGCACACCTCATCACCAAATATATCGGCAGCAGCGAAGAGATCCCCAAAATGCACGCCCTTGGGGGCACGCGCTGGAAGCGCACACGCGAGCAAGCCGAACGCGCCATCATGGGCTATGCCTCTGAACTGCTCGACCTCTACGCCCGGCGGGAAATGGCGGGGGGCTTCAGCTATGGGGAAGATAGCTCCGACATGAAAGATTTCGAAGAGGAATTCCCCTACGTCGAAACCGAAGATCAACTGGAAGCTATTGCCAACATCAAGAAAGACATGCTCTCCAATAGGCCCATGGATCGCCTGGTGTGTGGCGACGTCGGCTATGGCAAAACGGAAGTGGCCATGCGTGCGGCCTGCAAAGCGGTAGTCGATGGGCGCAAGCAGGTGGCTGTGTTGGTACCCACCACCATCTTGGCCATGCAACATTTTGAAAATTTCGTCGAACGCTTTAGCAACTTCCCAATCAACATCGCCGTCTTATCGCGCTTTCGCACAGCTAAGCAAATCCGGGAATCCCTCGAAGGCATCGCCAGTGGTGCAATCGATATCGTCATAGGCACGCACCGCGTCATCAGCGAAGATGTGAAATTCAATGACCTCGGTCTCATCATCATCGACGAAGAACAGCGCTTCGGCGTCAAAGCCAAAGAACATCTCAAAACTCTCAAGGTAGGTGTCGATTGTCTAACACTCTCGGCTACTCCTATTCCTCGGACCTTATACATGTCCCTGACTGGGGCAAGAGATATGTCTGTCATCAACACCCCACCCCAAGACCGCCTGCCGATCACCACCCTGATCACCGAAGGGCACGACCAAACGATCAAAAATGCGTTGCTGCGTGAGTTGTCGCGCGATGGACAGATCTACATCATCCACAACCGCGTCGATTCGATCTTCGATTTCGCCAACCGCATCCAAAAGCTGCTGCCGCAAGCCCGCATCGTGGTGGGTCATGGACAGATGTCCGCGGACGAACTCGACCTCGTCTTCCACACCTTCAAGAGTGGCAATGCCGATATCCTGATCGCCACCACTATCGTAGAAAATGGGATCGACATCCCCAATGCCAATACCATCCTCATCGATCGCGCCGATCGTTTCGGCATGGCCGATCTCTACCAACTGCGCGGACGTGTCGGCCGCTGGAACCGGCGTGCCTATGCCTATTTCTTCGTACCCAACCAGCGCATCTTACCAGAAATTGTGCGCAAGCGCCTCTCGGCTTTGGCCGAATCCAGTGGCTATGGCGGTGGCATGAAGGTGGCGATGCGCGACTTAGAGATCCGCGGCGCTGGCAACATGCTGGGCACTGAGCAGTCGGGACAAGTCGCCTCCATCGGCTTCCATCTCTACTGCAAGCTGCTTAAAAGGACGATTTTGGCGATGCAAGGCAAAGCGCCATCGATTGTAGCTGATACCAAGATTGAATTTCCCATCGATGCAAGGCTCCCAGAAGAATATGTCAATGAGACAAGCTTGCGCATGGAGATCTATCAACGCTTAGGTGAAGCCATCAGCTGGGAAGAGGTCGATCTCATCTGGGAAGAGCTTAAGGACCGCTTTGGTCCGCCGCCAGAACCTGTGGTGTGGCTATATCACCTCACCCGCCTACGGGCCTTTGCAGCACGGCGCAGCTTCACCTTGCTAAAGCAAGAAAAGCTCACCTTGACTGCCGAACGGCAACAGGGCAAGGAAACCATCACCAGAAAGATCTTGGTCAGCATGGCCAAAACACCTCAAGAGGTGGAGCGCAAAATCATCGCCGCCCTCGAAAAGGAATTTCACCTGAAATAGCCTTCCTGGTACATGTTTAGGGCATATGCAGCCTGCCGCGGCAGCGGCCTAAGGGATTAGCCCCGGGTGGAGCGGTTAGCGGAACCCGGGGTTCTTAAAGAAACGATATAGCCCCGGTACA
>JABDFJ010000061.1 GCA_013286645.1 Chlamydiota bacterium | reverse complement strand
TTCAGGGCATATGCAGCCTGTACCGCGGCTGGCTGCATATGCCCTGAACATGTACTTATATTACTCTGTACGAGGACTTAAATAGCCTAAACTAAGGAGCTGTGTTATGACATCGCAAGCATCATTTATCGGCAGTCGTTTATCTCCCTATTCTAGTAGCTGTGCATCAATGGGCCCCAGCCAAGCGGCCCAACGCGCAGCTGCAAGCGCACCACCAGTCGCTGTCCGCTTGCATGAGCTGATTCAAGAGATTGGATTAGTTCTAGCGGCGCTAGGTGAGAATAGCGACAAACCAGTCGATCATCTCTATAGACATTTCAATAGCAGCTTGCGCGCTGCTCTAAAGGCTACACAGATCTTTTTAAGTCACGAGGCAACAGTTGCCACTGCTGTCCCTAACTTTGATATTCCACTCACTCAATACTCTATTGAGCAGCTATCGCAGCGGGGTGGCACTCATAAGTTATTTCTAGAGGCAATTACAGGGCTAAATCAGGAGATGAGTGACATTAAACACGCTTTGCTGCGGGATAGGCAAACAGAATGGTGCAAAAGTCTCTGTAACTGCTTAGAAGCAGCACAATTGAGTATATATATGTTTTTGTCCTCCGCCTATGCCTATGGTCAAGGGGACATGCCTGGCCTCGCAGCATTAAAAGAAGAAGCACTCATTGTTAAAGACTATTGTTACTCTGCATCTCAGCGGTCCGCGCTTCTAATCCAGTTTGCCCAGCTGCATCAGGATGTGACTAAGTTGTTTGATGAGCCTCAAAAAGGCGAATTCAAAATAGAGGCTAATGAACAAGCAGTGGCATTGTTGCGCGGTAGATTTAATGTCTTCCAGGCTCAACAACAAGAGTTGGTGCAAAAGCTAGAGTCTGAAACGTGGCCAAAGGCCTTGTTGGGAATGGGCGTTAGGATGGAAGATCATCTGCTTAGCAAAGCGTTATCTTCAGAGATCCAAGCACTTAATGAGCTGGCTAAAGAGGTGGATGCAGACATTGGCTTTATTGAAAAACTGAATAGTGATTATCACGTTCTTGTAGCTAGATTGCAAGCCATGCATGCCGAATTTGCGCATGCATTGACTCTAACAAATATAGCGGACTCCGATATGCTTGAAGACTTGCTGCGCCGCTGTGAGGAACTAAAGCTTCAATGGCATGCTTTTAATCTGCAATCCACATTAGTGGACAGTTATGTTGACTGTCTTGAAGTGCTTGTTAATTTCCAACTGGTGCAAGCGGAATTAGGAACATCCTACACAACAAAGGGGGATGTGCGGTTTGAGCGACAAAATCGCAAGCTCGATGGGCGTGCACAAGATATGGCAAGCACGGAGCTCGATGTATCCACGTCCCAATATCCCACGCCACCTCCCGGTTTTAGCATTAAGTTGAATGATAAAATCACGTCACCATGGGACATGCTGAGATCTTTGAAAGAAGTCATGCAGATAGTGATGGATAATTCTCTGGAGTTGACCGAACTTAAAAAAGGGCGACAAGAGTTAAAAACCTTTATGCAGACTCACAATGAGGTACTTAAAAAGAGTCTGCTTACAAAGTACAATCTGCTTATAAAGAGGAATGAGTTCGATGAGTTACAAGCCCAAGAGGAGGCCAAACACCAGCTGAGCTATGAATTTCAAGAAATTATCTACTTGTTTTTTGAATACATAGCGCAAAGCCAAGAGCTTAGGGTGGTGCGTTATCTACAAAATATGAATGAAGCTACCTGGGACGATAGCGTAGCCAAAATCAACGAGGTGGAAGAAAAGTTCAAGGCCATGGCTAAAAAACTCTTCGAGCTAGGATGGCTAGCAACCGATTTGTCTGCAGATGAAGGTGTCGATTGGAAAAAATTTGATCCCACAAAAATGTGGCAAACTGTTTATGCTAAATTTGTAGAAAAGTTTTCAAAGTCGACAGATAACACTGAGTTAGATGGGTTACGTGAAGAGCTGTTAGCGCGTTTCAACAGACTTTGGTTAAATAGCGCTGGCGCGCAGAAAGAACTACTGGGTGAAATCAAGCGCTTCCGTTATTTAAGAACGCGTGAAGGGGCTGCCCATACCGAAAGGTGGACGCAAGGCATACATAAAGGGGTGGTGGATCCAATTGTCGATGGGGTGTCTGGAGTGCTTGGGGCTGCTAGCAATGCGGTTAGCGGGGCAGTTTCCTATTTGGGAAGTTTCTCACCGTTTGGCCGCGCTACTCTACCCGCAGCAGAGCTGACACCTCAGGTTTCCGAGGATGCTTCTTTAACGCCTCATGTTGATGAGCCTAGTCCTGTATCCTCAACAAAAGCATTGAGCAGCGATGACGATAGAATCTCCAACTCGGATGAGGAGAGAGGTAATAGCTCAAATTCAGACGATGAAGGGGAGAAGATCTCGCACCCACATATTGAATGAAGGCCCGTACCCCTTTCAGGGGTACGATGTCTAATATAAATCACCCAGGGTTACGCTGTCGCTCACCCTGGGCTACAAGCCGTCACCCCTTTCAGGGGTATAGCACAACGCTTGAAGTCTCAGGATTCTCCTGAGACTTGATGTGCTCGGTGCCTCGACCCTTTAACTAAGTCCTTAATGGGCTTTATTCCTGAAAGGGATAATGGCCTATAGCCCAGCCCAGGTTCAGTAATGAAAAAGCGTAGGCTATAAACATTACTGTGCTATACCCCTGAAAGGGGTAACGGCTTGTAGCCCAGGGTGAGCGACAGCGTAACCCTGGGTATATAAAAGAACAATATTGCACCCCTGAAAGGGGTGCGGGCCATTTAGGGTCTATTTAAGACGGGGGTTAGCGTCCGATGAGCAGCAGGATGCCGGCGGCCAGGGCCAAAACGCCCATGATAATCGGCGTGATCGCCAAGCCAGCTACAATGCTAAGGCCTACTAAGATAAGGTAAACACACAACAGTAACATTCCAATGCCAGGCAGTTTCATAGCATACTCCTTATGGGTTTATGCTCTTATTTAGACCAAAGAATAAAACAAGGCAATAAAAATTTTTTGATCTAGAAAAGATAGCCCAAAAATCATAAGCTTCAATTCTGCAAAATTGATCAGATATCCCTGTAAAAGGTCTTAAATAGTCTAAACTAAGGAGCTGTGTTATGGCATCGCAAGCATCATTATCCGTGAGTCGTTTATCTCCCTATTCTAGTAGCAGTGCATCAATGCGCCTCGGTCAGTCGGCACAACGCGCAGCGGCAAGTGAACCACCCGTAACCGTCCGCTTGCATGAGCTAATTCAAAAGTTTGAATTAATATTAACGGCGCTTGGAGAACATAAGGGCATAACAGCTAATCCAGTCTATAAAGAATTGCATAAAAGTATGTTCGCTGCTCAAAAGGCTGCAATGACGTTTCTAAAAGAACAGTCGAAAGCCTTAGTGGATGCGCCTAAAAGTGACACTACGCCGGCTCTCAAATACACGGTAGAGCAAGTCGCTAAGCAAATAGGGACTTTAACATTATTTCGCCAGACCATTAAGGGATTGCAAAAAGAGATGAGAGAAATTGCAGCTTCCCTACCTCAAGGAAAAAAAGCACCCACCCGTAGAAATCTCACCAATTGCTTAGATGCAGCCCAAGCCAGTGCCCACGTGTTTTTGACCTCATCCCTTGTACCAAAGGAAGGGAAAGTGCCTGTCGTAGCAGAAGCAATGCTCGCAATAGATGGATTGAACGCGCTGCAGGCTAAAACGCTCCTGGCTATTCTCAACTCAAATAATAAAAAAGGTTGTTCTCAAGCAACTTTCGATGAATTAAAGCGAGAATTAGATGCTTTCAAAAATAGGTGGGTGGTAAAAAAGCACACCCCTCAGAAAGTAGATGAGATGCTAGATGCCATCGAAACAAATTTATCATTGCTTAGGCTGCTTATGCTGCAAACGCAAATCATAGGTAGAATCAGTTCAGATAGACCCTTTTCAGAGCATTCCTTTAATAAGTTGAAAAAGGAAGTTGAAGCTCAGAGAAGCGCTTGGGCAGCCAAGAAGTCATCTTCGACAGAAATTGGCGATGCCTTAAATTCCATTGATACCCTGCTCGAGTGGATTGATAGCTATTGTGACGAAGCATCTCAGCGGACAGCGCTGATGGAGGAATTTAATCAGCTGCGCCAAGATGTGGGAAAGTTGTTTGAAGAGGGGCTAAAAAAGGAGTTTGAGAGTGGGGCTAAAGAACAAGCAGCAGTAAGTTTGCGTGGTAGGTTTAATGACCTCAAGAGTAGACAACAACAGTTAGTCCAAAAGATAGAGCCAGAAACGTGGCCAAGTGCCCTCTCGGCGTTGGGCATGCAAGTTGAAAAGCATCCGCTTGCCAACAAGGTATGTGCTGAGATCAAAGAAATTAATGAGCTAGCAGAAAGGGCTGATGGTCATATTGACGTGATTGAAACACAGAATAGTAGATATCCGAACGTGACAGCTGGATTACGCATGCTGCGCGCCGAACTTGTGCAGACATTGCTGAATGCAAATGTTATGGACTCTACAGCGCTCGACGGTTTGAAGCGACGCTGCGCCGAACAAAAGCGTCAATGGGGCGATTTGAATCTGCAATCAACACCTGTAGTCGATCATTTTCGATCCATTGATGATTTGTTCGGATGGATAAAAAGTCATTGCGACGCAGCATATCAGAAGTCAGTGTTAATGGGCGAAATTGCTAGTCTGCGTTACGATGCCTCACGGTTGCATAACGAGCACAAAAATAGGGAATTCGAGATAGGCGCTAATGAAAAAGCAGTGGCGCATTTGCGTAGTAGGCTAAATGACCTCAAGAATGAACAACAACAGTTAGTCCAAAAGCTAAAGTCTGAAGTATTGCCAAATGTCTTGGTGGCGTGCGAGCTTAAGGCTGAAGATCTTCCGTTTAAAAAAGCGTTGTCTTTACAGATGCAAGAGCTTAATGATCAAGTTAAAGCCGCCGATGCATGGATTTGCTTCCATGAAAAACAGAATAGTGATTATGGGGGTGTGGTAGCGAAGTTGAGAGAGATACATGAGGAATTTGCGCAGACATTGAGTGCAGCAAGTGCCATGGATGCTAAAATGATCGAAGATTGGCAGCGACGCTGTGCCGAACAAAAGAGTTGCTGGCAAGCTTTAAATCTGCAATCAATCCTAGTGACCAAATATTTCCGATGTTTTGAACTGGTTTTTAGTCATTTACAACTGCATTTAAACGAGGTTGTTGTCAAAAACGAGTTTTGTACCGTCCTTAAACAGGATTTAAGAACTTTTATCCTCAATGAAGAAGCAACTCAAGCAGCAGGCATAGCTCTGAAAGGACAACTTGATACTGCTCTGCAGGAGCTAGAAACGCTCATTGCGACAAGCCAATCGATGCGAAAGCAAACTATGGAGCAAACTAAACATCTTCTGTTCGGAACCCAGCTCATTGATGATAGTGATAAAACGAAAGCGTTGCGCATTGCCATAGTAAACTTAGTGCTAACTCTAAATCCGGTAATCAGTCAAAGTCTGACTGTATCTAGAGCAAACATAGGTTGGCTCAAGACTTTATCCGTGGGGATAGAAGTTGTGTCTTTGCCTGGAACACTTGCCGCGTACAACACAACAAAGGGAAATGTGCACTTTGCGCAACAAAATCGCCAGCTCGATGGAAATGCACAAGACATGGCAAGCGCAGAGGCCGCTATTCCTCCTTCCGGCTTTATCTTTAAGCCGAATGGTAAAAACACGCCACCAAGTGACGTATTGAAATCTTTGAAAGAAGTGATGGGGACAGTGATGCTGACTTCTACGCATTTGTCAGAACGCAAAGAAGGTCGGGAAGGGGTTGCTACTCGCATTTGTGAAATTAAAAATGCATTTGCAGAAGCTCTTAAATTATTAGCTCAGGAAGAAAGTGCAGTTGAGCCGCCTCAGAATGACGCAATTAAAAAGAGCTTACTCGCTAAGTGGAATGCGCTCGATAAGCTACAAGCCCAAGAAGAAGCTAAACACCAGCTGATCTATGATTTTCAAGAAAGTGTCTTCCTATTTTTTGAGTTTATGGCGCAAAGCCAAGAGCTCAGGGTGGTGCGTTATCAACAAAATGCAGGTGAAGCCACTTGGAATGATAGCGTAGCCAAAATCAACGCGGTGGAAGAGAAGTTCAAGGCCATGTCCAAAAAACTCTTTGAGCTAGGATGGCTAGCAACTGATTTGTCTGCAGATGAAAGTGTCGATTGGAAAACATTCGTTCCCACCACAATGTGGGAAGAAGCTTATGCTAAATTTGTAGAAAAGTTTTCAAAGCCGAATGATGACGCCGAAGTAAATGGTTTGCGTGAAGAGCTGTTAGCGCGTTTCCAAAGACTTTGGTCGAATAGTGCCGGCGCGCGGCAAGAACTACTGGGTGAAGTCGAGCGCTTCCGTTATTTAAGAACGCGTGAAGGGGCAGCCCACACCCAAAAGTGGACGCAAGGCTTGCACAAAGGGGTTGTGGATCCAATTGTCGATGGAGTGTCCGGGGTGCTTGGGGTAGCTAGCAATGCGGTTAGCGGGGCATTTTCCTATTTGGGAAGCTTCTCGCCGTTTGGCAGCGCTACTCTACCTGCAGGAGAGCTGACATCTCAGGTTGCCGAGGATGCTTCTTTAACGTCTCTTGCTGATGAGCCTAGTCCTGTATCCTCAACAAAAGCATTGAGCAGCGATGTCGAGAGAATCTTCAATTCGGATGAGGAAAGAGGTAATAGCTCAAATTCAGACGACGAAGGAGAGAAGATCTCGCACCAACATATTGAATGATAACGAGGGGCCCGTACCCCTTTCAGGGGTACAATGTCTAATAAATCACTCAGGGTTACGCTGTCGCTCACCCTGGGCTACAAGCCGTCACCCCTTTCAGGGGTATAGCACAGTAATGCTTATAGCCTACGCTTTTATTACTGAACTTGGGTTGGGCTATAGGTCATTATCCCTTTCAGGAATAAAACCTATTAAGGACGTAGTTAAAGGGTTGAGGCACCGAGCGCATCAAGTCTCAGGGGGATCCTGAGACTTCGAGCGTTGTGCTTTACCCCTGAAAGGGGTAACGGCTTGTAGCCCAGGGTGAGCGACAGCGTAACCCTGGGTATATAAAAAACAATATTGCACCCCTGAAAGGGGTGCGGGCCATTTAGGGTCCAGTTAAGACAAGTGGGGATTAACGCCCGACGAGCAGCAGGATACCGGCAGCTAAGGCCAAAACGCCCATGATAATCGGGGTGATCGCCAAGCCCGCTACAATGCTAAGGCCTACTAAGATGAGGTAAACACACAACAGTAACATTCCAATGCCAGGCAGTTTCATAGCACACTCCTTATGGGTTTATACACTTATTAGAGTAAAGGATAAAACAAGGCAATAATTTTTTTTGATCTAGAAAAGATAGCTTAAAAATCATAAGCTCGGAGGCAGATAGTCTGTCTCTATATATTCTGCAGAATGGATCATATTTCGCTGTCCGAGGTCTTAAATACTCTAAACTTAAGGAGCTGTGTTATGGCATCGCAAGCCTCATTTTTCGGTAGTCGTTTATCCCCCTGTTCTAGTAGTAGTGTAGCAACAAATCTTAGTCAATCGACACAACGTGCAGCCTGTGAACCACCAGTGACCGTACGCTTGGAGCACCTAATTCGAAAGTTTGGATTAGTGCTGGCGGCGCTTGATGGAAATCAAGCAGTCGATCGTGTCTATAGGGAGTTGCATGAAAGTATCTCTGCTGCTCAAACAGCTGCAACGACGTTTCTAAAAGAACAACCGCAAGCCTTAGTGGATACGCCTAAAGTTGTCGCTACGCCGGCTCGCAAAGACTCGTTTGAGCAAGAGGTTGAGCAAATGGGGACCTTAACAGTGTTTCGCGAGACCATTAACGGACTGCAAACAGAGATGAGAGAAATTGCAGCTTCACTCCCGCGAGGAAAGAAATCAGACGTCTGCAGAGATCTCACTGAATGTTTATGTACGGCCAAAACTAGTATAAGAGCGTTTTTGACCTCTTTCCTGGTTGATCATGAAGGAAAAGTACCTGCCCTGGCTGCAAAAGATGAAGAAGCAAAAACTATTAAATCATTGAACGCACTGCAGACTAAAGTGATGCAGACCATCCGTAATTTAGATAAGGTTAGTTGTTTGCAAACAAATTTCGGTGACTTAAAACATGAATTAGATTCGTTGATGGCAAGGAAGTACACCTCTCAAAAAGTAGCTGGGATGCTAGAAATTAACGAAACATTGTTATCATTGCTTAGGCTGCGTATGCTGCAAGAATTAGTCATAGTGAGAATTTATTCGGATATACCATTTTCAAAAGATTTCTTTGAAGAGTGGAAGGAGGAAGTTGAAGTCTATAGAAGCGCTTGGGCTATAAATAATGCACCTTCTGAAAAAGTGGGAGAGGCCTTAAAATCCATTAAGGCCTTATTCGGATGGATTGACTGTTATTGTGACGAATCATCTAAGCGTGCAGCGCTGAGGGATGATCTTGCACAGCTGCGGCAAGAGGTGGAAAAATTGTTTGAGGAATTTCAAAAAGGGGACTCCGCCATAGGTGCTAACGAACAAGCATTGGTTATTTTGCGTGGTAGGTTGAATACCTTTAAGGAACAACAGCAACAGTTAGTCCAAAAGTTAGATCCAGAAAAGTGGCCAAGTGCTCTCTCGGAACTGGGTGTTAAGGTAGAAGAGCATATACTTGCCAAAAGGGTCTGCGATGAGATTCAAGCGCTTACTGAGCTAGTCTCTGAAATTGAGGTTGACATTGGCTTTACTGAAAATCAATATCTTGAACATCCAGGTGTATTGATTGATCGGTTGCAAGCGATGCTAAATGAATTTGTTCCGGGATTGCGTGCAACTGATGCCTTCCTAGGTTTTATTAGGGACCAAAATCGCAAACTTGATGGATATTTACAAGAGACTCCGAGCGCAGAGCCTGCTACCCCTCCTCCCGGTTTTACCTTTAAGTTAAATGATAAAAGTACCTCACCAAGTGATGTGTTGAAATCTTTGCAAGATGTGATGGGGACTGCGATGTTGGTTTCTACGAAGTTGACGGAGCTTAAAGACGGGCGGCAAGGGCTTGTGGCTCGTATTCCTGATATTAAAAAAAATGTTTATGTCAACTCTTGCACTATTAGATCAGGTGAAAAATCCCGTTGCACAGTCTAAGAATGATGCACTGAAAAAGAGCTTGCTTGCCGATTGGAATGCACTCGAACAGCAACCAGCCCAAGAGGAAGCTAAACACCAGCTAATCCATGATTTTCAAGGGTGTGTCACTCTGTTTTTTGAATATATGGCGCAAAGCCAAGAGCTTAGAGTCGTGCGTTATCAACAAAATGCGGGTGAAGCGACCTGGAATGATAGTGTAGCCAAAATCAACGCTGTAGAAGAGAAATTTAAGGCTATGGCCATAAAACTCTTCGAGCAGGGATGGCTTGCAAATGATTTGTCTATCGACGCAAACATTGATTGGAAAACGTTGGATCCCACAACAATGTGGCAGACTGCTTATGCTACATTTGTAGAAAAATTTTCAAAGCCGCTCGATGATGCAGACCAAAATGACTTACGTGAAGAGCTGTTGGCGCGTTTCAAAAGACTTTGGTCAAATAGCGCCGGGGCGCAGCAAGAACTACTGGGTGAAATGAAGCGCTTCCGTTATTTAAGAACTCGTGAAGGGGCAGCCCACACCCAAAAGTGGACGCAAGGCTTGCACAAAGGGGTAGTGGATCCTATAGTCGATGGAGTGTCAGGAGTGCTTGGAACAGCTAGCAATGCGGTGAGCGAGGCAATTTCCTTTTTGGGAAGCTTCTCGCCGTTTGGCAGCGCTACTCTACCTGCAGGAGAGCTGACATCTCAGGTTGCCGAGGATATTGCTGAAGAGTTTAATCTTGTAACTAGCGTCGAAGAAGAGCAAATCCAACAGTTGGACGTTTAACGAAAAGGACTAAGGGACGAAAAGGACCTAAAGGACCAAAACGACCTAAAGGACATGTGTTTTTGTCCTTTTGGTCCCTTTGGTCCTTTAGGTCCCTTCGTCCTTTTTCTCTCTAGTCCTTTTTCTTTGCGGTTTTATCGATGATCTTTTATCGTATTTCATGATTAATAACATAAACCTAAAAGCGACAATGGCCTGGCCTATTATAGACTGAGCCAAAGCCGTTTTTAGGCAACCATAAACCCTTAAGAGGTATAAACACCAATGTCATATGCTTTTGAATTCGTCATCGCATCGGGCGTACTAGCGTTGATTTATGGAGTGGTCATGATCCGCTCTATTCTATCGCTAAGTGCTGGTACCGAACAAATGCAAAAAATTGCGGCAGCGATCCAAGAAGGTGCGCGCGCATATCTCAACAGACAATACCAAGTCATTACCATCGTGGGTGTGATCATTTGTGCTCTTTTAACCTGGTTATTAGGCGTACACGTAGGTGTGGGCTTTGTGATCGGCGCTGTGCTTTCGGGCGTGGCAGGCTATATCGGTATGAATGTGTCGGTACGTGCCAACGTACGCACCAGTGAAGCTGCCCGTCAAGGACTACAAGCCGCTTTGAATGTGTCGTTTAAAGCAGGCGCTATCACAGGTTTGCTGGTGGTTGGTCTCGGCCTGATCGGCGTGACAGGCTATTATGCTTACCTTCAGGGACTTAAGTTGCCATCGCGCGATCTGCTAGAAGCATTGGTAGCTTTGGGCTTTGGAGCTTCGTTAATCTCCATCTTCGCTCGCTTGGGTGGGGGGATCTTCACAAAAGGTGCGGACGTCGGTGCTGACTTAGTAGGCAAGATTGAAGCAGGAATTCCAGAAGACGATCCACGCAATCCAGCAGTGATTGCCGATAACGTTGGAGATAACGTCGGTGACTGCGCCGGTATGGCAGCAGACCTGTTCGAAACTTACGTCGTCACTATCGTCGGAACCATGCTGATGGCTGGCATTTACTTTACTGGCGTGACGCTTGAAACGATGATGTATTATCCATTGGCAATCGGCGCGGTATGTATTTTGGCCACAATCATTGGCACGTTCTTCGTAAAACTTGGCGCCAAGAACGATATCATGCAAGCCCTGTATAAAGGCTTCATTTCTACCGCCTTGCTTTCGGGCGTGGCGATCATTTTTGTGACTAAATACCTGCTCGGCTTTGACACCAGTTATGTGGTGAATAATGTCTCATTTACAGGCATGAATCTCCTCTGGTGTGCTTTTACAGGACTAGCTGTCACAGGTTTGCTCATGTGGACGACTGAATACTACACCCTTGGCGCCCATCGCCCTGTTAAAAGTATTGCTCAGGCATCAACTACAGGACATGGAACTAACATCATTCAAGGTTTGGCCGTCTCCATGGAAGCAACAGCTATCCCTGTCATCATCATTTGCGTAGGCATTTTGGTTTCTTACACGAATGCGAACCTATTTGGTATTGCTGTGGCCGCTACGACTATGTTGGCGTTAGCTGGTATGATCGTGGCTTTAGATGCTTATGGTCCAGTGACGGACAATGCAGGTGGCATCGCCGAAATGTCCAATATGCCTCCAGAAGTGCGTAAGACGACTGATGCCCTTGATGCAGTAGGCAATACCACTAAAGCTGTTACAAAAGGATATGCGATTGGCTCGGCTGGCTTTGCTTCGCTAGTGCTGTTCGCGGCATTTTTGGAAGATTTACGTCACTACTTTAGTTCTGTGGCGCCATCGTTCATGCTTGACAACGCCTATGTTGTTATCGGCCTATTCTTAGGTGGGTTACTGCCCTATTTATTTGGTGCTTTCAGCATGATGGCTGTGGGACGCGCGGCAGGCTCTGTCGTGGTCGAAGTACGCCGTCAATTCAAGGAAATCCCTGGAATTATGGAAGGCACAGGACGTCCAGACTATGGCCGTGCTGTGGATATTTTGACAAAATCGGCCATTAAAGAAATGATCGTACCATCGTTGTTGCCAGTATGTGCGCCGATAGCTGTGTATTTCTTGATCAACGCCTTTGTTGGTCAGGCAGAAGCGTTTACAACCCTTGGTTCTATGCTGTTGGGTGTGGTTGTGACAGGACTATTCGTAGGCTTGTCCATGACTTCCGGCGGTGGTGCATGGGATAACGCTAAGAAGCTTATCGAAGATGGACATCATGGCGGTAAAGGTTCCGATGCACACCATGCAGCGGTTACTGGTGACACTGTAGGGGATCCTTACAAAGACACAGCTGGTCCAGCAATCAACCCAATGATTAAAATCACAAATATTGTGGCTTTATTGTTATTGGCAATTCTGCATGCAGCTTCGCATTAATAGTTCTTTAGTCTTAGGATGAAGAAGGCAACTTCTTCATCCTTATCTTTCTTTTTCTAAATACATCATTAGACTTCTTCCGAAACTGCAATCCCGTGATCCCGTGCCTCTGCCTGTGCCCGTGCCTCTGCCCGCCCTTTCCCGATTATTTTTTTTCGTTGAGCCATTTTTGACCGGAATCGTTTTTAACTCTA
>JABDFJ010000060.1 GCA_013286645.1 Chlamydiota bacterium | reverse complement strand
GGGCACAATCATGTGTCGCAATAAAAAAGATATCAGATATCCTGCTCAAAAAAGATCTGAAGATGATGTTTATTTTAGCGCCTACAAAAAGAAATATGGATGTGTGGGCTGGAATAACCCAGCACATTACTACCTCCGTTTTATCCATGGCCACAATACTTTTGATGATAAACATTTCGCCCTGTCACAACGCAAAAAAAACAACTGGGAAATCAGCGCCGCAGCTCAAAGCTATCTAGCTGAAGTGATCGAACAATACCAGCCACATATCTCGAATAAGTGACCGGTACATAATTTACCACCGAGCCACAGAGTAAAGTTTTGTGGCTCATCCCAAATAAGAGCATGGCTCTTTTGACCGCGAAGTTCGCGAAGCAAGAGAAGGCAACGCGAAGATTTTTCTTCTGTGGATATGCTCTTAACAATTCATGAAGCTCAAATTCTTACTAATTGCAGTAAGATTTTCAACAGGAAACTTTCTTCGCGTTATCTTCGCTGGCTTCGCGATCTTCGCGTTCAAAAGTGCCGTGCTAATTTGTGATAAGTGTGCTTTGAATTGTTTTCTAAAATACTCATATCCTGCTGCTTAAGCGAACTTTCCTATCTTGTTTCGTATTACCTGCAAGCAGATCTGGTCTTCTTGATCGAAAGAGTAACCCCATTTCCAGGTGGCACCTTCGATCTTTTCTAGCTTCGTTATCAGCTTTGAATCGTTTTGAGAAACGACCAAGCGATAGCCATCAGCCACTTCGAAAGTCATATTTCCCTCAAAGATGACATTTTCAGCAAAAAATTCAGCGTTACCTCTTAAAACGATATGTAAAGCTTCATGACGATTTTCTTGCCGTTTCCATGCTTTAAAAGGTGAGTGTTCAGCAAGACCTTTATTTCTCACTGTCACGTTGATCAAAGTACATTTCCCTGCCTTTTCACTACTGTAACAAATACAACCGTTGGCATCCTTTCCTCCCATGATGTCGTCCGCTTCAATAAGCAGACTGCCAGACAAATCGAGATCGACAATCTGGGCTTCTGCAATTTCCATTATCCACTCAGATCCCACAGACAATGTGCCTCCGCGGATTTTCTGGCCAATGACCGAATACAATCCCCCTAAAGCTGGATGGAAAAGAACCGTCAGTGTAGGCCCCTTCAAGAAATACTCTGCTTTACTGCAAACCGCCGGAACTTGCATGTGACAATATTTGGAAAGCAAATCGATATAATTGCGCATCAAGTCATAGAAACACTCTTCAGGTGTATCTACAGATGGTTTATTAATATCGTACAATTGTTTAGCAACAGAGATCGTTTTTCTTCTATCATTATAAGTGATAAAAGTGTGCAAGTTGTCACGATTGCCTTTTTCCAGGCGCTTAGGAAAGCGATCGACGATCCAATCGGCAATATTCTGCATTGTAGACTCCAAGCGCCCAGCTTTTTGTTGCACGACTTTTCCCTCTCCTACATAGCAAGGAAAATCACTTTTCATGTTGATCAACATGCCTGGAATAGAACAATGTTTCAGGGCCTTTCTGATAGCTTGTAAATCAACGTACAAAATATTTGTGTTAGCCGGAAATCTCGAATAAGGGCTGCCAGCCTGAGAGGGACTGTCTTTGATTCCACATCGTTCAAACTCGGTGTATTCCACATTGGTAATCGAGTACTCATACCCCTCATCTACAACCTTCTCGCATAACACATTCATCCCTTCAGCAGCAGATAGCAGCCGTTCACAGGAAGCAAAACCGAAACTTTTCTTGTGATGAGCTCCTAATCCCATAAGGGTTAATAATCCATTGTCCACACCCGCCATGGGATTATTAATCTGACGCACTAAAGCCTTGTACCTCTTGCTTTTGTTTAGCCAATCAAAAATGCCATTCACCTCTGCGAGCTTCCATATGACGCCATGCCCCCCTGGCTTAAGGATAGGCTTCAAAGGTGCCTGCATAGCCCACATCCCAGATTTAGTCACCATCGGCACTTGATGCTGTATAAAAAAAGCAAAGCTATCCTTTGGTCTGCCAAACCAACCCAACTGCTGACAAATATTGAGAATATGCTGATGGTTATTTTTTTCTTGTGAGGTCATCGCTGTCACGGGTGTAACAAGCTGCACGCCAAATAACTTATAATATAAATACTCCCGCCCCTGTAGATCGCGAATCAACCCTTCTAACAAGGTGCGCCCACAAAATTGTAGCTGAGCAGCAGGCAAAGGCTCTCCTGTAGTCTCTTCTTTTAAGTTGAGTCTATCTCCAGCACCTCCAATGGGATAGATCTCTGCAATCTCTGGCATATTTTCTAAGCCCCATCGGACCGCTTTTCTTACTTCACGAGTATCGATAGAGCAATTCAACCCCTCAGGCTCATCATACCAAATTGAAGTGTCGGAACTTTTGTTGTTATCAGCTGTACCACCTGCTATTAATTTCAGAACCGCTAAATGGTAGCCAACAATTCCTCCAAAAGCATCATAAGACTTTTCCAACGCCTCTAACACTTCGATTAAGGCTTGCATGGTCCCTTTGAAGTCATCGACATCATCCAACTCTTGGAACACCACAGGTCCTTGACCAACAGCTAAAACCGCATGTATCGTGAATTGGGCTGTGATATTCGCTGTTTCTAGATAGGACTGTAGACGCGGATAAGCCTTCAAAAGCTGCTCAGAATTCGCATGGGATTTTAAGAGATGCAATTTGATTGTCAAATCATCAGCGTCTTCGAGCTGAAGGCATAGATTCTCTAGCTGCCTGATTTGATCGGAGAGAGTGTGTACTTGCTTATCGTACTGCATGATTGGTGCCATAAATTCGCTTAAATGCAGCAATGTTCTCACGAAATATTCTTTCTCGCAAGGGCAAACCTCCCATTTATTTACTCTAGAGGCTCCCTACGAAGAACAAATCCGCATATCATTCAATGTTAGCAATATACACAAAACATAGGGAACAATTTGGGCATAAAGAAATAAATTCTTAGATTAAGCTTCTCTGAATTGCTTTGACTATAATACCGAAACAACGCTAAAAGGATTCCCTAGTAAGGGGAAGTATCTCTCACTGTTATCCTCAAAGAGATTCTTACTCAGCAATCTCTCATGAAGTTCAAAACAAACACTAAGGAGTGTAAAACAAATGAGCAAAGAAAAAAAACCATCAGCGTTCATGAAACCTGTACATGTCAGCGAAACATTGGCAGAAATCGTCGGTGCTGGCCCAATGGCTCGTACTGAAGTAACAAAAAAACTGTGGGAATACATTAAAAAACACAAACTCCAAGCTACAGATAACAAGCGCAATATCGTACCTGATCAAAAGCTCGGTCGTGTGCTCGGATCTCAGCAACCTATCGACATGTTCAAGATGACAAGCAAAATCTCTAAGCATCTTAAAGAACCAGAACTAGCTCATCACCGCTAGTCACATCTCGCATAAGGACTATCCTGCATAGTCCTTATGCTTTCCCTTTTCCTTCCCATTTATGCCAATTTCGTGTAATATCTTACCTAATCCTAGAAACGGCCATTAAAAACGGTCGCTAACGCTGATCTTTTGGTGTGGACGGCATTTCTGGTAAAATTCGCCTCACCGATTTGGTGATGTTAAATTCCCCCAAAAATGCCCCCACATCAAAATATCAGCATTTTCGACCATTTTTAATGCCCGTTTCTAGGATAACTTTGTAAGGAATTTTCTACATGGCCAAATCCCAAACCTCACAGCCTCTTAGCCATAGCCTATGGGATTGGTTTTGCCTGGCCTCTATCATCGGCATCTGGCCACGCTATATCGAACCAAAATTAGTTTTCACGACTAATCTTAAGCTCCCTATCCCAAACCTACCAAAAGCACTCCACAACCTCAGAATATTGCAAATCAGCGACTTGCATTTGCACAATGGCATGTCGGATGCCTTCATGCAAAAAGTCGCCAACAAAATCCAAGCTTATCATCCCGATATCATCACCTGCACGGGCGATTTCCTTTGCCATGGCCTACTTAAAGCACCCGAGCGTCTACGCCACTGGCTACAAAAATTACAGGCCCCTTACGGTTGCTATGCTGTCTTGGGAAATCACGACTACGCCGGCTATATCGCCATCAATGCACAAGGCGAATATGACCTCCTTCCAGCTCCCTCATCTACTGTCTTTAGCGGCTTTAAGCGGTTGCGTCCCTCGTGCAAATTAACCAAAACAACCACCACCCGAGCGCGGCAAGTTCCTTTAAACCGCGAGTTATTAGCTCTTTTGAACGACACTCCTTTTAAGCTATTGCATAACAACACGCTAACAGTGCCTATCAAGGGCTCTAAGCTGAATATCAGCGGCTTAGGGGAATATATGCAAGGCTCTTGCGATCCACAGGCAGCCTTTAAAAACTACGATACGGATTATCCTGGCATCGTTCTATTACACAATCCCGATGGGTTTTCCCTTCTAAAAAACACCCCAGGCGATGTGGTCTTATGTGGCCACACGCATGGAGGACAAATCAACCTGCCCTGGCTTTGGAAAAAATTCACCCGCATCGAAAATTTGCAATACAAACAAGGACTATTCAAAGTTGATGGTAAATGGTTGTATGTCAACCGTGGAATCGGCAGTGTCCTTCCCTTGCGCTGCTTTTCCCCCCCAGAAATTCTTCTCTGCACATTGGAGCAAGCTTCATGAAACCATTCACTAGCGCCATTCTTTTAGCCGGAGGCACCGGCAGCCGTATGCAAGCAGATATGCCTAAGCAATTTCTAAAGCTCGGATCCAAAACCGTCGTCCGCCACAGCTTCGATGTGTTTATGGAGATGCCAGAAATCGATGAAATCGTTGTTGTCTGTGCACCCGAATTCCGTCATCATTTCGACACAACCCAAGCACCTAAAAAAGGCGTACGATTTGCACTTCCTGGTGTAAGACGACAAGACTCGGTCTATCATGGCCTGCTCGGCACCTCTCCAACATCGGAGCTCATCTGCGTGCATGATGGAGCGCGCCCATTTATCGATAAAGCTTTGGTGCTACGCGTGCTTGAAGCGGGCCTACAGCATGGTGCTGCCACTGTTGGCATGCCCATCAAATTCACCGTCAAAGAAAGTAATTCCGAAAATTTCGTTCGAGCCACCCCCGACCGCAGCTTTATTTGGGAAATTCAGACCCCACAAATCATCCAGCGCTCTCTTCTAACAGCAGGCTTCGAATATGCCCGTGTACATAATCTTACTGTTACCGATGATGTTTCTCTCGCTGAACTTATCGGCAAACCAGTCAAATTAGTCGAAGGCTCCCATATAAATTTAAAAATCACTGTTCCTGCAGATCTGGCTGTAGCAACACAACTGCTTGCCCCTCGTTAATCACATGCTGCATAACTTCAAATTAACACTTGCCTATGATGGCACGGCCTACTGCGGCTGGCAAATCCAACCCAATGGAGTGACCATCCAAGAAATCCTGCAAGAGAAAATCGCCCTCATCTTGCGCCATCAAGTAACACTTATAGGTTCAGGAAGGACAGATTCTGGCGTGCATGCCGCAGGACAAATCGCGCATTTTCATTATCATGATTCCATCGAACTCTTCCGCTTTCAAGGCTCATTAAACGCACTACTCCCACGCGATATTCGCATACTGGCTGTGGAAGAGGTCGCCTTAGATTTTCACGCACAACATAGTGCCAAAAGCAAAACCTATCACTATCATATGCACTTAGATCACGTTTTAGATCCCTTCATCCGTCTCTATCGCTTACATGTGAAAGAAAAAGTAGATATCGATCTCATGCGCAAAGCGGCAAGACTTTTTGTTGGAGAACATGACTTTACTTCCTTTGCTAACGAAGCACACTCAGGCTCTGCTTCCCAAAATGCTGTCAGAACGATGCGCCGCCTCGACATCGTCGATCAGCCTGGAGGTGTACGCTTAGAATTTGAAGCGGATGGTTTCTTGTATAAAATGGTGCGCAACATTACCGGCACCCTGCTTGAAGTGGCCAGAGGCAAGCGTCCAATAGATGACATTAACAAAATCCTAGCTGCTAAAGACCGACGCTATGCAGGCCAAGCAGCCCCCCCTCAAGGCTTATTCTTAATGCATGTCCAGTATAAAAGTGGCGTTATCCATTTGACAAATAATGATCACATAGACTAGTCTGAATGTATAGACTAGTTGATTTATTACATAGGTTGGTTATGGACCAGTTTGGGGCTTTTTATGTAAAAACACATTTTTCTCAGTTGTTAGCGGAAGTGGCAGCGGGAAAAAGGGTGTTGATTTCAAAGAGTGGAGCACTTGTTGCGATGTTGGTCCCCTTTTCTAAAGCGATGCAGCAGGAAGAAGATGGCGGGGTGGTTAGTGCGATACGTGCTATAAAAAATTTGCGCGCGGGTACAAGGCTAGGAAAAAAGCTATCGATCAAACAAATGAAAGAAGAAGGTAGAGCCTAAGTATGGTAGCAGCAGCTCATTCTCGTAAAAAAAGTTTAGGTTATGGCTTTGTATTGGATTGTTCAGTCACAATGGCTTGGCTTTTCGAGGATGAAAGCAGTGCTGAAACCGATAAAATTCTAGAAAACCTTAGGGCTTTCTCAGCTGTTGTGCCTAGCATTTGGCCATTGGAGGTGGCGAATGTGCTTTTAATGGCTCAACGCAAAAAGCGCATTACCACATCGCAAGCATCAAACTTTATTGATGCTCTGACAATCCTTCCCATCGTTGTTGATGAAACAACGTCAGTGCGAGCCATGCATAGCATTTTTAGACTCGCAGAAAATTTGCACATTTCGATTTACGACGCGGCTTATCTTGAACTGGCTTTGCGCGAGAAAATCCCCTTAGCGACCCTAGACAAAGAATTGATTGTCGCAACGCATCGTGCAGGTCATACACACATCTAGTATATTGTATAGTTGCTTTAAACACATCTATTGGATATGTTTATCTTTTCATTATCTTCAATATATCATGAACATCACCAGTGTCTTACATTCCTTCCTAAAGCTTATTTTAGTACTATCACTCCTATACACAGGCTGCTCTTCTGCTGATGAAACCCATAACACCACCCGCCTGCGCAATCAACAGGGAGAATATATCTATCGAAAGTACAACGAGAACTCATTCTCCCTTGCTCCGCCCGCCAAAAACACCCCTAAAACCTATCCTTGGGATAAAGAGCAAAGCGGTAATTACCCTCTCATCACCAAAGAGTTTTTCCGCTGCAAAGGCAGCAGCCTAAACCCCTGCCATGTGGTCCAAAAGCAAACAGAAATACTTCATTGTTACGATTGTGGTGGCGTAGACAAGCACAGCCTCCCGCTCAGAGATGGTAAAGAGTTCATCTATCCCATCCTCATAGAACTTCTCAATCACATCCAAGCTACCACAGGAAAACGGGTGGTCATCACCAGCGGCCATCGCTGCCCTGAACACAACACCTACAATAATGCCGACAAAGAAAATCAATACTCCAAACATATGATCGGCGCCGAAGTGGCCTTCTACGTGCAAGGCTTAGAAGATAAACCCGAGACAATCGTCAACATCATCCAAAACTTCTACAAAACAAACCCTCGCTACAAAGGCAAAAAGGATTACGAAGTATTCCGAAGATACGAAAAGCAAGACACCAACGTCTCCACCCCCCCTTGGCACAACAAAGAAATCTTCGTAAAACTGTTTGCCAAAAAAGAGGGACGTGACTTCGACAACCGCCACCCTTACGCCTACATCAGCATCCAAGTGCGCTACGACAGAGACCTCAACCAAAATGTCAACTACTCCTGGGATAAAGCCTTCCGCAACTACCACCGCTGGTAAATAAAGTGAGATTTCTATTGTGAAATAGATACCCACACGCTATACTCCTGTTTTTTCACATGCCGATGTGGCGAAATGGTAGACGCGGTAGACTCAAAATCTACTTCTAGCAATAGAGTGCTGGTTCGAGTCCGGTCATCGGCAATTAAGGGGGCCCTGCCCCCTTAATAATCCCCCGCCAAAGGGTCAAGACCCTCTGGACTCCCCCTACGTAAGCTTCGCCCTCATTCAAGGATTGGGGTCAAGCCTGTGATTTGTGATTTGAGATCCTAATTACATTTTATCTACAGGCAGTCTCAAATCGCAAATCGCAGGCTTGACCCCATTTTAAAGACGTCAATTAGACTGTAGTTTTCTTACCCACTTCGCTCCTCGCCCTTTACCTTCGGGAGTGATAACTGCTTCGTCTCTTAGTTGTCTTAAAACTAGGCGAATAGTATCTCTGCTAACAGATGGGCAAGCGCGTTCAATATCGGAAATGGAAAAAGGACCTATCATATTTTCTACTGTTAGACGGATATGATGAGTCTTATTTCCTTTACCGGTGGTTAAAGTCCCTACTCGCCCTTCAAATTCCTTGTAGGCTCTTAAAAGAACGCCCCAAAAATAAGTCATCCAAGGCAAGAGATTATGTTGTCCTTGGTGCCATCCTTGAGAACTTTTTTCCAAAGTCTCATAATAGCTTTCTTTTGATTCTTCAAATATTCGCTCTAAACTAATATACCGCCCTACTTGATAATCAAAATGATAAAGAAGGAGAAGGGTAAGTAAACGAGCTGTTCGACCATTACCATCTCGAAATGGATGTATGCATAAGAAATCTAAAATTGTAGCAGGAATAATGATGAGCGGTTCTACATTCCACTGATAAATGCTCATCTCATAACCTTTAATGAGATGTTCCATAGCTAAAGGGGTCTCAAATGCATTAGAAGGAATAAATCTCACTCGCTTTTTTCCGTCTGGATGAATTTCCGTGATTTCATTATCTGTTGTTTTCCATTGTCCTCCAGGATTTGGAAGATAGCGATAAAGCCAAGAATGAAGTTGTAAAATCACATTGAGCGAAAAAGACATGTGCTTAAAAGATTGATGAATTAAATTTAAAGCATCACGATAACCGGCTATTTCTTGTTCCGAACGATCCTTTGGCAGGGTATTTTGATTTATGAGCTCCGCAATGCGATGATGAGGAGCCGTAATGCCTTCTAATCTATTAGATGATTCATTAGATTCAATAACCGCGACCTGCTGAAGTCCTTTTAAAATTTCGGGCGATTGTTTGAAATAAAGTCCTTGCTTTCCTTGGTATTCGCCAATCGTACGTAAAATGGTCAATTGCTCAGCTGTAAATGTAAGAGATCTTAAATATTTTTCATCTAGGGAATGCATAGTTCATCCAAAATAGGGGTAAATAAGACTTAAACAGGGTAATTTTTAACTTATTTTACCCTATTTTGAAGATTTTTACCCTATTTTGCAAACGGTTTTATCAAATTAGGATCAATACGACATAAAATTAATTGAATGAATGACCAATCGAACTCCTTGAAAGTTCTAAAGCCTTCCTAATAAAATGGGGTCGTGAGTATCATAAGGAAATTGGGATGTTTATCCAGTTGTCTCAACAATTTATTCAGGACCAGCACGCATATTGGCCGCCGCTGTTCAAATTGTAGCTGGGACTGCACTTGCTATTGTTTCTGCGACTTTTACAAGAGCTGCCCCTCATGTTTCACTTCATTTCTTCAAATAGGAAAAATTAAATGGAATCGTTCACTGCTTTTGTTGAGGTGATCTTACTAACTTTCTCTCCAATAGCTCTTTCGTTGTTCGTTTTAGCTTATGCCAAGAATTCTTCAAAGCCGCTTGTCGCAGCTGGCATCTTGTTTACCGCTTATGCCTTCGACTCTTTTGTGATGAGTTTCCCATTTCTTTTTTCATCCTCATATCAGCGATTTAGCCATTGGAATTGGGAAGGAAAGATTCTTTCATTTCTTTGGCCATGGATCGTTGTTTTTCTTTTTAAATGGTTGAGCGCTGAAGAGGTGGGCCTAAAACTTCGAAAACCAGTGAAAGGAATCTTCTATGGATTGATTTTTGGTCTTATTTTAGGTGGGTGGAATGTCCTTGATGGGTATTTCTTTACAGACCTGCCTTCAGAAAAGACTATCGAATCGATAGCGTTTCAACTTTTTGTCTCTGGTTTGGATGAAGAACTGGTCTTTCGCGGAGTTTTTTTAGCCATTCTTGTTCGTTACTTGGAAAAGGAGTGGAAAGTTAACTCATTTTCTTTTGGCTGGGGAATTATTCTTGTTTCTCTTCTTTTCATTAATGTTCACCTGATTGGTATTGATCGGACAACTGGACAACTTATCTGGACCGGAACTCTAAACTTACTTGGAAACATCATTGTGGCAACAGCCGCTTTAGCTTATTTAAGACTTAAAACGGAAAGTATCTGGCCTAGTGTGATTTGTCACGGCCTAATCGATTCATTGCCCTTCATAGCAGCCTAGAAACTTATTTAAACGATGTGACATTTCAAGTGGCTTTGCCAGGTATCTCTTCTTTTGAAGAGGCTGTGAAGGTATATCATCAATGGAGCACGCCGGATGAGATTGAAAAACATGGGTTTTTAGGAATTTTCGTCAAACCCCTTACGCAGAGACTGTAAAAAAATTGGCAACAGCCGGGATTTGAGCGTATTTTTTATCAGATTCAGAAAGTGGCATATCATCTAACCACAGGTTGGTTAATGACTACCTGACAGCAAAGAGAATGTCGATGAGACACGCCCTTGCTTTGCGGAATATTTTAACATCGAATTTGTTAAAACAGATCTGAGCGAGTTAGAGAAGAAAATTTACATTCCTCTCTCCTAAGCTTTGGTTGTTTAAAAACGGGTCAGGCCTCACATCCCAGAGAAGTGTGTTTCCGTTTTTAACAACAAATATGTCAGTATGTACGATAAATAAATACATACTGACAGATCAGGGAGTTAAACGATGTCCTTGATGGGCTTTATTCCTGAAAGGGATAATGGCCTGTAGCCCAGCCCAGGTTCAGTAATGAAAAAGCGTAAGGCTATAAACATTACTGTGCTATACCCCTGAAAGGGGGTGACGGCTTGTAGCCCAGGGTAAGCGACAGCGCAACTCTGGGTGATTTATTAGATATTGTACCCCTGAAAGGGGTACGGGCCCAAGCTTAATATAGACCGCGAATATGTAGCGTAGCCTGCGCATGTGTGCACAGGTTTTAACCTGTGCTTGTTTTTACGATTTTTTAACCCGCAATCTAACACGAAGAGTTTCTATGCATTTAACTAATGATTCAAAGACGATGTCTCTGCAACAAGCGATAAATAAGATTTATTTCTATAAGGGCGTTGTTCCATTTGAGGCTTATGAGATGTTGATTAATCATCAACAAGAAGCAACCCCTTACTTACTCCAAATACTTAAAAAAGCCGTTCTAAATCATGACCGTACAGGAGATTACTACGTCGCCCACATCCATGCTATTCTTCTTCTCAGCCAGTTTAGAGAAAAGCAAGCTTATCCTATTGTCATAGAACTTTTAAATCTACCGATCGATTCGATCGATCGTCTCCTAGGCGATATGCTCACAGAGACAATACCAAAAATTGTAGCTAGTATTTATGATGGAAATCCGGAGCCTCTTTTTGCTTTGTTGATCAACCCAAAAACTGAAGATGTAGTTCGTTGGGTTATTGGAAGTTGCTTAACGACTTTGATCTACCAAAAACTTTTAGATAAAGATCGAGTGATTTTAACGCTTCAAGAAATTATCGCTAGCGGAAAAATGAACCAAGATATCGAATTTTTCTCGACTTTGGCAGATTTGACAATCGACTGTAAATTGGAACCGTTATATGACAGCATAAGAGCAGCATTCAAGGCGGGGATGATCCGTGGCGATAAAATGGATATTCATTGCTTTGAGAAGCATCTCAAGGAACCCATTAAACAACTCCCTCGAGAAGAAAATCTGAATCTCATTGCAGATGCCGCAAAAGAACTGTCTGAATGGGGGAATTACTCCGATGAGATCTCTCATACTGTGAAAATCGAACGCAATGCACCCTGTCCATGCGGCAGTGGTCACAAATTTAAAAAGTGTTGTATTCATCGGCTATAAGCTAAGTTCTCAGTCTAACAATTTGTTTGCACGTTATTGGTGGAGTTCCTCCAGTCAGTCATAAGGAAAAAATAGTGACTTATTTAAGCCCGTCTCTAATAGATTATGAATGAATATGGGCGGCAGCCGGTACGCCGTTTGCAGTATTTCGACTGAGTCCATATGAAATACAAAAATGACCAATGGTACATTTATCGAGTTAAAGGTAGACTTAGAAGTTCGTAAGCCGCTGAATACCTACAAAGAATGAGACGAAAATGATCGTGTATGTTTATGGAAAATGCTCTACTTGCAAGACTGCCCTACTTTTCTTAAAGAAACGTGGCGTAACATTTATTGAAAAAGAGATCACTAAGACCCCACCTTCCATCGCAGAGCTGAAACAAATGCTCGCTTATCAAAATGACAATGTGAGGAAGCTTTTCAACACTTCTGGCTTGTTATATAAAGAGATGCAGTTGAAGGAAAAACTTCCGGATCTGAGCCTCGATGAAGCTTTGGCTCTTCTACATCAACATGGTATGCTTGTGAAACGCCCCTTTTTACTCGGAGATGATTTTGGACTCTTAGGCTTTAAAGAAACCGAATGGTACAACAAATTCAGTTAATCCAGCACCTGCTTGAGCGT
>JABDFJ010000059.1 GCA_013286645.1 Chlamydiota bacterium | reverse complement strand
TAGCGCTCCCTACACGCGGGGCTAATCTCTTAGGCCGCTGCCGCGGCGAGCTGCAGGTGAACATATTATTAATAAACACAAAAACTTGATAAACTGATAGCACATTCGATATCATACAATTATGAGTAAATTCGAAAAAATAAAGCTAAAAATTATGAACAAGATGAAAAAAATGAAAGAAAGTAAAGATTTAAAGTACTACTTAAATCTTCCTTGGACATATACAATTGAAACGGAAACACATGCGGGCTCGAGTTATTACATCATCCGGGTAAATGAATTACCTGGCATTTGTACAGATTCCCAAAGTTTAGATGAAGGCATGCAAGACATAAAAGAACTTATCACCTGCGCTATAGAAATTTATAAAGAAAAAGGCGAACCTATTCCTGAACCGATCGACAAAGATCACTACAAAGGGAAAATCTTATATAGAACTGATAGTGAACGACATTATCTCATAGCAAGAACAGCCAAAAGGATGCACAAATCGATCAGCAAAACTTTAGATGCCTTAATTGACAGAGGCCTCGAAAACCTCAGGACCACCTAAACGCTTCTTGAGTGGCTGTCAGCAATCCCGCTAATGAACTTTCTCGAGGAAAAGCAATCACTTTAGCTACATTTTTTTTTCTAAAGTCCCATATTTTCGGGCACGGGCACGCATCCTATTACCCATAAGTCATATAAGCATCTTATTCATAAATGTTTGCGTTAAGTCCGGAGCGATAGCCAAGGTCGCTCGAACCGAACATAATCCATAAAGAACTTAGAGAGTGCATTATTGTCCGATTTTTCTTTAACGCAAAGAAAAGGCAAAAGAACGCAAAGACGCAAAGAACAACAAGATACGTAACCAATATTGTCTTGTAGCTACCTCACAATCTCTTGAATTGCTGAGGCAATTCAAGAGAGGGTATCGTTAGCAGCGCTTAGGGCGCTGCTAACATAATTTTTGTCTGCGACGCAGTGATCTTTAGAAATCAGCGTCGCAGACAAAAAACATGCAAATATCGCCTTAAGCGATGTTTGCGAGAACTCCTTTTTGATTGCCTCAGCAAGCAAAAAAGCTAGGGCTTTCCCTCAATGCAGTCTTGGTTACGTATCTTGTTGTTCTTTGCGCCTTTGCGTTCTTGTGCCTTTTCTTTGCGTTAAAAAATAATCGGACAATAATGCACTTATTAATACTACTAGAGATGGTTGTTGATACTTATGGGTAATAGGATGCGGGCAGGGGCACGGGCACGGGTTGTTTAGCGGGAACTGCTGAGTGTCTGGATGGTTTGGCGAAATAAGGCCTGCATCTCAAGGTCATCGTTGCGATAGATATACCCCAAATAGTTGTAATCATGCACAGACATCGCAGAAGAAGTCAACTGTGAAGAATGTAGCTGCAATTTTGCCAAAGCTCGATGTAATTCATCTTTTAGACTTCTATCTTCACTTTTAATCATGACATAGGTAGTATAACCTTCAGAGTATATCTTAAGAGCACATCCTTCACCATTAGCAAAGCCTGCATCTATTGAGTCTAGCAACATTTCAAAAAGCGTGCATAAAACTTCAGGCTCAAGCACATTACGCATGATCACAGGTGTCAGGGAGTAAAAAAAGTTCTCCAATAACAAATCGTTACTTTTCGCATTATGGCGCAATAAGTCTCTAAGTTGACACAACACTTCATTTTGCTTGGAAATCATCCCTCCATTAAAGTCTCGCACCTCACCAATGACACGACAAAGCTCTAAAACAATGGCCTGACGGGCCTTGTTAATATCAATGGAATGGTTGACGCGTAAAAATGAATCTTTAGGAATTCTAACACGAAAGACCGTCGCCTCCTTCTCGTATTTGCGCCGTAAAGTCCCCGCAAGCTTGCATCTGTCGTGGATATATTCGAAAAACGCATCAGACTGCTTAAACATCTCTTGAATGGATATCGATCCTTTTTTTAACACTCTGACAAGGATAATCGTAAAGAAAAGATCTGTGTGCGTTTGCTCATCAAAAGAAATAAACACCTGCGGAATATCGCGGACATACTTGATCTGACTACTCAGACTCAAAATATTGCGCATGATTTCTTCTTCATTGCGTGTCATGAACACAGGATGCATCAAATGCTCAATGCGATCTTTCAAACTACAAGGAAGTTCGTCTAATAAGGTCTTTATCTCCTGATTAGTAAATTCCTCACCATCGCTTTTTTCTATCTCTAAATACAAAGTGCAAATCGGCTCCGAGCCCCTGCGATTGGCAAAAAAAGAGTTCTCTACAGCTTGAGCAGTGGGAATATAATTTTGAATCGCTTTAAGCAAATGTGCCTTTTCAAACACCTCTTTATCCCTAAAGAAATTCACCCCCACAACAAAAGCCAAAACTGCTCTCTCTCTCTCTTCCTCATTTAAGCGCGCTCGAAACAACTTTAAATAAAGATGGCGCTTTTGTGGCGCTTGTTTGATCGCCTCGCGCAATGCCTTGCGATAGAGATAATGTAGACTGATAATGCGGCTTAAGTGCCTTGATTGCCTGACGGCTTTGAAGTCATCACTGCACATCACAAGCACATGCTGCATCTCGGTCAATATATTTTGATCGAAATGTGCCGGCAGGCGCTGAATAAGATACGCCACATGCTCCTGAATCATGGCTGTCTTGACGTCCAGTGTCAACCCACGTGTCTCGAGAATGCGCCTTGCATGGTCTTCTGAAGCAATCCCCAACTTGATCTCGGTCTCAATAATTGGAAAATTATTCAAAATTTGCTCAAACTCCTGAAGATCTTCCACGCGGATCATCAACTCACAGATCGTATAAATTTCGTTACCTAGCTTCGGTAAGCGGAAATCTGCCGCATACATCAGCACAACATTCAACCGCCTTCCACTCAAAAGCCAGCGACTAATCATTTGAAAGAAGAATTTAAATGAATTGGCGCGATATTTGGCTAAAAAATAAAATGAGATGTTTCCTGGCACTCCCTCACATTGCATAGATGTCACTAAAGGCAAAAGAGACAAAAATTGATCGCGCACATCTGCTATCACATCAGGATCATCGCTCTGCACAAATTCCATGCGCCCAGAGAGTATAGTCGACAAAGCCTCTCGAATCATTTGATTGTAGAACTTGTGCTTTTGCCCACCCACAGCCATATCAAAAGCCGGCTCAATATCAAGAATAAGTGCATCACATTCTGATTTATCAATTGGGGCTGCTGACAATTCCATAATGGCTACCCTTCATCTTCATATTTTGGATGCAGCAAAGACCCTTTTTCCAATGTGCCAACGACAGTACCGGCATGTACCTCAGCATCAAAGTGTTCAAAAGATAGTACATGTAATGGCATGGCATTTCTCCAGGCCAACTTCACACTACGCGCTTGCAAAACCTGAGCACCCCGACTGATAATATGCAAAGCTTCTTCATACGACAACTGAGGAATCAATTGGGAATGAGGGGCTTTCTTAGGATCTTCAGGATAAATCCCGGGGACATCCTTATAAAATTCGACCTTTTCCGCACCTATCGCTACCGCCAAAGCCACGGCAGAAGTATCAGATCCCCCCCTGCCCAATGTCGTAATCTCCCCTCGTTGACTGACACCTTGAAATCCAGCAACAATCACCACCGATCCCCTATCAAGCACCGGGAGCAAACGATGAGGGCGCACATCAACGATGCGTGCTTCGCTATGGTTACTACACGTGATGATCCCCGATTGACTACCTGTAAAACTCACAGCCTGATGTTGCTTTGCAGCTAGCGCCATCGCTAAAAGCGATATACTTATTCTTTCACCCACACTTACCAACATGTCATATTCGCGCCTAGGTGGATTATCGTGTACTTGCTTAGCTAATGTGATGAGTTGATCTGTCGTATCACCCATCGCACTAACCACCACAGCAATGCGTTGATAGGCACGCTGCCTTTGCAAAATAATATCTGCTATCCGCGAAAAATGCTGTGGAGTCGCTACTGAAGCGCCTCCAAATTTCATGACTAATGTCTTCATATCTAAAAATATCTACTGAAACTACAAATGCTTGAAAAGCTGCTAAGGCGATGAAAAAAGCTTTTTAGCTAACTTATTATGAATCAACATACTCAAAATAATCTCGCGCGTCAATCATAATTCTAGAAACAACAGTTGCGTTTGCTGTAGACATCTTGCTATATTCCCTTGCCCTTGCAAAGCAAGCATCAAAAAGGACCTAAAGAGGTAATTGCATAAGTCCCGTTTAATCGATTTTTGGATGATTTTGGCAAAATTCGCCATTTTGCGAAAATCCACATACTCTTAAGAGTAGGGGATTTGCGCAAAATGGCGAAGATTGGCAAAAGCGCCAAAAAGCGATAAACGGGACTTATGCAATTACCTCTAAAGGACCTAAACGACCTAAAGGACTAAACGACAGTAGCCTTTAGTCCTTTAGGTCCTTTAGGTCCTTTAGGTCCCTTTTCATGCTTACTGCTACTCTTTCCGAATTCGTATTGCTTTTTTTCTTTACGCTTTGATAGAATGGCTGCATTAGTTAGAAATAAGGAGAAACCTTTAGATGTCAAAACAACAAGAACCCACCTGGAACGGCAGCAACATCGTTGATGACGTTGCATTTCAGGAAAAAGATGCAGAACTCTTCAAAAGCCTTTTAGAGCATAAAGAAAGCAAAGTTCCTCAAGAGAGCACCAGTTTTACACCTGGTACTATTTTAAAAGGACGCATAGTCGAATTCACTAAAGATCACGTCGTCATCGACGTAGGTCTAAAATCCGAGGGGCTAGTACCTATCCAAGAATTCTCTGATCCATCTCAGCTAACACTTGATGGTGAGGTGGAAGTATTTCTTGACCAAGCAGAAGATGACAATGGCCAAATCGTGCTTTCACGCGAAAAAGCTGAACGTCTCCGCCAATGGGAATACATCATTGAACACTGCGAAGAAGGTTCTATTGTCAAAGGTCGCGTGCTACGCAAAGTTAAAGGTGGCTTAATGGTTGATATCGGTATGGAAGCATTCCTACCAGGCTCACAAATTGACAACAAGCGCATTAAAAATCTTGATGATTACATCGACAAGACCTACGAATTCAAGATCCTTAAAATCAACATCGAACGTAAAAACGTTGTCGTTTCACGCCGCGAACTTCTCGAAGCTGAAAAGATCTCCAAGAAGGCTGAACTTCTCGAAAACATTCAAGAAGGCGATGTACGTGAAGGCGTGGTCAAAAATATCACCGACTTCGGTGTATTCCTTGACTTAGATGGCATCGACGGCTTGCTCCACATCACAGATATGACATGGAAGCGTATTAAGCATCCATCCGAGATGGTACACTTAGGCCAAAAACTCAATGTCATGATCTTAAATGTAGACAAAGACAAAGGGCGTGTAGCACTAGGGTTGAAGCAAAAAGAATCGAATCCTTGGGATCAAATTGAAAAGAAATACCCACAAGGCACACGTGTCAGAGGGAAGATTGTCAACCTCCTGCCTTATGGCGCTTTCATCGAAATCGAACCAGGCATCGAAGGGTTAATCCACGTTTCCGAAATGTCATGGGTGAAAAACATCACTGATCCAAGCGAAATCGTTAAAAAAGGCGATGAAGTGGAAGCGATCGTGTTATCAGTACAGAAAGAAGAAGGTAAAATTTCTCTTGGACTGAAACAAGCCGAACACAATCCTTGGGATGACGTTGAAAAGAAATACCCTCTTAACAGCAATGTCAAAGCTGAAATCCGCAGCTTAACAAACTACGGCGCTTTCGTCGAGCTAGAGCCAGGTGTTGAAGGCCTTATCCATATTTCTGATTTGAGCTGGATCAAAAAAGTATCCCACCCATCAGAAGTGTTGAAAAAAGGCGATATTGTCGATGCCGTGATCTTGTCTGTTGATAAAGAAAGCAAGAAAATCACCCTAGGTGTCAAACAATTGAGCTCCAATCCTTGGGAATCGATTGAAAAAACGATGCCAGTAGGAACGCTCGTCAAAGGTAAAGTCAGCAAAATTACAGCTTTTGGCGCCTTTGTGGAATTGGACAGTGGGATCGAAGGATTAATCCACGTAACAGAGCTATCAGACCAAGCTTTCGGAAAAGTTGAAGATATCGTTTCGAAAGGTGATGAAGTGACTGCAAAAGTGATTAAACTTGATCCAGAACACAAAAAAATTGCATTATCCATTAAGGAATACTTGATTGATAAAAACCAATGCAATCACGATGACATCGTCGTAACACCTACAAAACGCAAAAAGAAAGATCATGATGGCGAACGTGAAGAACAACATCAACATAGTCCTTCACACGACCACCAAGAAGAAGAGGCAGAAGCGTAATATAACCTTCGCTCTTTAACGCGACAAGTAGCATATAGGAAGCGTATAAATAAATATACGCTTCCTATAAAGTTAGGTTGTAATGAACACAAACAACAATCGATTTCCCATCCATAAGTTTAGAGGCTAGAATAAATGAACAAAGATCTCATCGCTATCTTTGAATATCTTGAACGCGAAAAAGGTATCAAACGTGAAATTGTTACCGATGCCATCGAGGAATCCCTTCGCGCAGCTGCACGCAAAAGCATCGCCGGCGCCTCAAACGTCACTGTAAAAATCCATCCCAAAACTGGGGATATCGATGTGTTCTGCGAAAAAGAAATCGTCGATGATGTCGAAGTTGCCGCTCAAGAAATTTCGCTGCAAGATGCGCGCGAAATCGATCCCGATTGTGAAATCGGCCAGTTCATTGACACGATCGCTACACCAAAAGATTTTGGACGCATCGCTGCCCAAAAAGCCCGCCAAATTATTACTCAAAAGCTCCGTGGTGCAGAACGCGATGTAATCTACGAAGAATATCGTCACCGCATTAACGAACTCATTTCAGGGACAGTCAAACGCTTCGTACGCGGCTCTAACATCATTGTAGATCTAGGCAAAGTTGAAGCGATCATGCCTACTAAACAATATCCAAAAACAGAAAAATATCACATCGGTGAAAAAGTCTTAGCCGTTCTCCTCGATGTCAACGACACCGAAAATGGTGGTGCAGAAGTTATCTTATCGCGCAGCCATCCGGAATTCGTCAAGCAATTGCTCATTCAAGAAGTCCCAGAAATAGCCGATGGCACCGTTGTCATTGATAAAATTGTACGCGATGCTGGCTACCGCACGAAGCTCACAGTGCGCTCCACCGATCCAAAAGTTGATCCTGTCGGTGCCTGCGTGGGCATGCGCGGCATCCGCGTTAAAAATGTGGTACGCGAACTTCATAATGAAAAAATTGATATCATCCCATTCTCACAAGATGCCATCGAACTGCTGCAAAATGCCCTATCTCCAATTGAAATCCGTAAAGTCAGCTTGAGTGAAGAAGAAAATACCGTTTCTATCGTTGTAGAAGATGATGATTTCGCTGCCGTCATTGGCAAAAAAGGGATGAATGCCCGCCTGAACAGTCAGCTCATTGGCTACGAACTTGAAGTCCAACGCATGAGTGACTACAATAAATCCACCGCCCTCCAACGTGGAGAATTGGCCGCTTCAGAAGATCCCGAGCTGGATCTGCCTCTAACAGGGATTGAAGGAGTGAATAATCTGATCTTCGAACACCTCGTCGCCGAAGGTTTTAACACACCGCGTACACTTTTAATAGCCTCACCTGAACAACTAGCCAAGATACCTGGAATCAGTTTAGAAATGGCTGACAAGATACTTGAACAAATAAGAAAACAGAGGATGTAAACCCTTGGCCAAAAATCTTAAACTAACCATAAAAAACACCCAAATTGCCGAGGCCGTAAATCTCAGCGGGTTGAAAAATAAGCTTGCCAGCAAAAAAGCTGCTGCAGCCGAAGAAGCCACCCCGAAAGAGCCTCCTCAAAAACACCCTGTTTCCAAAAGTAGCAAAGCTGAACCGGTGGACACTTCTGTCAAAGAACCTAAAGAAGAAGCCCCAAGAATTCGCGCCCGTTCCCGCTCAGCTTTTGCCGAACCTGCACCAGGTGAAGTCAAGCATAAAGCTACCAGTGAAGACGTTTCTGCTGTATCTACCAGCACAAGCGAAGATACAAGCGATGCTGAAGAAAGCTTCGAAGAACATAAAGAGAAAACAAGATCACATACTGGCAGGCGCAAAACGAGTGAAGAACTACGCAAAGAGATCTTTGGCGAAGAAATTGAAGATCAACAACGAGAACAAGCTGCAGCATCTGCAAAAAATGTGCTATTAGAACAGCCAGAACAAACTCCGCCCGTGCAAGTGTCGTCTCCAGTCTCACCAACAACAACACCTGCACCAACACTTCCTCAACCAGCGCCAGAACAAGAAGTTGTCGTCAAAAAAGCTCCCCCATCCCACACCACAGCACCTACCCCTAAGCTTATCCCCTCAATTTCTAAGGAGACAGCGGCTCCAGGTTCTCCTAGCCCATACATCAAAGAATATGCAGCTCCAGCCCAACGCTTAGGACCTACCGGCCGACACATCAATGAACTATTGCCACAACGCCAGCCTGCAAAGGGACAGCGTCATCAAGATGCCAGTGCTCCCGCAGCAAAAGGAAATAGTTCCGAAGAAGAGAGCAGAATAAAAGCAAAAGCGAAAAGCAAGGAGCGCGAGGGCGATGCGCCAGCAGCCGCTACCGAGGATCTCGACAAGAAAGGGGTGAAAGGTCCTAAATTCAAAGAGTTCCGCGATATTAAGCCTGCCAAACGCCAAGAGCAATCTCGTTTTGATGCGCGTGATAAACAAGGCCTCCGTGATAGTGAAGAAGATCAACATTGGCGCAAGCGACGTGCTGCAAAACATCGCCAGACACAAGAAGAAGTGACGATCAGACCAACCAGCCTGAAAGTGCGCATCCCCATCTCGCTGAAAGATTTAGCTGTTGAAATGAAACTTAAAGCCTCACAATTGATCACCAAATTATTCGCTCAAGGCGTGGTGGTCACTCTTAACGATCTTCTCGAAGATGAAACAACTATCCAACTTCTAGGTCACGAATTTGGCTGCGAAATTCAAATTGATACAACCGAAGAAGAACGCATTCGCATCACAGGTAAATCGATCAAAGAAGAAGTGCTAGAGGCCAATCAAGAGAACCTCGTGATTCGTCCTCCAGTGGTAGCTTTTATGGGCCACGTCGACCACGGTAAAACAAGCCTCATCGACGCCATCCGCAAGAGCAATCGCGCCGCAGGTGAAGCAGGTGCGATCACGCAGCATATCGGTGCCTTCCGTTGCTCCACAGCCGTAGGTGATATCGCCATTCTCGATACCCCTGGTCACGAAGCCTTCTCAGCCATGCGTGCACGCGGTGCTGATGTCACTGACATCGTCGTACTCGTCGTCGCCGGTGACGAAGGAATGCGCCAACAAACAATCGAGGCGCTACAGCATGCCAAAGCTGCTAAAGTCACCATCGTCGTAGCCATCAACAAATGCGATAAACCAAACTTCAATGTTGAAAATGTCTATCGTCAGCTTGCCGAAAACGAACTCCTCCCTGAAGCTTGGGGTGGACAGACCATCACCGTTAACTGCTCTGCTATAACAGGTGAAGGTATCCCACAGCTATTAGAAATGTTGGCCATTCAAGCCGAAGTGCTCGAACTTAAAGCTGATCCTAGCGCACGTGCACGGGGTTCCGTATTGGAATCGGAACTGCATAAAGGCATGGGATCCATCGCCACCGTCCTCATTCAAAACGGCACCCTACACATCGGCGATGCTGTTGTCTTCAGCCAGCTGTGGGGACGTATCAAAACCATGCGTGATGAATTTGGCCGTGAATTGCAATCAGCCGGTCCTTCCACTCCAGTAGAAATCACAGGCCTATCAGGTTTACCAGAAGCCGGCCAAGAATTTATCGTCGTGAAAAATGAGAAAGAAGCACGAGAAATTGCCGAAGCTCGTATGTTGGGTATGAAACAATTTAACCTGCTGCAAACGAAAAAACTTTCCATGGATAACCTGTTCCAACAGGCTTCAGATACCAATAAGAAGATTCTTAATGTGATCTTGCGCGCCGACGTACAAGGCTCACTAGAAGCCCTTAAAGTTGCTTTGATGAAGATCGAATCGAAAAAAGCCGAACTCAACATCATCTTTACTGGTGTGGGCGAAGTGACCGAATCCGATGTTCAGCTAGCAGCTGCCTCTAAAGCCGTTATCGTTGGCTTCCACACGCAAATTGAAAGCCACGCCGACTCACTCGTTAAACAACTAGGCGTACAAGTACGATTACACAACATCATTTACCATGCGATCGATGATGTGAAAGATCTTCTCGGTGGCCTGCTCGATAAAATTGCGCAAGAGACCGACAAAGGCAAAGCCGAAGTTAAAGCGACCTTTAAATCTTCGCACCATGGCATCATCGCGGGTTGCATCGTCACCGAAGGCAGCATCCATCGCAGCCATTCCATGCGTGTTAAAAGAGGTGACGAGATCGTCTGGAAAGGCAACCTCTCTTCTCTCAAACGCGTCAAAGAAGATGTGCGAGAAGTGGTCAAAGGCTTGGAATGCGGTATTGTACTCAATGGGTTCACCGATGTGCGTGAAGGCGACATCCTAGAAGCCTATGAGGTAACTTACATCACACAAGAGCTCTAAAAGATAATGGGTGATCTGTGGATCGCCCATTGTTCTAAAAACCTGGAATCATAACACTAGCCATTTAGATTATATGCCCATAAAACGCACAGATAGACTGAATTCATTACTAAAAGAAGTTATTTCCGACGTCATTCGTAAGGAAGTCCGCAATCCCCATGTCAATGAACTTCTAACAGTGACACGCGTCGATGTCACCAAAGACCTCCACTATGCCAAAGTCTACATCAGCGTCATCGGCACCGACGAACAGAAAAAACAAACCCTTGAAGCCCTACAAAGTGCGGCCGGTTTTATTGCGGTGACCTCTTCCAAACAAGTCGTCATGCGTTATTTCCCCGCCCTCACCTTCAGGCTCGACGACAGCGTTGACAAACACATGCGCATCGAAGAATTACTACACAAGATCGCCGTTGAAAAAAGCACGCGCAGCGAGTCCTCGGTAGATGACGAATCCCTCTGAAAATGCCCCAGCTGGCATCTTGCTCATCAATAAGCCTAAAAATAAGACATCCTTCAGTTTGGTAGGCGCCTTGCGCCGCCTGTTAAAAGTCAAGAAGATCGGACACGCCGGTACTTTAGATCCCTTTGCTACTGGCGTCATGGTGATGTTGATAGGTAAGCAATATACAAGGCTATCAGATACATTTTTAAATGCCGACAAAGAATACACGACCACCGTGCACCTTGGCATCGAAACAGATTCTTACGACTGCGAAGGGCTGATTTTGGCACAGAACACACTTATCCCTACTGAAGAACAGCTATGTAAAGCTCTTAAACACTTCCAAGGGGAAATCAAACAGATCCCCCCAATGTTTTGTGCCAAAAAGAAAAATGGCAAAAAACTCTATGAGCTAGCCAGAAAAGGGATCACCATCGAACGTGAGCCAGCCACAGTTACCTTAGAAACAACCCTGCTGAGCTACCAATATCCCTTCGTTCAATTACATGTGAAATGTAGCAAAGGCACGTATATTCGCAGCATCGCCCATGATCTAGGCCAACTGCTAGGCTGTGGTGCTCACCTCTGTGCCTTACACCGCGTCCGCAGCGGCGCCTTCCACATCGATGATTGCATCGATGGCCAATTGCTTGATTTACCCAATTGCGATATAACATTCCTTTTGAGTAAATTACAAAAAAGCAATAACAATGGCTAAACAATATGCAGATCGCTTATGCCCTTCCTGTAAAGCCAGAGGGTAATCTTCCGCTTGTGTTATCGATAGGAAGTTTCGATGGGGTACATCTAGGACACCGAACCCTTCTCAATTATGCCACACAAGTGGCGCATCAGCAGCACATGCAAATCGCTGTCATCACCTTCTCTAACCACCCATCATCAGTCGTGCGTCCAGATAAATCAACAGCTTTTCTATGCACCATTGAACACAAAATCCAACTGCTAAAACAAGCCAACATCGATCAACTATTTCTATTGCCTTTCACAAAAGAATTAGCCGAACTATCGGCAGAACAGTTCTTAAGCCAACTGCAGCATAGCCTGGCATTCAAAGCCCTCATCGTTGGTGATGACACACATATCGGCAAAAATCGCCATGGTAATAAAAATACCGTCTTGGAAATAGCTAAGAAGCTAGATTTCTCAGTCGAATATTTTCCTGATGTGACACTTGATGGTGAACGCATCTCCAGCAGTCGCATTCGCGAATACCTCCAAAGGGGAGATCTCAAACAAGCTGAAAAATATTTAGGCCGCCCCTACAGCATCTACTCACAAGTGATTAAAGGCTACAACCGCGGAGCTGAATTCGGCTTCCCCACTGCCAATATCGGCGTGAATGGACTCTGCCTCCCCCCGCTTGGTGTCTATGCCGTCAGCATCAAGCATCATGGGCATGCTTATTTAGGTGTGGCCAATCTGGGCACAGCCCCTACGGTCAAAACAGACAGCGTGCCTATGCTAGAGGTACACCTGTTCAATTTCAATGACGATCTCTATGGACAATATGTCGATGTACGCTTCCATGCCTACATCCGCCCCGAAGTGAAATTTTCTTCTATCGATGAGCTAAAAGCCCAAATTTCCTCAGACATTTCTACAGCTCATAAACTTCTGGCATGACCTAAGCAG
>JABDFJ010000058.1 GCA_013286645.1 Chlamydiota bacterium | reverse complement strand
GAGGTGATTGCATAATTCCCGTTTAATCGATTTTTGGATGATTTTGGCAAAATGGCGAAGATTGGCGAAAGCGCCAAAAAGCGATAAACGGGAATTATGCAATTACCTCCTTAAGTCCCTAACGTCCCTACTATTAGTGCAAACGGCATACTACGCCCGCGTAAAATTAAAAATTAAATCTCACACTAAAACTAGTACACGGAAGGCGAAATCTATACAATCAAATATTTTTTTCAAGAAAAAGGAAGGGCTGCTTGCATCATTAACGGTGTGCGTTTGAGTAATGGCATCAACTTAAATAAATCATTACCATACAAACAAACAATAATAGCACAAGTATCTTGGCTAAGACATGTGCTTATAAAAAAAGAAACATGATGCGCATGATCGCTTAATTACGGACAATAAAATAAACACACAACGTTATAATAAAACAAACAATTGATTAATTATGTTATTTAATATAAAATCTAGCTTACATAATATATATTATTACAGATTTACTACTATGTCGTCACCTTTTTTTATAGGCTCTGGGGCTGCTGTATCGCGTATCTTAAGCTACGATGCTTCACCTACCCCCATATCTTCCCTACCTAGTTCTGATCCAAGCACGTCTACTTCACCCTCTTTAACAACACCCACGAAACACCCCCTCTATCTGGTTGGGCCCCCTCTTCTGTGTTTACATCCGAAATCCCCTCTTAACAGGATTAGGCAGTCTGAAATATCTTTAAACAATGGAATTAGACTGTCTGAACTATCTTTAAACAATGGAAAAGGAAAATCGCCAAAAGTGGCAGCGACTTTGGAAGAAAAGATTCTTGAAATATGGAACAAGTCAAAGTCAACCACACAAGAGTGTCAACAATTGACATTTGACAACTACGATTTTAATGAAGCTGGCTGGCAACTACTTGTCAACCTCATTAAATATAAACCGAAAAAAACCACACTAAGCCTGCATTTCAAGCATTGTGACTTTAGCAAAGTCAGCTTAGATCGATCGGATCTCGATTTTTATCGCGCAAAGGAACAAAAAATCGCAGTTTTTTGCGGCGGGGATAATGAAATGACCTTCACCTGCATGCCAGCACCTGCCAAGATGAACAATGACCCATTTGGTATATCATCTAGAAATACGTTACAACAAAAACGCAAAGCCTCAAATCCAATTGATCCAACGCTCACACCTCCTTTCAAACAACAATGCGTAGAAAATGAGCAAGATCACTGATCACCCGTACGTGTGCAAGCGTTTTTAGCTCACGGCAGTTCAGAGTCTGGTGACACAAATTCATTGATTCGAATTTCTGCTGGAGCCTCGGTAGCCTCAGCCTCTAATTTCATGCGCTTAGGAAAAACCACAGGCACGATCAAATCTGTAGCACCCTCCTTGCCATTTTCTGCAGCGGTAATTTCTTGTGCCAAGACCCCTAACCTTATGCTATTTTTTATATTAATGATTCTCTCAAAATCCGTGGGATCCTGATCCAATGCAAAGGTGATACATTGATTGACTAACGGAATCAAATCCTCTCTTTGAGGATTCCTATCCACAGGATTGGCTAAAATCTTATCTATTATAGTGTTTTTGATTGTTTGGATGGCACTCGCTTGCTCTGGTGTCTCATACACCTTTCTAAAAGCGGTTAGACCATGCTCCTCATTTTCTCGTGGCAGCTTAGCAATTTCTTGGTCGAGAAGCTGGAAAATAAGTGGATAAAGCAACATCTTTTGCACACACTCTGCTTTTACTTTATCCAACTGTGCGTCCACACTCTCGATTTTGAGCGCCTTCCATATGTTCATATTGTGAAACAAAGCTTTCAACAAATCTGTCTGCTGTTCGATCAACGCGCATATCATCAAGATATCAAAAATGTGCGTGTACTGTTGTAAAGCCAGATGGGGAGATTTCTTTAGAATCGTGGGGTTAAAATAGATGTTATGGATCCGCTGCATGAGAGGAACAACTAAACGTCTTTGTTTACTGTTGCCAATAAGGCCGACGCAAAATAGATCCATCTCCCCTTTTGCACCCATCACAGCTTCGCACTCATGCGAAGGAATATTGTCTATTTCATACACGCCACGCTGTTCCAAAGTGTGAAGTAAACCACAAAATGGATCTATGCAATCGAGCAAGTAAGGTTTAGAACGTTGAAAAACCGTATACACGGTTTGACGCAGCTTGGAGGTCTCCAGAGCCGCAGCAAGGACAGCAAGTTTATGCAAATGCCGGATGGCATGCAAGAGAGCCAGAAAATTACGTGGTTTATATGCTTCAAACGAATTTAGATGGTGCCTGATAAGTGCCTCCACCTTACTTTGACAATGACTTACATCTTTCAGAGGCAGGATTTTTTTCAAATAAAGCGTCAATGGTGTGATCTCTTCAAAGTCTTCTATGTCTGAGGTGGCTTTAATCATTTGCTCAACTAAAGTAACAACGTTCCGATTTCTCTCGTGCGAGAGCTCCTTTTTGTCACTCGATTCTGTGTTTAAATATTCCAAAACGCATTTGTTGATATCGCCAACCGAAAGCGCCTTTTCAGAGTAAAGACGCCTAAAAAAGCTAAGTAGCTTTTCTGCTCCATCCGAATGAATGTTGTAGACACGCTGCCTGATGATTTTTACGAGTAAAGTTTTAAAGGCCTCACTTTTTAAAACCCCAGCTCGTTTGTCTGCAGGAATACGCCAAACCCCTTCAAGAAATGCGCCACAACAAAACTTATCGTCCAAGCTTGCCAAAACATTAAAGTCTTCAACGTCTGCAGCCGCTTTAATCATTTGCTCCACTAAAACTACAACATTCTGTTTTCTCTCTGACGAGAGCTTTTTTCCATGACTCGATTCTGCTTTTAGATATCCCAAAACGTATTGGTTTAGATCAGTAACCGGAAGCGCCTGTTCAGTGTAAAGACGCCCAAAAAAGCTAAGTAACTTTTCAGCTCCATCCGCATGAATTTTGTAGGTGCGCTCCTTTATTATTTTCTCGATTAAAATTTGAAAGAGCTGACTTTTAAAAAACTCTGCACGTTGATCCGCTGGAATGCGCCACACCCCTTCAAGAATTGCGTTGCAGCAAAGCCTACCATCCAAACTTACCCCCATTGCTTCGGTGGTAGCGTTCATTTCCAATACGTCAGGTGCTATGAATGCCTCGCAGCTCAGCTCAAATTGTTGCGCATCACCTGCTAAGGCATTAATCTGGCACCAGCTGTTCATGAAGAATTTCAGATCCGCTTGCGGTGATTCAGAAATTGCAAGAAACTCTTCCAAACCGGCTTGTCCTTGACCGAAAAAATCACTATACTCCTTGAGCTTGCGGGTATCTTCGTCTTTATGTTCAGATACGACTTTAAGAATATGCTGGACAGCATAATGGATACATCGCATTTGCTGCCTATTGGATAAGCCTAAACCAGAAAATGGCAGCGGAGACGTCATTGATTTGCCTTTAATGGCATCGAAAAGTTCTTTTTCACCTGTACGAGAAAGTCTTTCTAAAAGAGCCAAGATAATTTCAGGATGATTGTCAATGCCTTTGAAAGCATTTTGCTCAATTCTTGGCAGCAAACCAACGAGCTTACTGCTATTGATATGTTTAACCAGAAAGAGCACAAAAGGTAGGTTGTCTTCAAGCGAAAGATTTTGGAAGATTTGCTTTTCTACCATGAACTCAATCAAGGCATTGTACTTTCGATCGTCGTGTTGCCCTGGCTGACTTTGGATTTGCTGCATTAAGCTTCGGCATGCCTCCGTTCTTTGTGGCTGCTCTGTTGTCATAGGATCATAAGACAACACCTTTTTAAAGGCATCCACCGCCAGCAAAGAAGCTTCTTTAATGTTGGTTTGCAAGGCAGCAAGGATAAATTCGTAATACCCAGCAAGCGTAGCTGGATTCAACACTTTCAATTCTGAGGTTCTTTGGATCATTTTTTGAAACAAATCTGTCGCCAACTCGTAACGGGAAGAAAGATCGCTTTGCACCATTTTGGTAAGAGCCTGCAGGAGCGCTTCAATCACTTGAGGTTTGTTGTGTAGGTCATTTTCCTGGTCTAACAATTCAAGGGGTAATTTTCTATCGCTATACATGGACTGCGGATTGTGCGCGTAGGAGCCTATAAAGAGACAAAGCAGTTGGCTTTCATGTTCCGGGATTAACAACTTATTCTTGTGTACATTCTGGAATAGATCTTTGGCTTTAGCCATGGAATAGGAGGTGAGGGCTGTGACCACCTCTGCAATAACAGGAGAGATCACCTCTACTTTGGGAGGGCGTTTTCCTTGCTGCTGTATTAGAAGAGTGATAAACTCTTTAAGCATCACATTTAAGTCGTTTTCGTACTTTGCTTTATTTGCCGGAGACATTTGAACGATGTTTAGCATACCCTTGATGATTTCAAGTTTCATCAGGAGTTTGAAGGCATAGACAAAGTCGCCCTCTTGAGTGGTGTTAAGGAGACCTTCGCTATATAGTTCGTTAGCACAGTCTAAATGTTGTGGAGTGGCTTTGGCAATATGCGCTTTGATCAACTCATAGCGTACATACCAGCTGTCTTTATCGTTCAATTTTCTCTTAAGCGATAGATAGATGTTGCTCATAGGAGAGCTTGAGTCAAGTTGTGATGCAATGAGTATGAACTGGCGCAAAGCAGAAGAGGGTTTTGTTGCAAAATCAAGATTTAATAGTTGCGCTTTAACGGTTTCGTCCAAGCCTCCTAGTTGCAAGAGCAACGCACGCCAGCCAGAAAAGACTAGCTGCACTTCAGTGATTGCCTGCGTCTCTAAAAGGGCTTTCATTTGCATTAACACACTTTGCCTATGATCGGCATCAGGCTCGCATTGTTTAGAGATAATAAAATCAACCAACTTTTGCCCTTGTTCCACTTTTCCAGCATTAAAACAACGTTGGATAACTTGCAGAAACAACTGAATGGATTTAGCATCTAGACTGACAACATCATATAAAACATGCTTTGCTCCCAATACAGCAGCCACAAGCATCTTTGGATCATTCGCTTTCATCGACTGTGCTAGTAAGTTTTGGAAAGCCTCGTGATACTTTTGTTTGTGCACATCACTTTTCATAAAGGACGAAAATGCCCGCAAGGCTTGATATGCCGTGCTATGTGCTATCGGATCTTTTGTCTTGGCAGCCAACTTGGCAACAACTGGTAACACTTGTGCGGCCAAGCTTTCAGCATCAAATTCCGAAGTTTTTGCATGGGAAAGCAATCCACAAATATCCCTAAGCTGTTTTAAAGATGTCGGCTTTGGATCTTGTTCTAAGGTAGCTACCATTTGAGAAAAGCATGACGTAAACGCCTCTACAAAGGCTGGATCAGCAATGATCTGCGCTTTCTTATCCGTTGACAACTTTTCCCAAACCAGACAGAAGAGAGTGACGTTTTCCGCCTTTGCATCATTCACACAAGATTGTAGAGCCTGAATGACGACAACTACCTCGCTATCATGAAGATTTCTCCATAACTGTAGCGATTTCTGCAAACAGATTTTAACAATTTCCTTTTGGAGTTTTTTCTTAAAAACCCCTTCATCCAAACGCGAAATGCAAAAGGGCAGTAACCTAGATGCATTGATCGTCCCTTGATACTGTTCCTTTAATATAGGTGCCAAAGGTGACTTGTCAAATGCTTCGATAACCTCTTGCATCACTCCTTGCTTGTTGGCTTGCGCTGAAAGCCGAGTATCGAATCCCAACTCACTAAAAATATTGGCAAACAGTGCTTTGTCATCCTCGTTGACAAACGCACCCTCTAAACTTTCCCAATTATTTAGAAAATCAAGAGCTAAAAGGTCTGGAGATTGCAAGAGACTAAGATAATGGGTCCCTTTAGCATGCGTGAGCGAAAAATTAAAACGAGGTGTGCTTCTGTCAGCTTCGAAAGGAAAGGCATAAGCTCCCACCGCCGGATTTCCTGCAATCCACTCGTAGAATAAGATCCCTTGCAAGAAGTCGATCAGTTGTTCAGTCTTGTGCGGAAATTTTTTCATCAGCAGTGCCAAGCTACGCAGCGGATACGGCATGGTGTCATCGACGTCTTTTCGTGTCAGCCATGCTTTAGCAAACAGTTGGTAATAGTCATGTCGCTCTGCATCATGCTTCAGCTTTCTGAGTTGGAGGCATGCTTCTAAGAAGGTAAACATTTGGGGGACTTCATGCCAGCGCCGTCTAAAAAAGCTCCTTATTTTTTTTAAATGACGTTCGTCGTATTTGCTCAATGGAAAATCGGTTTTAAATCTCTCCAGCGCATATTCGATATCTGAAGATTGAAGTTTTACGCCATAGCTAAGTGCAAGGATGCACTTGAAGAATAATTCGAAGACATTTTCAGGCTGCGGAATTTCCATGATGCGCGCAGCTCGGCTCTCGCGCGCTTTTTGGTAAACAGTCTCATCTACAGCCATGCCATTAGGATCAATGCAGTACACAACAGGGAGATCATTGGCTAAACTCACGCAAATGCCATCATTGAGCGAAACGTTGTGGCGGCTGGCTTGGAAAATAACTTTCACTTCAATGCTTCCAAGTCCATACCAACTCCACAAATCGCCTCCATTAATGAACACCTTATCGTGTAAATAATAATCCTTGATTTGCGCCGCAGTGTAAGAATACCCGGTGGAGACTAATTTAGCCGAAATTAATGGGATTAAAATTTGCTCGACAATTTGTACTAATTCACGAACAACTTGCTCTCGTTCTGCCCCTGGATACGTACAAGCATAACAAACTTTGACGTTGTTATATTGTCCCCCCTCAAGCACATGACTAGCACTACTCCCCGTCAAGCAGGGCGCTGACATCGCTTTAGCAGCCAATTTGGCATTAAAAGCGTCACACACCTCTTGAACGGAAAAATCTAATTCGGGCAGCTTGGCAGCCTTAAAATCTGGGTTGGGATATAACCTATGCTTTTCTGTCTTTAATGCTGCAAGGCGTTTAAGCGCATCGGGGTGTTTTTCTTGAGATAAAACAATTCCAAAAGGAGGGACGGAAGCTGTTACCTCTAAAGCTGCACTAGCAGACACATGTGTTGCTGCACCCGTAGCAAATGTGGGCGTTAAAGAAGGGGCTAAGATAGATGTGGGGGAGGAAAAACATCGAGATATTAAGCTCATCAGACATCACTTGGTTTTTGTTTAAAATTAGTTTTACAAACAATATACAGAACTAAAATTGCGAATTATCAGAAAATAATAATGGCGCTTTTCTTATTTATCAAAGCATTTATCAATGCCGAGACGGAAAATTGGACATGGACGACATGGACGGCATGGACGGCATGGACTAACAGTGGACAAGAAAGCTGTCCACTCCGTCCATTCAGTCCATACAGTCCATGCCGTCCATTTCCTTAAGTTGCGTCAGTGCGTGAACATTTACTAAAACACGTTCCTTCTAGAATAAAAATCACTAGCCTTATTAACTAATCTTCTATTATAATTTACACCCATCACAAAATAAAACCCTGTTAAAAGGATTTAAACATGAGTCTCTCTCCAGCCACTCAGCGCCCTCTAGAAAGTCTGTCTCCGAGTCCACGAACCGAAGAAATTCAAACCGGACGCAACTTATTAGCACTTTACAACAACCTTGCCGTGGACGATGTCCCTCTCACAGATGATCCCGCTGAAGCCTTGGCCTGGATGAATGCAAATCAGGCGAAATTAGATGAGATCAAAGCACTATTTCTTGAAAATGTCACCCATATCCCTCCAGTCATTGGCAAGCTAAAAAATCTAGAGATGCTCACTTTCAAGAACCTAAAAATAACCTCTTTTCCGCAAGAAATGGCCAATTTAAAAGTCTTAAGTGAAATCTTCTGTATCAATGCCACATTGCCTGCTGATAGTTCAGTGCTGAAAAAATGCACAATTGTGCACTTAGACGCTCTACCAAAATCCCAGTGGTCGCCTAACGTCAAAGAATTTATGGAAGTAACTGTGAAAATGGCCAAAGCCAGAGCAGCTTCCATCAGTGCTTCGGTCAAAAGAAATCTTGCCTCAGCATTTGCGGCACCACAAATACCACAAAAAACCACTTTAACAATAAATTAAGTGCTTGCTCCATGCAAAACAAAAGAGCCGCCTTATAGGGCGGCTCTTTTGTTGTCCACAGCCTTGTGAGAAAGGCTCAGACCACATATCAATAGATTACACCTTTATTTCTGCGCACTTCCTCCAAAGCACTTTCTCCAGAGAGCCCCACAGCAGCTAGCGGCTGAAAAACAACCTCCACGTACCCTTGGTTCATCTTCGGAGGCTTCTCCCGGAGCAGCAGTAGGTCCCGTAGATGGTTGGGCTCCAAGATCTACAAGCACTAATGGTCCAGCTGCACCCTCATTTGACGCCTCGTTAGAGGGTGGTGCCCCTTTTGAGGCATCATCAGCAACCGATGGGGAGGCTGGTGGCGCTTCGTTTTGGGATTGCTCAGTGGAAGATGCTGCGCCTGATTGCTGACCACTTGCGGCAGATGCAGCTGAAGCTGGATTTTCATTTACTACCCCAACCGTGGAGAGAGATCCGTGGAACCTGACCACATTCGGGGATATAGAACCACGTGGACCGCCTTCCACATCACCCACTGGAGACGTGGTCGGGCTGGCTGCCGCGGGCGCTGCATCTTTGGCAGCAGCGCTGGCATCTGGCATTGGGGTGGCTGAACGGCTTGACCTCACCGGAGTCGTTGCACGCTCAGATCCTGCCGATTGGCCAGCGGCATCACCCTCAGGAGGTGTCGTCGGGCCGCCTGCCGTGGGCGCCGCATCTTTGGCAGCAGCGCTGGCATCTGGCGCTGGTGTGGCTGAACGGTTAGGATTTACAGGGGTAGCTGAGCGCTCAGGTCCTGCTGCTTGGCCAGCGGCATCACCCTCAGGAGGTGTCGTCGGGCCGCCTGCCGTGGGCGCCGCATCTTTGGCAGCAGCGTTAGCATCTGGCGCTGGTGTGGCTGAACGACTTGCACTTGGTGGAGTGGTTGGACGCTCAGATTCTAATACTTGGTCATCGTCAGCAAACACTGAAGCCCGCCTCTGGCTACCTTCAGTTGGTGCTTCATTTTTTGCTGCCTCGCCAGCGTCTGCCAAGGGAGAGGCTGAACGGCTTGACCTCACTGGAGTCGTTGCACGCTCAACTCCTGCCGTTTGGCTAGCGTCAGCAGTTGCTTGTGGGGTCTCTTGAGCTATCGCTTCCTGCCTTAATGGAGATATAGCTCTGGGCGATCCATCCCCTCTCGTTGTCGTTGATCGATGTGCAGCATCAGATAAAGCAGCTTGTGCATTTACATTTACAGTACTCGCAACATCTTCTATTTTTGTAGCTAAAGAATTTTGTGGAGTTAGGGAGGACGTCCCTACATAATCTTCAACCAAACTTGGACTGGGACTTCTTGAATTTGTTACAGCAAGCGCAGACATTGTCACCTCGTATTTATATATTTTATTTTTTAAAATAAATTCCTCATAGCTGTTATGCATGCGCTTTTTTTTTAAATCAATAATTTAATCTCCAAACCTGGACATGTTCACGAATGGCGTCAACTTAAGGAAATTATTACCATGCAAAAACTGAGAAAAAAACAATTGGACATGGACTTAATGGACTACATGGACTGAATGGACTAAAAGTGGACAAGAAAGCTGTCCACTCCGTCCATGCAGTCCATTAAGTCCATTAAGTCCATTCCCTTAAGTTGACGCATTGCGTGAACATGTACCCAAACCTCGTTAACAACAGTGTGAACTTTTGAACTATATCATCTTCGTCCACGTGAGACGATTGCATAAGTGAAATGGGATACATCGCAAATGGCTAGATCTTCGTAAGAATACCATCAAAATGGGCTTGCTTAATACTAATCCTTTCCGCAAAAGTTAGTAAAAATTTTGAGGTTTCTATGTCTATTCTTCATCGTGCTTTAGCTGTTTTTGCCAGTTGCATCCTCTGTGAAGCTGATGCTTCATTGACGATCATTGAACCTCCTGGAACAATCCTTGAAGGGGTCGAATCAAAAGTCTGCCATCCTGAAGGGATCGCTTTTTCTCCCACTGGCGATTCCGTGGCCGTGGTCAATGCTGCTAGCGACGCGATCTGCTTCCACAGAAGGCTTGCAAACGATTCCAACTATGAGATCACCCCCTCTTTTACCATTGAAGGGCCAGATGCACAGCTGAGCTATCCTCATGATGTAGCCTTCTCCCCCAACGGTGAGCACTTGGCTGTCGCAAACTCACAAGGGCAATCAGTGAATATTTATAAAAAAAGCACCCAACATGACTTCTATGAGCCGGTGCCTATGGTGGTCCTGAAGGGTAGAAGGACTCAACTTCACTACCCTCATGCTGTGAAATATGTGCCAACAGAAAACGCCATCGCCGTAGCCAACGTTTATGCCAATACCATTGCCTTCTTCCATTATGAAGGAGATGATTATGAACAAGTCCCTTATTATGTCATCACACAAGATCAAATTCTAGATAGGCCCGATGGGCTAGCTTTTTCAAGCGATGGAGAGCTCTTAGCTGTGGCTAGCCACGGCAATCACCTCGTCCCAATCTATCAACGGCAACAAGGACCAAATGGAGAATACTCATGGAAGCTTGTCGAGGTGATCCGAGGCTTTCGCTCAAACTTGTATTATCCCCATTCACTAAGTTTTCATCCTTCTAATGAATATCTGGCAGTTTCAAACGCTGCCGGCGCGCAAACGCTACTTGTCTTTAAGAAAGTTTCCGATACCTTTCCACGCTATGGACGCACAGCCGTGCAAGCTCTTAGCATCTTTCATGCCGAATCTGTTCCTTTACAAAGTACTTTTCCTGAAGAGGGAGGTGTTAAGGGGGTTGCCTTCGCTCCTAATGGGAATGCGCTTGGAATTTGCTCTTCTAATATTGCCGATCTACATAAATCTGTGCTGATTTATCCCATCGGTCTAATCTATCCATGACTTCCATGCTTTAGCCACTTCTTTAACAACCATAGGAGGGTTGATAACAGCGACAGCGGCTTCAAGCGCCTTATCCAGCGACTGGCTGGCTGTGTTTTTGATCTTTTCACCTTCGAGGACTGCTGAAGTTGCCAGCTTTAAGGTCTTGGTAAGCTCTGTGGTTAATGTCTCAGTAGCTTTTTCAGAAGGAACGGATTTCCCTTCGCAGATAGCAACACATTCACTGGAAAAAGCTTCTAAAATAAAAACCGAAAATACTTCCATGTTTTCATGCATGAAGCGGGAAAGCTGCGCTTCGCTAGTAAAGGCCGTCAAGATTTCTTGAAGAGCAGGGTTCTGCTTTTGACTCTCCAAGCACATTTTAATCATATCTCTTAGTGCGTCAGCCCCAAAAAATGAAGATGCGCTATTTTCAACTAACTTAGCAATGAAGTGATCAATTCCTGCTGAACTGGTCTTGACAATTTTATGCACATCCTCTGCTAGGTTGCCCATTTTAGGTTTAATACTTATGATTTTTAGCTTTATTAACAACGGTGTTAAAAATTTAACAATTCTAGCGATACTGAAAGTACCAATCTGGAGTTCACCAGTTTTTTCATTTTTTTTAGCTAGCAACTTACCCGCATTGCGCGCTATTTTATGCATGGCATCAGCGCGATATGTTTGTATGGCCTCTTTATCTTGGAGATCCACCTCCCTGCCGTCGCTAGTTTTAAAGGTCGAATCAGATTTTCGGGAGAGACTTAAGATTTCATTTAATGATTTGAGCATACAAGTACTCATACGCAGTGGATTTGAACCATTGACAACAGTACGCAAGTTTGTTTTTAAGTGATTTTTAGCGTTAAATAGAAACCATTGTTTTTCCACTTCGGAATTCAGCCCAGTGAGGACTTTACTTTTAATCATCGTATCCAGCTGATCGGTGCCAGTCACCCCACCAGGGCTAAAGGCTATTTTCAACTGATTCGCCGTGTCACTCAAAATCACTGGTAGACGCTTAATACCACTTGGATCGATGAGGATGGTTTTGATCTCACTCATCAGCAAGTCTTTAATCCTTTCAGGTTGTGCACCTTCGATCTTATCCAACAAAGTCGTTTTCAATTGTTGCCTATCTTCCGGAGAAAGAAAAGTAAGCTTATCCCATAATTCATCAAGCTTATTAAAATTAAATCCCCCCTCCGCATTGAACGCTTTTTCCAGCAATTTCCCTGCATAGTCGACTAGTGAGCCCCAAATCACTGTGGATATTCCTACGCCTGTCGCCAATCCTAGATCCTCCTGTGCCGCTTGCCACACCTGCTGAATCTTAACTCCTTCTGGCTGCGAACCCACATCCACTAAAGACACTTTCCCACTTAGAGCTTCGCTTAGCTGCGATGTCCTAGTTGACGCCATCGTTGGATCTTTAACGGCAGGTGCAGCAAGCACTTGGGATTCTCTAGCTAATGCCCCTTCTACCACAGCTTGTAACTGCGTAGAAAATGCATCGATTTGGACGGTATTTAATAGCTTTGACATCTCTTGGGAAGGCGAGGTCTTTAAAACATCAACAATGCCATACACTAAGCCTTTGATGTCAAGTGCGGCTTGGGCATCTTCACCTGCTTTTATATGAGTCACAAAAAGCTCAATTGCCGTCTTGGTTAATGTAGTAATTACACCAAAATCTTTAACGGGAATTTGAGACATCATTCCCAATTTTTCAAAAGTTTCCCTAATCACTACTTCCGCGTAGAGCTGCGTTTTAAGTCCGATTTCTTGCAGACTGCTCTCTGTCCTTTCTTGGTTGGTGGTGTTAATAAGAAAGGTGGTTGCCAAGTTATCCACAAGAGAAAATACCTCTGGAAAATCCCTATTGAGAACAACTTGAGATGCATCTGTGGCGCGAGCTGCTGATTGCGCATCTTCCTGAGCCACAGGGACTAAGACATCAATATCGGGTTTAGCAGTGACTGCATCGGACCAAATTCTAACATTACCAGGTTGTTCCGGTATAAAACTTGGATTTACAGAAGTCATAAAACCAACATGTTTAATTCAATTAATTTAATTATAACACATATGATTTAATTACAAATTATACAATCAA
>JABDFJ010000057.1 GCA_013286645.1 Chlamydiota bacterium | reverse complement strand
ATCCATAGTCTCTTGGAATTTGATTTCAAAAATGGCGGTTTCAAAAGAGGACTGAAGAACCCACTTGAATGCGATCTCATCATTATTGATGAAGCTAGCATGATCGACACGTCTTTAATGTACAGCTTGCTAAAAGCCATTCCCGAGCATGCACGCGTCATCTTTGTGGGCGACATCAACCAGCTCCCAAGTGTGGGCCCTGGAAACGTCCTGAAGGACATCATAGCCTCACGCACGATAACGGTGTCGGCTCTCAATGAGATCTTCCGTCAAGCTGCTGGTTCACGCATTATCACCAATGCCCACCGCATCAATAGTGGCACTTTTCCAGAGATCAACAATCTAAGCGATAGCGATTTCTTCTTCATCGAAGCCGAAACCCCTGAGGATGTACAGCGCGATATCTTATCGCTGGTTGGACATCGTCTGCCAAAAAAATATGGACTCGACCCCTTCCACGAAATTCAAGTCCTTGCTCCGATGCGCCGCGGCATTATAGGCACAGAAAATCTCAACCTGATCCTACAGGAGCAGCTAAACCCCAAAGGCACACCCCTCTTATGGGGAGGGAAACGCTTCATGCCGGGCGACAAAGTGATGCAGATTAAAAACGACTACAAAAAAGAAGTGTTTAACGGAGATATCGGTTGCATCACCTCGATCGACACAAACGAACAAAAAATGGTCGTCACCATCGATGATAAAGAAGTGATCTATGAATTTTCCGATCTCGATGAATTAGTCTTAGCGTATGCTGTTTCCATCCATAAATATCAAGGCAGTGAGTGCCCTTGCATCGTCATGCCTGTGCATACAACGCATTTCAAGCTGCTGCACCGTAACCTGCTCTATACGGGTGTCACACGAGGCAAACGCCTTGTCGTCATCGTAGGTACAAAAAAAGCCATCTCTATTGCTGTTAGAAATGACGAGGTCAAACGTCGCCATACCGGGTTGCAACAAGCCCTCATGAGCGCCTTTACCACCAATGTCAACCTGGTGATATGAAGAAAAAGCGTAAATCCAAAGCCACATCCCCTGCTCGCTATATCACCAATTATCTGATTAGTGCTCTGCTCGCATTATTATTTGCCGCTACCTTTACTCTTCACAATACAGACACACAACCACGTCTCCCCTCTTCTGACAAACCGGCAGAACTCTATGCGAACCAAACCCACGATGACCTCACAAAAGCCTTTACCACAGCGATCGATCAAGCAAAGCATTCAGTATTGCTCATCATCTACTCCCTTACAGATCCTGAAATCATTGCCAGCTTGCGCCAGCAGAGTTTACAGGGGATCGACGTGCGTGTCATCTGCGATGCCAAAGCCTCCCCTCATATCGACCGTAAGCTCGGTCCAAAAACGACTTGCCTGCGGCGCTTTGGTCCGGGCTTGATGCACCAAAAGATTCTCGTGATCGACGAGAAACAAACCTGGCTCGGCTCGGCAAATATGACCACAGAATCACTTCAAGTGCATGGCAACCTCGTGGCGGCTTTTGATGACCCTTCTCTTGCGCAAGCCATTAAAGCCAAAGCTTCTAGCATGCAAGTGGAAGATTTCAATCCCCCATTTAAGCACCAAAATTTCACCATCGGCGGCCAAACAGTCGAGCTATGGTTCCTGCCCGATGATCAAGCGGCCATCTCGCGTTTAAAAGCCTTAATACGTGGGGCGGAAAAGACGATCCGCATTGCGATGTTCACATGGACGCGTCAAGATCTTGCCCAGGAGGTAATTGCAGCCCGTAAACGCGGCATTGATACACAAGTAGTCATCGACCACACTGCAGGCAAAGGGGCTGGGGCCAAAATCGTTGAGCTCTTAAAAAAGAACAAAGTGCCGGTCGCCTTAAGCCAAGGTGGCCCCCTGCTCCATCATAAATTCCTGTATATCGACAGCAACCTGCTCGTCAATGGTTCAGCTAACTGGACAAAGGCCGCCTTCACAACCAATGACGACTGCTTTTTAGTGATTCATCCGCTCACCAACACGCAAAAAGCAAGCATGGATAACTTATGGCAAAAAATCTCTAGTGAAGCCCTTCGTCCATAAAACATTCAACTTAGACAACTTATGATTTTAGGCTTTATCCTATATGGCTTTTTAAGCTATTTTTAAGTAAATGCTCACCAAGATAGGCCGCGGAAAAATCAATTGGACATGGACTAATTGGACTACCTGGACGAACTGGACGAACTGGACTGCTCTGTCCAATTAGTCCAGTTCGTCCAGGTAGTCCAATTAGTCCATATCCAATTGATTTTTCACAGACTCTTTATAAGCATTTGAACGATATTGAAAGATTATGATGGTATAACTATGAAAATCGCACTAATCGGCTACGGCAAAATGGGCAAAGCAGTGGAACAACACGCTATTGCTAAGGGACATACCATTGTGGCCACAATCGATTCTAAAGGTTCTTTTGAGGATTTAACTGCAGCTGATATCTGCATCGATTTTACACGCCCTGACTGTGCGTTAAATAACATACAGAAGGTCGCTGCTCTAAAGAAAAACCTCATCATGGGTACAACAGGCTGGCACGACCAGCTTGAAACGGCAAGAGCCATCGTCAAGGACGCAAGCATAGGCTTTCTTTTCGCCCCCAACTTTTCTTTAGGCATTGCTCTTTTCCTCCAAATGGTTGAACATGCCGCCAAATTAATCGCCCCTTTTAACTGCTACGATGTCAGTGGCATAGAAATTCACCATAACCAGAAACTGGACTCCCCTTCCGGCACAGCCAAAAATATCATCGAGAAACTACAAGCACATCTACCTAATAATCAAGTACCTATTGAATTTTCCAGTCTACGCGTTGGCTCTGTTCCTGGAACGCATACCACGTTATTCGATTCCCCTGCCGACACGATCACCTTAACACATACAGCGAGAAACCGCGACGGATTTGCTTCTGGGGCAATCGTAGCAGCTGAATGGTTGCAAGGTAAAACAGGTTTTTTTACCCTATCAGATATGCTCTTGGCGAAAAATCCTATTTTAACGTAAGAGTTAAATGAAGGCTCAAAAGGCTCAAATAACTATAGGAGTTGCATTATGTCAATAGCTACCAACACTGCGCGCTACCTCTATGCGTGGCATACAGGCAATAGCTTAGTCGCTCCCAAATTAGGTATTAGTGCTCATAAACATGACAGTTCGCCAGACTTACTGGCAAATTACGATCGCACAATCTCCGGTCAATTACAATTTAACGACGACCGACAAAGTGTCGAAAATATGAAGGTCAACTTCTACATTAAAGATTTCTTCAACTTTAAACACTATGTGGGGTGTGCCAGAACCGATGCCAACGGCAACTTTCGCTTCCACTACGACTGGAAACCGAGCATATTCAGCCGTTCGCAACGCCTAGTGATCGATTTGGTACAACAACGGATCCCATTTGCTAAACTTCCCGCAATCAAAAACGAAGTGTCTCTCCAACAAATCAACCGCGATCTTTCCTTAACACAAAAAACAAACGATCTAGGTAAAATCTTAGTCAACTACGAGGACGTTTCGTCCGACCTAACAAAAGAAGCTTTCCCAATCCCCAGCCACCGGCAACCACCACGTTATTTTTGGAAGCTCTTTGCCGCCGCACTGCCAGAGCTTCCTAAAAGAGTTTTAGTCGCCACGCTTGGACATTGGCTTCACACCTCACATGTACAAAAGATCTACGACCTGTTTGGCCCTTCCTATGCCAAGCGCCCTGTGACAGTGGCTGAATTGATTGAAGAACTCCTCAACCATGTGAGCACAACCACGCCAGACACCTCCAAAAACAATCTAGTCATTTGGAATGCCAATTGGGATATCTACGAATTCAAGGACAACAACGCCCTTCCTAACGTCACTGTAACATGTACTAAAGACAGTAATAATGAACTCACGCTAGCATCTATCGCTATCAAATTCCGAAGTGATCCTATCGAAATGGTCTTTAAACCAGGCGATCCAAAAATTGGCTGGGCAATGTACCTTGCGAGATCAACCTTTGCTTTCAAAGGGGAGGCCGAACGCCATTTAGGCGAAGGACACGAGTTAGCTGGATTACTGGCAGCCGAATTCTTTAAGTATATCACACCGGCTAACCCGTTATATAATCCCATGGAGCCACACCTTGGGCAACTCGATTTCATCAATTGGCTAGGCTCTAAAGGGGTGATTTTCGGACCCGGCAGCGTGCTTAGTATGTCGGCCTTGACAACGCAAGCAGTAGCTGATTTGATTATCCAAACTGTGAAGGATAAAGCAGACTGGCAGAAATACCAACCGCCTATGCCCGTGGCAAAGAATCACTACTTAGCAAAAGCGGAAGCCTTACACTTTGGATTACTTAAGAGTTTCTTCACTGACTACATCAAAACACACCGGGAAGGGATCGTTAACGATTGGCCAGCTATCTACCGCTGGTCTGAAGCGATGCATGCTAAAATCGACACCTTGCCACCTTTGACAAAGCACTCGCAAAAGCCATCGGAAAATGATCTTGCCAACCTTGCCAAATTCTGTGCTTGGCTGATAAGCAAAACAACGTTTATTCATTGGGCAGCCCATTCGCGCCAACAAGCTCTCACCGATATCTCTCAAGTTAGCCTAGGGATGAAAGATAAAGCGCTCGACGCCAAAGGAGATTTGGACCCTTACGGCAATACAACCGCTGCGGATGCGAATATGCAGCTATTCATCTCCCGTGTGCTCCTCAACTTCGATGGAGATAGTCTCTTCAAAAACCCCTATGGCGACGTCAATAAAGAACTCGTTGAGCTGCTTAAGAAACATGTTGGCGAATATGAGGGCTATGATGATATTCTCAAGATGCATTTAACTACACAAATCTAAAGGAAATAACACCACATGCATGAACTTAAAGGCGTTTTTACAGCTCTAATCACCCCTTTTGATGCCGATGGCAGACTCGACGAAGCTGGCTTGCGTCATCTGATCAAGCGTCAATTGCACAGTGGGGTCGATGGGATCGTTCCCCTTGGAACGACAGGTGAAGCGCCTACTTTGAGTGAAGAGGAAAAAAAGCGCATCATCATGATTGCGCGCGAAGAGATCCCTCACAACGTGCCATTGATGGTAGGTTCAGGCGGCTATGCCACTGCAGCCTCCATCAAAAGCACCTGTCAGGCCCAAGAGCTAGGCGCCGATCAAGCGTTAGTCATTGTTCCCTATTACAACAAACCCACGCAAGAAGGGATCTACCAACACTTTAAAGCGATTGCTAGCGCCGTGCAAATCCCAATCATCATCTACAACAACCCTGGGCGCACCGGCTGCAACCTACACATTGACACGCTCAAACGCCTCGCTGACATCCCCAATATCACTGGCATTAAGGAAGCTTCTGGCAACATCATGCAGATCAGCGATACGATTGCAGCGGTCAGAGAGGATTTCCCCCATTTTAGCGTGTTGAGTGGCGATGATGGGTTCACATTTCCCTTGATGGCCTTAGGCGGCCGAGGTGTCATCTCCGTAGTGAGCAATCTCATCCCTAAAGAAATTAAGGCCCTGACGGATGCGGCCCTGCAAGGCAATTGGGTGGCCGCCAGACAACACCATTACCATCTGATGCCGTTGATGAAGGCTGCCTTCATAGAAACCAATCCGATCCCTATCAAGGCAGCCTTACAGCTTTGCGGACTTCCTGCGGGAAGCTGCCGCCTCCCCTTGTGTGACCTTAGCCCGGCCAATCACGCGTTGCTAGCAGAGCTGCTTGGCGCCATGCTCCCTGCTTGAGTTTTTATAAGCCGTGTCCTATAGCCTCCAGCGCAGCATACATCATTGGCAGTTTGCAAAAAGCCAAGTCAATCCCATCGGATTCATCCATTATATCGAGAAGCGCTGGCAACCTTGGGTCTTTCGCGCTTTTCTCCATGAGAGCAATGAAATTTTCGACTGCTTTAATCTGACAGTGATCATCTCCATCTGTGACAGGTAATGCAGCTTTAAGCTTCAAAGCTATTTTGAGTACGGACTTAGCCACCTCCACTGGGATATTTATTAATATTTTATTATGAATTACGGCCCACCGAGATTCTTTGAGGTCTGTAAGTTCCTTTAAGCTATTGTCTATAGCAGTTATATCGCTGAGAGTAATGTGCATGTAATCAGGGATTAAATTGGCGCCTTGCGATATTTCTGGAAGTTCATGTGAACGTAAAATAGAGTCTACTTTTTCTGCCTGTGCATTCAACCTAATGACTATTCGCCTACAATCACCCGAAATGTTCCCTAGATCGTTGAGCAATTCATGCCCTTTATTCATAGAAGAGATACCATTTTTGTTTAATACGATCTGTAAATTTTGATAGTCCTCTTCATCCAGTTTTTGTTTTCCTTGCGCCATGACCTCAGCCATGCGCAGATAAAGAAAATAGTTAGGCGAAGAAGATAGTTTACTATCTACGAGAAAGCTCAAGCCACGACGGCGAAATTCAGAAGTTGTCCCGGACAAAATGGTAGAGATGCGCTGAAATGCCGTAACGACCGCATTGAGTGCTTCGGCCACGGTGTGTCCTGGTTTCGAAGCTCCCTTCCAAAAACGTCTATCCAGCGCTTTTAGCTCTAATAAAAGACTGGTATCTCTTGCCGCTTCAGGAATGAGGGCAATAATGTCCCCATAGTAATGAAGGATTCGTCCCGTATCGAAAGCGGGAGCATTTTGACTAATCACTTCCAATGAAATGTTACCGGAGGAATTGTTAAACAACGCCATTAAACGCACACACTCTCTGTGGGGGCAGTCAAATAGTGTTTGCTGTGGTGTTTCTAGTGGCGTAGGCGTCATCCTGGCGCTTACCAAAGATAATGGAGATGCAGCTGAAGCCGGCCATGATGGCGAAAGAGCGGGTGAACCTGACCACGATGACGAAGGGCTAGATGAACTGCTCGATGCTAGACTAGACATTACAAACTCCGCTTTAAATGGTTGAGTATTAATTTTGATTGAATATCCCACTTAATGTCAACGCAATACAAGTTCATGCGAGGGCGTCAAATGGACGACATGGACTGCATGGACGACATGGACTGCATGGACGACATGAGACGATTGCATAAGCGACAATATATTTTTCGAATATTTAGATTAGGCTTAAAACTAAATCCTGAGACTCGATACACCCGGTGCTTTACCCCTGAAAGGGGTAACGGCTTGTAGCCCAGGGTAAGCGACAGCGCAACCCTGGGAGATTAATATTAGATATTGTACCCCAGAAAGGGGTACGGGCATGCTATGTGCGTTTTTGACCAAAAATGGCCCGCACCCCTTTCTGGGGTGCAATATTGTATTCTTATACCCAGGGTTACGCTGTCGCTCACCCTGGGCTACGCGCCGTTACCCCTTTCAGGGGTATAACACTGTAATGTTTATAGCCTTATGTTTTTCCATTACTGAACCTGGGCGGGGCTACTGGCCATTATCCCTTCCAGGGATAAGGCCCATCAAGGGCGTAACCTACCTTCAAACACACTACAACGCAGGCACCCAGCCTGACAACCTATTCTAACTGCACCTAGGGCGGTGCCCTAGGATTTTACATTCAATGTGTTACCCTGGGCGACAATGGCCCATTAGGCTACCAGCGGGCTTCTACACCTGCCAGATAATTATAAGAGGAGATCTTTTTCCATCGTTGTCCTGCGAATTCAGCATATAGCGTCCACCCCTTTACAATTTCTTTTGAAATTGTGACAGCTCCTTCGAAGCTGTTGCGCTCTTCAGAGATGCCTTTAATTTTAAAAGGTGTGCCAAAATCGCGAAAGCGCTCTGTGAGGTGGTTTTGCCGCTCGCTAAAGCGATATTGCCAGGCTAAGTCCATACTTAAGTCTAGGCCATCACACACAGCTTGCGTGAGGTGTACTCCGAGACTACCATAGGCATTGAAGAGTTTCTTTTCAAACACCACGAGATCCAGCGAATCTGCACCATGCTCTGAAATTTGGTCGCGCTGGGCATAGCTCAACTCAATACCAGCAAAAGGCTGCACCAGAAAATACTTGCAACAAAAATCTTTACCCGCTTCCAAATAGAAAGTAGTCTCATGGATTTTTGGTTTGCTATACACTGTGCGCTTGATATCTCCAAAATTGATATGGCGCTTGGCTTTGTTGTGGCTGACTCCAAATAGCGCATCAGCCATCACATAATAGTCACAAGGGCGGTACAAACCATAAATCCCACCTAAATAAGTGTGATTCGTGCCAGCACCGCAGTCCCGATAGTGCACTTGATCGACAGCATAGCCAGCTGCAACGCCTACAGTCAAATTAGACGCAATGGCAGCTTGAACGCCGCCAGCTAGTTCAAAGCCGCTGGACGCAAAGCTCGCTTCATTACGGCTGCCGCGTAAGAAACTGCGGCTGCCACCCCCTTCGAACCAAAAATCAAGCTCACAACTTTGGTGGCAGCAGTCGCGTTCGCAAGGTATCGTCGTAACAAGCCCACGCACAGGGTCGTACAAACGCCTTAAAAATTGGCGATTCGTGATCTCAGCTGTCAGCAGCTCGCTGAGGTACTGCTGCCCTGTCATTTGATCCAGCGCTTCACTAACCTTATATGCCCACAGGCCGGCCAGCGTGCTTAAGATCAACGCTTCATCGTCATTAGCGTTGACGATGCTATCGAGTTGCTCTGCCACGGCCCTTTCATTCGCTGTTGTTGCTGCATTGACCAGCGTCAGTTGTATCGTTAATAAGACATCGGTGGCTGTGTACGACAGCACCGGACCAAAAAGAATGCTATCGTTGACGTTTGTTTTAATGCCTGCAAATGTCCCTGTTAGTCCTTTGTCAGCATGCAATATGTCATATGTCTTGTTGAGAAAATTTTGACCCTCAGTCGGTTTGATCAGCACTTCTCCCCCTTCCAGCGTAGCAGTACCTGCGACATCAAGGAAACTGCTGCCACCAGTCGCATCGATGCGCACTTGGTAGATAGTATTGGCCTGTTGCAGGTAATTACCACCCACATGTAAGGTGCCAATGCCATCACCAGGAGCTACCGTACCTCCTTTGGAAGCAGTCAAGTCACCTTGAACTGTGCCATTGCCCGTGATGACGCCTGTATGGATCACTGTCGTACCGCTACCACCTAAGGTAGTATTTAACAGCAGTGTCCCATCATTGACAAACGTAGCGCCCTTAAAATTGGCTACTTTTGAAGTCTGCTGACTAAAAATGAGAGTTTTAAATCCATCTTTAATGAGCCTACCGTTACCGATGATAGTGCCATCAAAAGGTGGAATAACACTAACTAATGGATTAAAGACTTGGGTAAAATGCAGTGTCGCCTGATTATCGATCAAGCCTTGTAAAGTATTAGTGTCGCCTTGCAACGTACCAGCCAGGATGGTTGTCCCCCCGCTATATTGCAATTTATCTATAGAGCTTAGCAGCAAGGTACCACTGCCTTGCTTGACTAACCCCCCAGTGCCGTTTATCTCTCCAGTGTAATTGGAATGAGTAGCATCTCCAACCGTTAGTGTGCCGCTACCTAAATTGATAACGCCTTTGAAAGTCTCAGATGTAACAGAAGGAATCGTGTTGTTAAAGCCATTGAGATCCAAGATAGAGGGCTCATTTTGAAAAAAAACCCTTGAATGTGGCGAAAAAGCGTTATCCGCCCCAGCTCGCAATATACCGTCGGAAAATACCGTATCACCACTATAATTTACGCCATGGCTGTTGGCCAGCGTTAATGTAACTAACGCATCAAATCCCAACGTCAAGCCACCTGTCCCTGAAATGCTGCCATAGAAAATAGTAGGGGTTTCTCCGAAGAGAGTCAGGTCGCCACTCCCCAATAACACCGTGCCTGGCGTGGCGGCATAATCAGCTAATGAAACAATTTCACTGCTGTGACCATTTAGATCTAAGATGGCGCTGCTACTTAGGCCATCACCTAGAACGACCGCTGAATTAATCGAAAAGGGATTATCTGCTCCTGCTTGCAGCGTCCCACCGCGCACCAACGTGTCACCACTATAGTCCTGTCCTAAAGAGAGTATCAATGTGCCAGGGCCCTCCTTCGTGAGTCCTGCTGTGCCTCTTAGCGGCAGGCTTACATTTACGCTGGAATTGGCATCGCCGCCCGCTACCAAAATACTAGAGCTAACAGTCACTGGATTGCCCATCAAAGTATACGAGCCGCCATTAGGAGGATGGATGGTGATGCTATTGGGGTCTACGAATTCATCATTATTGGAGATAAAGCGACTGACGCCACTTTGCGGAAAAGTCATGTCGCAGCCGTCGATCGGGATTCCACCTGGGGGGATTGAAGTCCAATTGGTGCTATCGCTCCAATTTTCTGAGGTGAAGCCATTCCAAGAGATCGTTTGATCTGGAGTGGCTGTTAAGGCAGCACTGATTAAGAGCAGCTGGCTGGTGGCAAAGGCGAACTTCTTGTGCATATCATTCTCTGGTTTTTCTTTTATTCATTGCTGGGTTTGGGAAATTGATAGCGTTGGATAAAAATGTTTCCTCGATTGTTTGTATCGATCGTCATGCCTTGATACCCTTTTCTTATATTAGATGGCTTGCTTTCATTAGTCATAGAAAACATAACGAACAGTTGATTTTTTTTATTAACCGACATCTTTAACCCTTCTATAGTTGTATTAGCAAAATGGATACTGTTAGTGGCTTTAGCACCCATAATACGAGCGTCAAAAGAGTGCGGCGTCACACGCCTTTCTTCCACAAAATCCAATCCAATGCCTGTGCTGCCGCCTGTAGGATCATCCACTTCTTTATAGATATCTAACCAAACATCGGTCTGAAGAGGCGTTTTTTGCGGGTCTTCGCCTGGTGATCCGGTCCAGTTTCTGAAATCGTAGTACGCGACCACATAATAGCCATCAAGCGTCATAAGGGCGAACTGCCCAAAAGCTTGTTGTCTATCAAATGAGATATTGGTGGGGGTGCGATTGATCTGCACGGACTGCGACCAATGCGCCCCTTGATCGTTGGAGGCACTCACCAAAACATAGGGAAAGAGTGCTGCAGTGAACCTATCGGGAAATGAGGCTGGATTACCCGCCGCATAGGTCAAATAGATGCGTCCTGTAAAGGGACTGACGATAGGCGTGGTGCTTTGACCTGTAGTTGCATGCAGAGGCGTGTCGAACCCAAAACCTAAACCAGGATCGTGCGCGAAAAAAGTCAAAATATATTGCTCTGTGGCGCCAGCAACGTTGAGCCATGTTTTTCCCTTATCCAAGGATCTGACAACAGCTTGATCGAAATTCGTATCAACCACATTTCCTGAATAGTCTGTGGATCCAATTTTAGGATACTGGCGCATAACAGGCAATAACAGCACATTTTGGTCTACCACCAGCGGATGCGCTGAACTCAGACTGAACCCGCCAAATTCGAGATATAAGTGGTCAGTGATCTGTGGATCAGAATATTTGGCTTTCCAAACCGGATCATTCATCAAACTATAGACTTGCTTGGGTTTGGAAAATGTGATGCCCCCATTTTTTGAGCGAAAATAAAAGAGATTTCCAAATCGAACAATTGGGTTCTGAATAAATTCATAGATAGGAAACATCGTATTGGCATGAATGAGATCATGATGTGCCGGATCTATAGTCGTATAAAACTCTCTTGGTCCCTGTCCCTGGGCCGCAAAAGCCCCTTTGGTGAACCACCAATTTACGGTAGAAGTGAAAACAATATTGGGAACGGCCCAACTCTTCCCGTTGTCATCTGAATAAGTAAAAAGAAATCCGGTTTCAGGAACTACATTACCACGATTCGGAACCATATCATCAAACCCCTGCCCTGAAGCAAAGAGCCTCCCCTGCTTATTATATTGCATATATAGACCAGGACCAAGTGAGGCATTGATAATTTGCGAAATGTAGCCACCCAAGGGAATAATCTGCTGAACGGGCGGCCCGTAGCTCCATGACTTGCCGCCATCTTCTGATAAGGCGATGGTATTTGTGCCTAACATAACTGGAAAAGTGCCTGAATCATCGAATAAGATATTTTGCCCTATTTGGATGGACATGATGTTGTCGTCTAAGGGATTGAAGATAACAGGCGAGCCGGCTGTATAGGTATTTGTTTGCAAAGTTATCAAAGCCAGATAGTCAGTGGGATCCCCTGAGTAAAAAGGCTTCTGGTAATGGTTATCCATCACCGTCTGCAAATTTTCTAGGATAGGATCGGGATTGGCGGGGCCAGGGATGGGACTGATCTGTTGGACTCCGCCAATAGGAATGGCTACCGAGCCTGCATGCACAAAAGCGCTGTATCTGATGATGAACCCACTCAATAGCTTAAAAGCCCACTTCGCTTGATACGTGTCCATCCAATGCATATACGCTCCTATATAAGAATATCATCAAAAACGCCAGTTGGCGGCAATATTGCCACTTTGATCTGTATATTTATTGCCGAACTCCCCATTCCAATCTAAGGTGATGGAAAGCTGGTCGTTGCAATAGTAGCTTGTCAGAGAAACATTAGCTCTGAACAGGCTAATGTTTGGCGAGTAATCATGCACAGTAAAGAAGAGAGCTGTATCTTCAAAGCGTGCTTTCGTGGACTTAGCACCAAAACGCACCTCTCTTAACAAGCTGACGAGTACATTTGGCACCCATTTTCCGCCCCAATCAGGGATGTAGCAGGTTGAGAAGTTAAGGCCTAATTCACCTCGTATTAAAGAAGCATCACGCGAGTCAACATGCAAATTGATACTATCTGCATCATGCTCATGATAGCGATCTTCATGCAACCATACGTAGTCCGCACCAATGAATGGGCGAATTTTATAGTTGTCATACGAAAACAGCAGACCTGTGTCTAAACGCACATCCACGCCTCCCCCCTGGTGTTTGTGACGGGCTGTGCGATCGATTTCGGCAAATTCTATGTTGCGATGTGCTTTTGCCCAATTCCAAACACCAAGCATGACGCCATTGACATACCAGCATTCATGCGACCAGTTACCATAAAGAGCTCCATAGGCACTATGAAGTGTTCCTCTACCTCTATGTTCTTTCCAGTCAATTTGGCTCTTGCTATAGGCTGCACTGGCACCCAATACAATATGGCACGCAATAGGACGATCAGCACCAACCACGAAGCCGAACGAACTTCTGTCGAAGCCGACTAAATGATGCGCATGTTTTTGCTGGCTCCAATCACCGAATGCATCGTCCCATACTTCAAAGCAACCTTTGTCTTCTAAGCAGCAGGCGCCGTTATAGCGCCCCTCTAAACGCTCAGAGATGATTTCACGCACATGCAAAGTAAGCTCTTCATTGCTGAGTAATATCCCTTGAAAGAGCGTTGGATCAAGCTGTTCAAGCGCATTGTTCATCAAAGATGAAGTTGGTAGGGCCTTCAAGTTTTCTATGATATTGACGAGATCCGTGTCAAGCAATGGATTTACATCGTAGATATAATTAGCTACGATCGCAGCATTATCTGCTGTTGCCAAAACAATATAGGGGGGCGTCAACAGCAGCTGGCACATGTTTTCATCATTGGACCAAAGACCGCCTACCATGTAGGTATGACCGTTTAATATCACTTCACCCTGCAGATGGGCAAGGGTATCCGTACAAATATCAGCAACTTCGCTGTTAGTGGCAGGATCGTCGGTTATATAGACTGTCCAACCAAAAATATCAAATCCACTTAACGGATCAGTGATCGCATCTGCCAGCTCACGTGAGTAATTAGCCTGTTGATTTTCTAGTTGCGTGCCTGGACCACAAAGCGATTTTGGCACGATGCACTCAGGCATCACGGCATACATGAATGTTGCATTCTGTGAGCTCATGACTGAATGATAGGCACAAAACCCTTTAGGGGTGCACGATGTCCCTTGCACGAAGCTAATCAATGAAATGTCTTTTGGAAACTCGATCATGTAGAGACTTGTTGGATTACCGCCTTCATCGGATTGAGGAGCTGGCAAATGACCTGCGTTTAATTGAAACAACAGCTCCTGCTGGATCTCATCATCAGAGATTGTCTTGTTAGTATTTTGCGGCGAAATTTTAAATTGTCCATTAAAAGTTCCGCGTTCAATCACCTGATTAGTTGTTGGGCCTGGTATAGCTAGGGTGTTGTATTGCGCCAGACCATCTATCCAAGGACTATTGACGAGGTCACTCAAAAAGCCAGGGATGGAATCAGCTATTTCCTGGTTAACACCATCCCCCCAGAGCACAGACGAAACATTCACGCTCGAAATGACAGGACCTGCATGATAGGTGAAGATGGGCTGTCCTGGACTGATAATGTCATTTAAGTTTTTATTTTCACAACCACACGTGGCATAACCTTGAGTGACATTGAAGGCAAGCAAGCTAGCAGCTAACATGAGCACAATTTTCCGCATAAAAAAACCATATTTTTATTGAACATTTAAATATAAATATTCATTTGATTTGTTCAATATATTTTTATTGCGGTTACGGAAATTATTTGGGTTAATTTAAGTACATGTTCACGGGTAGTGAAGCAAAACGTATG
>JABDFJ010000056.1 GCA_013286645.1 Chlamydiota bacterium | reverse complement strand
CATACATTCTTTTAAACTCATTTCCTACTGCGCGCAGATAATTTAGATAGGTCTTGCCATCGCGATTGTGTGCCTGGAGGGGACAACCTTGCGTTTTGACAAAATCTATGTTGCGCCGAAAACTACTACAAATCATCCCGAGGGGGTCGGCCACATAGGGCACAATATCACATGGACTCATCAAATTGGTCACATGTTGAAATTCATGCCTTTGTCCAATGCGTGCAGGTCCCACTGCCGTCAGCCACATCATCTTTTTCAAGCCACTGCTAAGATTATGTACCGTTTCACATCCTTGGCTATGCGCCTCCACAATTAAGGTAGCGTGATGCCGATATTCCCCCATCTCATCCACAATTTTTTGCACTTCGCGCTGTGCTGTGGCTTGCATCTCAGTAAGGATGCCTAATTTTTGGCACATTACTTCCAGGAGATCCATCACGATTCCATTAGTACTATTGTAAATGCCATACACCGTCACCCCGCCACACTCCTTGGATTTAGCTGCGCAGCGATCCATCATATCATTAAGCGAGCAACACACGCCGTTGAAGATAATATGGCGATAGTGAGGGTCGCCGTCGCCGTACCCTTCGTGCTTGACAGTTTGACTCTTTTCTCTATTCCAGGAAGGGGTGTAGGCGCTTGGGTTTTTGCCAGCCAGGCAGTGGCCGGCAAATTCGATGGCATCTTTGACGTATGGGATGGGCACGAGATGGTAACCAATAGCTTCCACCGCTAGCCCGGGTAACTTAAGCGTGCCAAGCGCAACATCCTTCATACCATCCCAAAAGTTGCGCATCGTGCTAAACATCGACCCACCATCTTGACTGATGAGTCCATACAAGTCTATATGGGTGAGAGGATTGTTCATGACATACGCATAAAAGTTAAGACCCCCTTCCCTTCCGATAGGATCCTGAGTGATCCAGCTCCCTGTCGTTGGGTTATAATAGCGACGCCCAAAATAGATAAGACCACTTTCTGGATCATAACGCTTACTAGAAAAAACGCCAAGGGACCAAACACGCCTCAAAATTCTCTTCACCAAAGGCCGAGTATTGATAACTAGCAATGAGCTCCCCCTCCATATTCAATAAGGCGGCCACACTGCCACTATGATCATGAATGGGAATGTAAACTTCGGCGCCCACTTCCATAGCAATCGCCGCACCGATTTCTGCTCCCTTTCCCAAACCCAAAAGGCGCAATTCTGTGATCTTACCTGTAGCCTCACATACCCCTATTTCATTTTGTCCTTGATAAAGGTAGCGCGTCGTCTCACCCGACTGCCAGGCGCCACTGCCATCTTTAACATAGGGAGTTTTGGTCAGACGTCGATTGACCTCATCATATGTATAAACCACTTTGCTAACACCATTCTCCAAAGTGACTAAGCGATTTAAGGCATCATAGGTATAGATCGTAGTGTCCTCTCCACGCTTCTCACTAATGAGGTTGCCATTTTTATCGTACGTATATTGTGCGATGGTATCGTTTAAAAGCTGATGCAAATCGTTGTAGACATGCTTTTGGTCATTCTTCTTCGTCCGCTGATAAAAGGCATCCATGGCATAAGTATTTTTAAATACCCCCTTCTCTTGCGTGAGCTGATAGAGTTCATCGTAGGAATAACGCGAAAGCGTTTCTTGTCCATCATTAACACTCTTTTCCAACAAGTTCCCTACGCTGTCATAACGCAAAAGAGCTTCTTGCCATTTGGCCGTGGTGGTCGCTGTCGACCTCCCTAGGATGTCATAAGCATATTCCACCACTCCCCCCTTGCCAATGAAGTGGGCTTTGCTAAGATTTCCGTTGAGATCGAAGCTATCATAAGTATGGGTATAAAGCTCGTTTCCCTGACTATCACGGCGTTTGACACTTTGCATGAAACAGTTTGCAAAGCCATAAGCAATGTTGCTGCCATCTGGCAGGGTAAGATCTACCAACCGTCCAAGCCTATCGTAACGATAACTACAGGCTAAACCATGTCCGAGTTGCTCACTGCTAAGACAATTGTTATTGTCGTATTTTTTCAGAGTGTAGGCCTGATTGACCACATCTTCCACTTTGATGGGATTATTATTCAGGTCATAATGATAGATATAATGGATCGTCTTGTCAGAAGATTGTAACTTTGCTAGTCGTCCCAAGGCATCATAGGTGTGTGAGAGACTCGTCCCATCTGCTTTAATGAACTTATCCTTGTAACCATGGCGATTGTAAGTGATTTTAGTGATCTTTTGTTCCGGCGTCCCTTGCGCTTCACAGCAGGCAGTAAGGCGATTGCAGTGATCATACTGCATGGTGGTGATGATTTGATGCTTCGCTTTAGCGCCACCTGGACTTGTATCCGTGATTTGACAACAATTGCCATTGCTATCATAGAGAAATTCTTGGCCTTGCAGCGCTGTACCGAGAGCATTCTTGCGCACCACCCTTGCGGTGCGCCCTAAAGCATCTTGGATAGAAACGGTGACATTGCCAAGGGGATCGATCACCTCTTGATAAGGCACACCTTGTCCTTGCTCATTGTAGTAATCATAACGACAGATGGTGCGCGTGATATTTCCTAAGGCATCAATAACCTCTCGAGGTGCTCCATGGGAGTTGTAGCGAGTTGTTGTGATCACCGCTTTACCTTGTGGATAAGAGATAGATTGCGTGAGATTGCCAGCCTCATCATATGTATAAGCTACCTTGGTCAATATGTTGCCAGAGGCATCTTCGGTAGTTTCTTCGATGATACGATCAAGCAAATCATATTTTTGAGCTTTGACCACAACTTCATGCGGCTGATCACCATAGTGCTGATGTGTTTTAGAAATACGTCCTAAAGCATCGTAACGATAGGTAGATATGGAGTTGCCTTGCTGCTTGCGGCGCAGCTTGCCATTAGGATAGTAGGCATATTGCGTAACAATCCCCATGGGATCCGTCTCTGTCAGGACGTGAAAGCTGCTATAGGTAGCCGTGGCAGTGCTGAGCAACTTGCCATCTGCCGAAAATATTTCCGTTTTGATAGGCCTACCATAATGATCATTAGTGTAACACGTGCGCGTGCCATTTTTGGCGATCGTTTCGCATAGTGGTCCATGCATTTGATAAACTTTCTTTTCCACAGTGCCGTCGGGATAGGAGACCGATGCCAACTGACCACGCACTGTATACGACTTTTGGATCTCAAAACCGCTGGCATCAATTTCTCTCTTCAAATTACCCATATGGTCGTAGTGTTTTTGAATCTTGGGACAATGTAACTTACGATTGGCATCGAAGACTTTCGGATAGGTGATTTGTGACACCCTCCCAAACGGATCGTACTCATATTTGGTTTCATTGCCATAGGGATCGATTGAAGCAATGCGATTGCTGGCTAGATCGTAGCGATGAGAAACGGCATGGGTAATGCCATCATCATGCACCTCTTCTTCTTTGATGCAACGATTCATAAAGTCATAAGCGAACTTCTTGTGACAGCCTATCCTAGGACCTTGTTCAAAGATGCAGTTGCCATGCACATCATAGCGCCGTTCGATAATGCGACCAAGGGCATCGATTTCTTTGGTGACATTTCCCATATGATCATATTCCCATTGCAAAGTATGAGAAAGTACATTTTGGTTGTCGTAATGTTCTTGCTTTGCGATTTTGCCTTGTTTGGTGTAAGTGTTAACGACTTTGTGCACCAGTTCTTCTTTTTTGGTTTGCAGATTGAGGCATTTTTCCTCAATCACCAGTGGATATGCTACTGGATAGGATTCACTTTGTTTGAAATAGGTGATGTGCCGTTCTGTCACCCCACTCAGATCTTTGAGATCATCGGTTACACCATCATCCACGATTTCTTTAGTAACGGCAGCGTCGTCATTGTAGAAGAAAAACCAACGTTTAGAGATCCCCTCATCACTACTTTCAAATTTAGCTGTGAGCAGGTTTGTGCCTGGCTGGTACTGATAGGTGGTAGTGAGGATCCCATCGCTTTCTTCTAAAAGCAGATTGAAATTATCTTCGGAATACACAAACGTTTTACTATAACACTCAGAATTCTTTGACTGCAGCTTGCCGCTTGCTTCTAGAGTGGCAGGACAAGGCTTTCGCCCTGAGATATTTCCATATAGATGGTCTTCTAAAACGTTGCCTACCAAATCGTATCTATAGGTGCGGGCAAAGACGATCCGACCATGCTGATCTTCTAAAGCCCGCGTTTGCAAATGAGTGAGCTCAGAAGAGGCATTATCCCCCCAAAAAAGCCTTTCACGGGCATATAGCTTATCTTTCTTATCAAATTTTTGTACTTCGGTGAGGCGATGCTGCGCATTATAGAGATAATACGTCCTATCGCCTAAGGCATTGTACACATGACACCCCCCATTGTGCACGACGTGCTTTTGGGGTTTCTTTTTATCTGTGACAACAGTGAGGTCATAGATGAATTCATAAATTTGCACGGGCGTAGCATCCGTTCCGGCGGGAGCTAAAAGCCTTTTAACGCGTTCGACTCGTGGATCAGAGTGGCTAGTTATATTGCAATCATGGGTGCGGGTCTGATTATGACCATACTTAAAATGGTCGATATGTAAGAACCTGTTTTCAGGGAGCCATTTCTCTTTGATTAATTCATGCGTGACGATGCCATTTTGGGTGAAGAACATATAAATATACTCTTCAGAGGGACCATCAGAACGGTCCACGCGTTCGAGCACATGTCGATCCTTCTGTACCTTAAAAAAGTTATAGTTCACCCAACGTCCATCCTCGGCAGTGATTTTCCAAGTTGGACTCTTTTTAAGAGTCTCGCTATTCAATAGCGGAAATTGAAGGCGATTCACACATTTATCTGCTCGGTTGACCACCTCAACGGTATCTAGATAGATCGTTTTGTTTGGGCGCTTGTAAGCGTAACGGAATTTGTTGCCGCTCGCTTTCTTTTCAACCTGAGGACGATAAACACCATTTGTTTCCTTACTGTGCAAAGTATATGTTTTATAGCCGCCAGCCCCTGTTTTTAACCGATATTCCCCCTCTTTAGCATGTCTCACAAAATAGTTCTTTAGGTTGGTTTGTCCACTAATGTACCCAGAAGCGGTATTTGTCACCCCACGATACAAACATTCCTTTAACACAGGGAAGTCGGTTTCGTTATTGTTTTTGAAAAGAAGCGTCCCCCCATGATCCTGGTTGAGGATGAGCACCTTACCAAGGTTGCTTTTCCCCTTCTGCAGACTGTTAAAGTGGTTTAGGGTCCAGCCTGGACCTAGAGTACCGCGCGTATAGGAGTTCCCTGCGAAATTGCGTTCGACGACAAGAGGATCAACACCATGAGGAATGATGAGATCGGCTTTTGAATCACAATATTGGCCCGAGATCACATTAACACATTGATGCACGAAGGCTGAAGGCTCCCCCTCCAGATTGGCCATGGCAATAGGATGTTCTTCTAGCTGGGGCGCGACGGCATTGCGCGCGTATGAAGGTGTGTCATATTGAAGGCCAAGCTCATCCACATCGGCAGATACAACCGCCGAAAGCAAAAGCATCCACACGATGAAAAGATTGCGCATATGGCCTCTGTGATAGGTATAGAAGTGTTTAAATCTTACGTAAAATCAAATTTTAATATGATACCAACACTTTTCTTGTCTAGTTTTTTATTTTTTTAGGTTACCTGCAACGCTTGCAAAAGTGATAATCTATTTTTAGATTATTTAGTTAAGTTACTCAACCTGAAGAGGCTGAGCTACGTAGCTTTAAATATTCAATAACTTATGCAATCGTCTCATGTAGTCCATGCAGTCCATTTCCTTAAGTTAACGCCATTTCGTGAACATGCACCGTCCTTGTCCAAGGAAAAGACTTCATGCGTACATATTCACGGGGTCGCAGCTTGCCGCGGTAGCGGCCTAAGAGATTAGCCCCGGGGGGAGCGATTAGCGGAACCCGGGGGATAGGAAAAAAATACCAGCCCCGGTAGGGGCGTAAGAAAGCTCGTGGTATAGAGATTTTGCCTAAACGCTTTCTTACACCCCTACCGGGGCTATATCGTTTCTTTAAGAACCCCGGGTTCCGCTAATCGCTCCACCCGGGGCTAATCTCTTAGGCCGCTACCGCGGCAGGCTGCATATGCCCTGAATATATACTTTAAAATCGATACAAATTATAATTAAATTCAATGCGATTCATTAATGTATTTTTATTAATAGTAAGTTTCTTTATTCTGTTTTATTTGTTTTAAACTTTATGTTTGATATTTACTTTAGAAATATAAATATTTTATACTTAAGTTATACCTACGATTTGTTAATGCAGTAAGGAGTTTACTATGCCAACACCCACAGGACGCACACCGGTCACAAGCCTCCATCTGAGACCTATTTTCGCAGAACCACAAGAAGTACAGGCACAACACCTTACAAAATATTTGCGCGAGCATGGACTCCCCCATCCCACGAAAACCGATTATTTCGAAGTCTTAACAGGACATCTTAGACCGCGCGAAAACAGTGCTAATATTATTGATAGGTGGTTGTGTGACAAGGTGTTAGATGCTGCCGAAGGTGTTAAAACCAGTGAAAAACATCACAAACAAGCGCTCCTAGCAGCAGACTCGCTTGTGCGACAAGTAGGGGCCACCAATGCCTTAGCGATTCTCAGCCGAGGTTATCAAATGGCCCACCAGCTAAGCTCTAGAGGAGCACTAGAAGAGCGACAAGCATCAGCGTTAGCAGCAGAGATCTTTGAAGCCGAACTCAACAAATTATTGCTCGACCACGACCCTATCAATATGAATGAGTTGCTTTTTTCAAAAGATGATATCCCTGATATAGAGGTATTTACGCAATCGATCACTAAAGCGCAAAAGACAAACAATGTCAGTTACTCAATCAAATATTTAGCGAGTGGCATCTTTGGTGCGTTGCTCCTGGGAGTTGGAGCAAGCTATGCTTATCAGGCACTTGGGAGAGGAGCCCCCCAAAACCTGAATCTAGCCAAAGCAGCCACCAGAACCCCTAGCATGCCCCCTCCTGCACCCACCATGGAAATGCTCAAAGAGCACTTGATCGTGCCATTAAACCCCAAACCTCCCATTGCTGTTTCTATACCGCCTAATATCACAGCGCCTTTTTCTAAAGCCTCAGAGGTGACTAAAGCACAGCAATCTGCCGACACCATCATTGAGCGCTTTGCTAAACCCAAAACACGAGACGTGGTATTAGAAGAGCTAAAATCCTATATCCTCACTAACGACCTATCTCCGAATGAATGGGAGCTCATAGAACAATCTCTTGTAGAAACTCTGCTAAATTCCGACAAGCCAAATGAAATCAAAATCGCTAGTGACACCCTTTTCCATACTTTACCTTCAAAAGGACATGGGCACAAAACCATAAAAAAACTAATCAGTACATGCCTTGACAAGAAGAAGTATGAAATTGCCCGTGAAGCTTATCAACATAATCAAGGCTATGAGGTAGCTCTTAAAAAGGTTGAGGCCTTACTCAAAAAGGAGAACAACAAAGCTGTTGTCATCTTCAATTTGCTTGACATCCCTCTCACTAAAAATAATATCGGCCCTTCCATCTATTCTTACGGTATAAAAAAGCAAAAACAGAAGGTCATTGAATTGGCACTGAAGTTTGCCTCTAGTCACATTGAAAGTAATGCCAAAATAGGGATGGCACTCCTTAAATCACTTCTAGAAAATAAATTAGGTTATGATGAAGCTCTCAATCTCTTAGCACAAGAAAGCAAGTCTTCAGGTAAGTTTAAAGCCGAATCTTTGAAATTGTTGGAAAAATTAGTTAATCTAGGACAAGTGCGTACGGTAGAAATCACCCCACTTTCTCTACTAGAAAGCAATATAGAACTGCGAAGCAAATTCATCAGCAAAGCAAAAAGCTTGTGTGATGAGGGCAAAACAGAATTTACTGAAGCCCTCATGAATAAATTAACCTCTAGTGCTAGCGTCGAAGCGCTAGAGGAAATCCAAAGCCTAGCCGCAAATCTCATTCATAATGAATATTATCAAGCTCCGCTTGATATCGCAAAAAAGCTCTTGCAAAGTTACCTACCAACACATCAAGAAATTGGCAAAAAAATATTCTTGCTCTTAGTAGAAAATGGACAAGCTACATCGGAGGCTGGTAAGGCTCTCAACCATGTGCTTGAGGCCTATACAACCCCATCAGAAACAGATCTCAAACTCTGCTTAGCCCTCGCAAAAAACAATCTGATCCCCCCCTTAAAGCCACAGATTGCGGCTTCTTGGATAACGTATGGGGATGCAGTAAAAGCACGGTTAATCGTCAAGTTGACCTCAGAGTGGTTGCAAATACAGCCAAATGAGGAACACCGCGAGATTAGCTACGCAGTAGCTAATGCTCTGATGCACAACCCTTCCACAGCCGACCGATTACTGGGCGTTAGTCTTTTTATTGAATACTTAGCTGAAGGACATGGCTACGATGCTGCCAAAGAAGCTGTTGACACTACCTTAGCCACGAACAAATCCCCCTCTAAACAAGATATTGTGCTATTGAATGCTTTAACAGATCATGGATACATCCCTAAATGGGCATCCATTCGTACCACGATAGAAGGCTGGGCAAATAACTGCCAAACTGAAGAGCATTTTGAAGAAATTTATGACCTACTAAACCGCTGGCAACAGACGGCTCCCCTCACCGATAATTCCTTGTTATATCACTTTAGCAAAACACTAGCGACCAGCACACACAAAAGCTGGCTTGTGTTTAATACGCCAAGCATACCACAGCAGGAAATAGGGTTGCGTGCGCTCGTTAGATTGGCCCAAAAAGGACTCTGGACTTCTGAATTAGAGACTATTGCGCAAGCTGCGCTTGCAACAAAAGACAAACAATTGCTCTCGCCAGCTATTAAATTGCTCACGGAAGGTGTCAATAATAAGCAATGTGAGGCATCGGCTAAAGCAAGATGTGAAGCTCTGCTGGTCGCCAAAGATTTAACCATCGACCAGCAAATGGATACCATTAATTTATCCACAGCATTAGTCAAGCAAGGATTAAACTTTGGTTTTGGAGAACAAGCGATAGAAAAATTTATGCCTAGTGCTGAAAAAAGGATGTTCACACCTATATCGAATTTAGCGCAGGCACTGACTGAAAAAGGTGTGATCGGCGCTCCTAAGACAGTGCTAGCGGCATGGCTGAAAAACACCTCTCCTGAAGTAAAAGTAGTGATGCGTGATTTTGTGCTCAAGTTGATCGATGCAAACAACCCACATTTTCATGCTATCTATGATAAGTTCTTAGAGCAATCAATCATAGCGTTGGAGGTAAGCTCAGACAAAGCAAATAAGCTATGTGCCTATAAAGCTTACAAAGCATTGGCCACTCAAGCGTTCAATGGAGCCTTGGATAGAGTCCTGGATGCTGCAGTCCGCGGGCTCGCAGATGCAGATGCAGCTGTTAGACAAGTATCACAAGAGATCGTAGAGACTTTTGTACAATCAAATGCTAAAACACCGAAAGTATTCGATATTTACACGGCAGCAACAACCCAACAGAATGTAGAATTGCAAAAATATGCTTTGAAACTGGCAACAAAAACGCTCTTTGATTGGAAAACGGGCAACCCTGCTAAATCAATGGCATATAAATTAATTGGTAGTCCAAATCTGGAAGTGAGAGCACTCGCTCAAGATTTGTGGATTGCTGCGATAGAAAATGGTTTCGCAACAGAATTAGATGCAAAGATGTTGGTTGCTACAGCCACAAATTATCCAGATGAGCACACAATCGCGATCATGACTGATTTTTTCAAAAGAATCGCTGCCAAAAAGCACTGGCTGGCGTCGGCAGAAAATTTAGCAAAAACCTGGTTGACGGAAGAAGCGCAACGCTGGAGCATTCTGCAATCCCAATCTAAGATTTCGTTTGCTAATGAGATCCTCGACGCCATAAAACAACAAACAACATGATCATAGGGTAAGAGTGCAAAATTAAAAAAAATAACAGGATGATAGGATAGACAGGATAGGCAATTAAGTTTACACCGTTCTTGTTACGAAAGCAACAGCACTTCCTTTGTAAGCTCATCTACCTCTACATATATATTTGGGTGGTGTACGCGCTTATACTCTAACTTCTGATTTCCAAAATTTACCAACAATCCAACGGGAAGACCTGATGCTTTTAAATAATTTATTAATTGTGCTTGATGTTCTGGTAGCAGCTTCTTGCAACACTTTAGCTCTATAATAATCGAATTCTCTACGATAAGATCAGCAATGTATTTACCGATTTTGTGATTTCTAAATACAATTTCAAATGTTTGCTCTGCTAAAACACTTAGCCCCTTTTCTTTCAAGATGATAAAAAGTGCGTTTTTGTACACATTTTCCAAAAAACCACTGCCAAGTTCATTCATCACATCAAAACAGATTCCTAAAATATTTTCGGTAATATCGGAGTATGGTAATCCTATTTTGTTTTCTATCCTGTCCATCCTATCATCTTGTTATTTTTAAATTTTACACTGACTTTGATCTAAAATGAATTATTTAGGCAAATCATTTTCGTTCACATACGGTAAACCACATAGCATAAGGAACTTTTTCTAAATTGAATTTTCCAAGTAGCTCTTTCTCACTGATAAACAAGTCAATGTGCTGTATTCTATATTTGCTATCGTGTATTCTATATCCAATACTTGATACTAGCTTGGATAATAAGGGGTCTTAGATGACAAATACAAACATTGCAGGACGGCGCTTTTTAAAAGTGATATTTGGCATATGCGCTAGCATTATCACCTTAATGCTTCTGTTAGCCATCCTATTGCCAACACTTGCCTCTTCAAATTGGACCAAAACCCAGCTAGTCAATTTGGTGAATCAAACCATTCCAGGGAATATCGAGCTTAATTCGTTGTCAATTAACTGGTTCGGTCCACAAGAGATCAACGAGTTTGTACTCAAAGATCCTGAAAACCAAGTGCTCGTATCCTTGCAAAAAGGTGTCATCAACGCCTCGCTGTTTTCCCTATTATGGAATCGTCAAGCAGCGGGCAATATCGAAATAGTGGCCTTAAATGCCAATATTGCTTCCGATGATGGCAATGTCACTAACATTCAAAAATCTTTTGATCACAGCTCTCTCCCCCTTCCACCAACAAACCAAGCGTATACCGCCAATGTCTCTCTCAACGATGTGCAAGCAAAGATAAACCTAACATCTAACGCCTCAACAAGCACGCTAAATATTTCCGGGAAAACTTCGCAAGATGATGTATTAGGGACTTTTTCTATTGATGCCGAGATTAGCAATCAAGCCATCAAACGTTTAATGCACCATTCCGAAGATCTTGCAGCAACGCTCCAAGCGGCAGAAAATGCACTTAAGGTAAATGTCGATATTATCAACTTTCCTGTTGCGCTCTTTGACCAACTATTCACTAGCCACTCCCCTCATTATGCAGGGGTGATCAAGCAATTGCTTGGACCAAAATTAAATCTAACTGTCAAGCAGGTTAGCAACACTGATGGGATCACCCTTAAGCTAGAAGCGCAAACCGCTACTTTAACAGCACAGGGAGATGCGCACATGACACATGATGTGGCGCATGCCACACCGCTACTCTTCTCATTTAAACTAATGCCATCATCTGCCACACAAAGCTCTCAAAAGAATGCAAATAAATCGTCAGCTTGGTTGATTGACATCGCAGCGACAATTCCAAAACAAACTTCGGGTTCCATGCATTTACAAGATGTGTGGGATCAGCTGAGCCTACAAGCAAAACTCGCCAACCTCCCATTAGCTTTATTGGATGAGTATTTAAGTCTCGGAGGTCAATTAACTGGGGCGCTTGGACAAAATGGTGCTATGACAGTGACCATGGCCCCTTCGGCAAAAGGCTCAGCACTTGATGTGCAGTGGAAATCAGAACGATTGGAAATCCCCAACCTCAGCTTCCAATTGGGCGACCAACTTGTGTTAAGACAGCCCAGCAGCATGAATTGGCAACTCACCCCTGAGTGGATCAATACGCTGATCCTTAGAGGTTCTACAAAATTGCAAGATGCATCTAAGGCAACTGTGGTGCTCCAGGAGTTTTCCATACCTTCTCCATTAAAGGAAAGCAATGGGAATATCAAAGAGCAATTAACCCTCAACGGCGCTTTAGCTTTCGAGACCTTACGTATCCTCCCAGAACATATTGGCGCTGTTAGTATCAACGATCTGGCTTTGCATTTTTCAGCCACACCACGCTCCCCTTTGCAGCTAGCCCTCTCAAGCAATATTGTCCAAACAGAACCCAATGGCACTATTCATAAGCTTCTTGGTGAAAATACTAAAATTGAAGGCACAGCAAACCTTAAATTGCGAAATCATCCGTCGACAACGATTGATGATTTGCGCCTTAACCTAGTAAGCGACTTAGCCAAAATGCAAGTGGCGGGAAAAATTCGCGATGGCAATACTCTCGTATTAACCGCCCCTGCCACTGTTGCCTACATGCTCACGTCTCCTGCTTTGAATTTTTTAGGCATGACCACGCAAGGATATTCTATTGAACATAAAAAACCATTAACACTGCTCATTGCCCCTTCGAATATCCCTCTTTCCTTCCAAAATCTCTCTAACCTTAAAATCAGCGGTGCTCTGAAAGCTGATGACCTCTACATCACCCACAACATAGGCCATAAAGAATCCCACGCCGTCATCGATCACTTGAATGTCAACTGGCTTGTTGATTCAGCAAACGCCCAGCTCACCCTGCAATTCGTGGCCGACACTCGCTTGGAACAAGAAGCTGCTGGCAAAGTTAACGGCACCTTAAGCCTCAGTAAATGGCTAAACAATGCAACTTTAGATTTACAGCAAGCGGTCATTGATGCCACGATCACAGCCGCGAATTTGCCTGTGGAAATCCTCAATGTCTTAACGGGAAATAAAAACTTACTTCCTCTCTTTGGGAATTCGATCAATGTGACAACGGTCATTGAATACTCCCCAACATCACACCGTGGCTCATTCTTGTTAGATTTGCAAAGTCCCCACATCAAGGCTAACGCTGACTTTTCTATCGATCAAGCCATCAGACTTAAAGACACGCAATTCCCTGTTGTTATTGCCCTAAAATTGACACCTAGTGGCTACACAGTTTTGCGCCAGCTCCTAGACACAGATTATAATGGTGATTTTTTACTTACCGAGCCAGCAAATGCCTCCCTCAAAATTAATACGCTCGACATTCCTTTGAGCTCAGAAAGTACACAGCTCGCGGCTTTAATGAATGCGAGCTTTGATGTTACCCTATCTATCGACCACTTGTCAGGGGTTAACAACAAAACCAAACAGAAGGTCTTTCTCAATAGCTTACAAAGTCAGCTCACAACTAAAAACCTTGCTAAGCATGTGGCCTTTGACATGAAAGCCAAAGGTCAAAATGACCAAGGCATCGCCACATCGTGGAATGTTGCAGGGGCTATCGATCAAGCCCTTGCTCCAGATGGCAGTGTGAATGCTGATGGGTTAGCACTTACATTGGATGCTTCAATTGACAGCCTGCCACTTGTCATGCTGTGCCAATTTGTATGCGTTGACCATGAAACTTTACGTCAATTCGAAGCTGTGATTGGTCCTACGATGAATGCCAAAGTAAAAGCCCAACTCCAGCAGATGAATGGCTTCTTATATATTGACCTCAAAGGAAAAAACGGTAATTTGCTCCTCGATAGCACGATCGCAAACGGCATCATGCAGTTAAACAAAGACCTAGAAGCCCATGTTACCATCACTCCTCAACTCTCCGAATATGTCCTGCAAGAGTTTTTTCCAATCCTCGATGGGATGATCGACGCTGATCAACCTCTCAAACTCACCATTGAACGCCAAGGTTTTGCCTTACCCCTGAAAGATCCTTCTCCCACGACAATTTCTGTCAGCAAAGCCAAATTGGACGCTGGCAAAGTGCATGTTTCGAGTCAATCGGAACTGGCTAAAGTTCTTAGCCTACTCGCTAGCGGTTCCAATAAACAAATGGTGGTTTGGTTGACTCCTCTTTACTTTTCCATCTCGAAAGGTGAGGTCAAAATCGAACGCGTCGACATCCTCATCAACGAGCGCTATCCTGTCGCCGCTTGGGGCAAAGTCGACATTCCTAAAGACAATGTCAATATGGTTATCGCGATCTCTGGTGCTTCCCTCATTCAAGCTTTCAACGTACCTGGCATCTCAAACAGCTATTTTCTACAACTACCTCTTAGAGGGACTTTAAATAAAGCCGAAATCGATAAAACCAAGGCCGCTGCGCGTATTAGTGCGCTGGTAGCACAAGCTAAAGGTGGGACCCAAGGTGCCGTAATCGGAACTGTCTTGCATATTGCTAGTGGCGGTCTAACTGAAGGCGCTGCCCCTAAGCCCACGACACATCCCTTGCCTTGGGAACAGATGCTGCAAGACTCCGCCTCTAACACATCAAAATCTTCAGAAGCTGATGCCTCGTCAAAAATTAACTCAGATTCCATCAAAAAAGGAGCGGGCAATCTCATCAAACAACTGTTCCGGTAATCAAGATCACATCCTAACCTACTGACCATCAACAAGCGAAAAAAATGCATGTTCATAATGACTTTTTTGATAGCATTTATCTAAAAATATTCTTAAAAACGATGCAAAAATGCATGATCATCGGGAGCGTGCATGCTGTTAATTTAAAGAAATAGACGAAATGGACTGCATGGACGAAATGGACTACATGGACGAAATGGACTGTTCAATTAAATCCTTTTAGTCTATGCCGTCCATTTCAAAGTGATTTATGTGCATGTTTCAGGATTAAGAAAAATGAATCAATCTTCTTTCAATACTTCCTGCATACTATCTCTTGTCCTGCTTTACCACCCCGTCAATGCCGAATTATTAGATAGCTCTCCTTCAGACACTTCTGCAAAAGAATTCGCTTGCGATTACTGCAAACCCGCCAGACAGGGTCCGCCAGGACCTACCGGACCCAAAGGACCCAAAGGCGATCGAGGTCCCGCTGGAGCAAATGGCCCCCCAGGCCCCATGGGATCTACAGGACCTACTGGACCCGCGGGAACCACTGGAGCGCAAGGCCCGATTGGACCCACTGGACCAACAGGTCCTAGCGGACCTAGCGGGCAAATAGGTCCTGTTGGTCCTAGCGGACCTCCAGGTCCAATAGGCGCTATGGGAGCGACAGGTTCCACTGGAAACACAGGCCCACAAGGGCCTGTAGGTCCTATGGGAGCCGGGAAAACAGGTGCAACCGGCCAAACAGGTCTTACGGGATCGACTGGGCCAACAGGTCTGGGGCAAACAGGCATGACTGGTGCAACCGGCCAAACAGGCCTTACAGGTGCGACAGGGCCGACAGGCTTGGGACAAACGGGCGTGACAGGCACAACCGGCACAACTGGCTTAACAGGCCCGACAGGTCAAACTGGTAGCACAGGTCTCACCGGAGTGACCGGCTCTACGGGCTTGACGGGTGTCACCGGACCCACCGGCTTAACAGGTGTGACAGGCTTGACGGGCCCCACCGGCACGA
>JABDFJ010000055.1 GCA_013286645.1 Chlamydiota bacterium | reverse complement strand
ATAAATGTGTGCTTGAAATCTTCCCTTTAGTATTCATCTGTAGATGGGCTACGAGATGTTTTTCGTGCGGAGCCAGCAAGGCTAAAGCTTTTTGAGCTTGAAGCGCGTGTTCAATGCCTTCTGAGGAGTATAAGACGAGTGGTGAGAAACGAGAAAGGGCTGTGAGCTCTTGCTGAAACATGACCACTTCATGGTTACTGGCAGGTCTTTCCATTAGGTCGAGAGCACGTTTGATGAGGTTTTGACCTAGCAAATAGTAGCGTGGAGCATTATATACAAGGTTCTCGGCGCCAGGACGAATGAGGGCCAACGCTTTAGGGGGAGCAAAGCCGTAGCTGTCTTTTTTATCTGTTAATGCGCTAACGCCAATGAGTTCTCCTTGTTTGATAAGAGCGGAGATTTCTTCCGAATGGATCCCATCCATATGATTGGTATTGGCGAGCAGTCTATTAAGAGCTTTTAGATCTTTGATCTTGCGCATTTCCATGGCATTGGAATCGATGATGATGGTGGCTTTAGGGACAAGCCACTGCAATACGCTAGGTGCAGGTTGAGCGATGACCAGAAAGTGAGATAGGTTGTTGCTAGAATAAATTCGCAGCATATAGGGGCATGAAGTGAATTGTCCATGTTTGTCGAATTGCGCGAGTGATGTGTATTCAGGTCCTAACACCGCGGTTAGCGTGTTTCTGATGAATTCGGGGTCAGACCAATTTTGATTTTGGGGATGAATGCGTTTGATGTCGGCATAGGTTAAAGCCATTGCCACATCGGAAATTGTTCTAGAGGCCCGGACTTCTTCTTCCCAGCTTTGGTCGCTGAGCCACAAAAAGATGAGGCCTAGAGTGATCGCCACAATGCCGAGCAAGGAGATGCTGATTTTAACAATTCCAGACCAAGAACCATTCTTATGCAAATTTAAGGGAGAATTGGATGGAGCATCCAATTGGCTGCGATTGCTTTCATGATCATCATCGTATTCACTTAAATAGTAATCTTTAAGCGAGAGTTTAGGGATGTTATGAGGACAAGGGGGAGCTGGCTGGGCAGCAGGTTCGTCTTTTGCTGTCGCTTCCTCTTGGGATAATGGGGAGGAAGAGGTAGATGAGGTGGATGCGTCATTTGTCTGGGGGGACAGAGGAGTTGAATCTGGGGTGTTCTGAATGGTGCTTGTTGGTAGAGTGTCGTTCACAACAGGGATCAAGGGGGCATCAACCACGTGTCGTTCCTCAATAAACGTGAAGGTCACTGGAGGTGGAGGCTCTTGAGGTGGTTGTGTGGATACGTTTCTGTGTAGAATATGAGAGGAGACAGGTGTGGTTAATGCCTCGACTTGTTGCAATAGAGCCTCTATGTCTACGGAAGCGGCATTGGCTTTGATGTGGCCATCGATTTTTGCTTCAGGCTGTATTGTTGTTGGTGATATGACTAATTCAAAACGGAGAGTAGTGGATCCTATGTGGAGGAGGTCGTTATGGTTTAGGGGTTGTTTACCAAAAGAAAGACCATTCAGAGTCACAAAGGGGTCGTGCGCAAGATTCGTAACGTAGTAGCAGGGAGTATTATTAATTGTTTGCGTTTGGATTTGGACGTGATAGTCAAGGAGGGGTTCTGCGAGGAGTAAGTCTGCAAGGCCAGCCTGTTTGGAGCCAATAGTAAGGGAAGAGCGATCAAAAGAGTGTGTGGTGTTAGAATTCAAATCTGAGATGACAACAAGTCTGATCATGTCTTTACATCTGTATTGAGCAGTAAATGGCCTTAAATCGCGCGATTTCTAGCATATTTTAGGCAGCGCGTCAACAAAATAGCATGTTTATCTGAATTATAACAACGGTTTTCTAAAATAAAACTTGAATTAAATTATAATTTTAGTTATTGTTTTTGTTTAGTTTTATTTGTTTTGTGTTGCCTTTTTATTGATTGGGTTTTAAGGTGGTTTTTGCGAAATGAATAAGATTGAATGGACTAAATGGACTAAATGGACGGAATGGACTAAAAGTGGACAAGAAAGCTGTCCACTCAGTCCATGTAGTCCATTCAGCTCGTTAATTTTTATTTGAATGGGACGGATAGCGAATATTTGTTGACATGGAATCATGGTTGGATTTTTATAGAGTCTTTTTCTGCTCAACTCCTCATGGGAGAGAGCCTAATTGTAAGTATAATAACTAATAAGGAGCAAGATGAACGCCTTATTTAATCTGTTTACTCCGGCGCCTCATTTGCCAGAAATTCAAGACAAGGAAGTTGTCAAAAGCGATTATCGCTATTGGCGCGTGCGGATTATTTACTCGATGTTCATCGGGTATGCCTTCTACTATTTTACGCGTAAAAGCTTTACCTTTGCCATGCCTGGCTTGATTGAAGACTTGCATTTTGACAAAGGGCAGTTAGGGCTGTTAGGGAGTATTTTATACATCACCTACGCGCTAAGTAAATTTGCTAGTGGCGTGCTTTCAGACAAATCGAGTCCACGCTTTTTCATGGCCTTTGGCTTGATCATGACCGGGATCATTAATATTTGTTTTGGATTGTCTTCTTCCTTTTGGTTATTTGCGATCTTTTGGGGGTTGAACGGTTGGTTCCAAGGGTTTGGGTGGCCCCCCTGTGCGCGCTTCCTAACAAGTTGGTACTCGCAGAACGAACGTGGCGCTTGGTGGTCGACATGGAGTGCTTCGCATAATGTGGGCTCATTTTTGATTCCATGGGTGATTGGGGCGTGTATCTATTTCTTTGACTCGTGGCGTGTGGCGATGTATGTCCCTGGGGTGATGTGTATTTTGGGCGGTTTCTTTCTGATCAATCGTTTGCGCGATACACCTCAATCAATCGGTTTGCCTTCTATTGAGCAATTTCGCGATGACTACGGCGGGATAAGTAAAAAGGATTTAGAGCAGAAAAATGTTTCTGTGAAGGAAATTCTTGTCGATTACGTGCTTAAGAATAAATACATTTGGCTATTGGCGCTGGCCTATTTCTTTGTGTATGTTGTACGCACAGGGATTGGCGATTGGACGGCACTTTTTCTGATTGAACAAAAAGGGTATAGCCGGCTGGGAGCCAGTGGGTCCGTCTCGTTATTTGAAGTGGGCGGTTTTTGTGGTACACTGAGTTCCGGATGGATTTCTGACAAACTTTTTGCTGCTAAGCGCGGGCCGGTGAATATCTTGTGTTCTATCGGCATGATGGTCACGGTAGCGCTCTTTTGGTTGGTGCCACAGGGGTATCCTGTGCTTGACTCATGTGCCATCTTTAGTATTGGCTATATGACGTTTGGTCCGCAGGTGCTGATTGGTGTGGCAGCGGCAGAGCTGGCGCATAAACGTGCCGTATCGACATCGACCGGCTTTGCAGGCTGTTTTGCTTACATGGGCGCGGCGATGGCAGGCTATCCTTTGGGTGTGATGACACAAGAGCTCGGTTGGAATGGCTTTTTCTTGACGTTGGTGCTCTGTTGCGGAGTGGCCGCCTTGTTACTCTCTCCGATGTGGAGTGTGCGGGCCAATGTGACTGAGTCCAAGCCAGAGCCTACTGCCGACAAAGAAGAAAAGGATGTGAGCTACGCCTAAGCTGTTGAGCGACTAATCCTTCTAAGGCCCACCCTTCGATCATAAAGGCATGGGCATGTTCACTGCAGAGTTGGATATGGCTGGTAAACAGCCATATCCAACTCGGTCAAGTTCACGGCGTTTACACAGGCATTAACTACTCATTTATTAGTCAAAAGAAGCAAGTCTAAATTTCAAAAAGTAAAATAATTTATTGAATTAAAATAATAACTTGTTTATAATTGGTTATGTTAATGATGTTTAAGGGAGGTTTTAGTAGATGGATTGTATTAAACTAGATAGAATAGACAGTTCTTTTGATAGATACTCGATTTGTCCCCTTGTTTCTACTTTTTCTGGTGCTGGGAGAGCGCTTTATGGAGTAGTTGAGTTAATTAGTGGTCTGGTTTCAGCTATTTGGGCTGCTATAGCCATGGCATGTCGCGGAAGATGCGAACAGGATGCACCGCAATTTAATAGTGCGTGTCTTCACCTCTTTTTTGGTGGAGCAAATATAGTAAAAGGACTCTTTGAAGCTATACCAATAGTGAACTTTTTGGTGGCAGGGTATAATCATGATTTTCGTCCACTAAATAGATGCGATTGGACAGAATTTCAGCCAGCCACAAATCACTAATTAATTCTGAAGGGTTAATAATTCTAGGGATGTAGTGTGAATGTGCTATCATTAATTGCATTATACATTGAAAAATGCAATTTGCGATAGCATTTTTTATGGATTGTCTGAAATTCTATACCAAAAGGGCTTATATACAATAACCTTAGCATATTTGAAACACAGAGGCACAGAGCACACAGAGAGGGGAATTTTTGTTTCAGAAATAGAAAGAATTCCTCTCTGTGTGCTCTGTGCCTCTGTGTTTCAGAAAATATGGACTTGATGCTATACGTACTATCACTTTCTAATTGCCTTTGGCGTTCATGGAAAAAGGCGTCGCTTTTTTATCTTTTGTCTACTATGCTTAACCTCTAAATTTCATTAATGACCGCTTACGTTTGGTATCTATTATGTGGGTTCCGCTTCATGTTCATTCGCAATATTCGATTCTGGATGCCTCGGCTTCCGTGCATGCCATCGCAGAGCGGGCGGCAAGCTATGGAATGCCGGCCGTGGCGTTGACAGATCATGGCAACTTGTTTGGGGCGGTCGATTTTTATAAAGCATGCAAAGAAGTGAAAATTAAGCCCATCATTGGCTGTGAGTTTTATGTGGCCCCCGGCAAGCGGCAAGAGAAGAAGAAGGAAGGGAATCGCACAAACTTTCATTTGATTCTATTGGCTAAAGATAAGCAAGGCTATCACAACCTGTGTAAGCTGACGTCGATAGGCTATTTAGAAGGCTTTTATTATCATCCCCGCATTGATGAAGAGATGTTGAAGCAGTACAGCCAAGGGTTGATTTGCCTCTCGGGATGCATCAATGGGCGCTTGGCCTATGAAGTGTTGCATGGTAAGCCCGAAACGCTTCGCGCTCAGATTCAGTGGTATCGTGAGCTCTTTGGGGAAGACTATTATTTCGAATTGCAGCGTCATGGGATGAGTGAAGATGCGTTGCATGCCGATGGGATGTTCCAGGAGTCTTGGCTCATCCAGCACTATCAAGATTACATTCAGCGCCAAGACAAAGTCAACCGCACTTTGATTGAATTAGGGGCAGAGCTCAACATTCCGTTAGTGGCGACTAATGATAGCCATTATATCGATCGAGCTGATTGGAAAGCCCATGAGATCTTATTGAATGTGCAGTCGGGAGAACCTTGTGAAATCTGGGAGAAAGATTCCTATGGCAACCCAAAAGTGCGTGTGGCAAATCCTAAACGCTATACATATCCTTCGCATGAGTATTATTTCAAATCTCCAGAGCAAATGACGGCGCTCTTTGCGGATGTCCCTGCTGCTATCACAAACAGTGTGCGCATTGCTGAAGCCTGCCACATGGAGCTTGACTTCAAAACGAAGCATTATCCTGTCTATATCCCACCACAGCTGGAAGGAAAGCCCTATACCAAAGAAGAGCAAGTCAAATCTGTGGAAGCCTTTCTATGGAATTTGTGTGAAGAAGGCATCGCCAAGCGCTACACACCTGAACGCTTAGCAAAAGTGAAGGAGCTGTATCCTGGCAAAGAGCCTTTGGATGTGGTGCGCGAGCGTTTGACGTATGAGATGGGGATTATTGGACCCAAAGGCATGAGCGACTATTTGCTCATCGTGTGGGATTTCATCAACTGGGCCAAGCGCAACGGCATTCCAGTGGGCCCTGGACGAGGATCGGGTGCTGGCTCTATTGTGCTTTATCTGATTGGGATCACTGATATTGAGCCCATGCGTTTCCATTTGTTCTTTGAACGTTTTATCAATCCTGAGCGCCTTTCTTACCCCGATATCGACGTGGATATCTGTATGGATAAGCGTGGACAGGTGATCGACTACACCTTGCACAAATATGGCAAAGACAATGTGGCGCAGATCATCACCTTTGGTACCATGAAAGCTAAGATGTCCATTAAGGACGTCGGCAGGGTGCTCAGCGTGCCTTTAACTAAGGTAAACGAAATTGCCAAATTGGTGCCAGAAGATCTCAATATCACGCTTGATAAGGCCTTGGAAAAAGATCCTGATCTGCGCCGGATGTATGAAAGCGACGAAGAGGCGCAGCGGGTGATCGACATAGGACGCAAGCTCGAAGGTTCTATTCGCAACACAGGCATCCATGCTGCTGGCATCATCATCAGTGGCGAGCCGCTCACGAATTTTATTCCCTTGTGCAATGCTAAAGACTCAGATATGCCCGTCACCCAGTTTTCGATGAAGCCAGTCGAATTGGTGGGGATGCTTAAAGTCGACTTTTTAGGACTCAAGACCTTAACAGCCATCAAGACATGTGTTGATGCGATTAAGCTAAATACAGGTAAGGAGATCGATTGGGTCAATTTGCCTTTAGATGATGCGCCCACTTTTGATCTGTTGAATCAGGGTAAAACACTAGGAATCTTCCAGCTAGAATCTGGCGGCATGCAAGATCTTGCACGCAATCTGCATTTAGACAAATTCGAAGAAATCATCGCTGTCGGCGCATTATATCGGCCGGGTCCGATGGATATGATTCCATCCTTTATCAACCGTAAGCATGGACGAGAACCTATTGATTATGACCATGAATGGATGCAAGATATTTTGTCCGAAACTTATGGCATCATGGTGTATCAAGAGCAGGTGATGCAAATCGCTAGTAAGCTGGCGCGCTATTCTCTGGGTGAAGGTGACGTTTTGCGCCGCGCTATGGGTAAGAAAGACATGGAGCAGATGGCCAAGGAGCGCGAGAAATTCCGGCGTGGTGCATTGGAAAATGGGATCGAAGAAGAAGTGTCGATGCGCATCTTTGATAAGATGGAGAAGTTTGCCTCGTACGGTTTTAACAAATCGCATGCTGCCGCGTATGGGTATGTGTCGTATGTCACGGCCTATTTTAAGGCGAATTATCCACGCGAGTGGATGGCGTCATTGATGACGTGTGATAGTGATGATTTGACGAAAGTTGCTAAATTCATTCGGGAATGCCAAATGATGGGCATTACGATGCTTCCACCCGATATCAACGAAGCAGGCACGACTTTTTTGGCTACGACAAATGGGATTCGTTTTGCGATGTCGGGCATTAAGGGGGTGGGCACAGGTGTGGTCGAGACAATTGTCCAGGAACGGCGCAAGGGCGGTCCTTTTAAGAGTTTATATCAATTCTGTAAGCGGATCGACACAAAGAAAGTGGGCAAGAAGGTCATTGAAGATTTGGTCGATGCCGGGTGTTTTGATTTCACGGGGTGGACGCGTGATGCCTTGCGCGTGAGTATTGATCCGATGTTTGAAACGGCGATGCAAGAGCAGAAGGAAGCGGCAGCTGGCATTTTGAGCTTATTTTCCTTAATGGGAGACACGTCGGAAGCGCGCTTTGCCAAAATGCCGGAGGTGAAGAGCCGGCGTGCTAAGCTTGATGTGTTGCTTAGAGAAAAGGAGCTCATGGGCTTCTTTTTGACAGGGCATCCGTTAGATGGTTTTCGCGATATCTTAGGACGGCTGTCGTGTGTGCCGCTGAATAAGGTTAATGATGTCAATGCAGAGGCTGTCTATCGTTGTGCTTTTATTGTAGAAACCATCCAGGTGCGCTTATCGGCTAAAACACAAAAGAAATTTGCTATCCTGGTGATCAGTGATGGCATTGAAAGATATGAGTTGCCTATTTGGTCCGATCTTTACGACGAAAAAAGCCATTTGTTAAAGGAAAACCAGCTCCTCTATGCCGTGTTGCAGGTGGAAAAGAAAGAGGAGGGCGTGCGTCTATCTTGCAAGTGGTTGGATGATTTATCGCGGGCTGATGAGGGCATGGTGGAGGCTTGTGATCAGGCTTTTGATAAAGCCAAGTATCAAAGTGTGCGGTTTAGTCAATTCAAAGACAAAGAAAAGAGTGGGGGCGCGAAAGAGGCAGGAGCTGCGGCCAAAAAAGCCCCAGAAGGGAAAAAAGTGATCACTGAAAATAAGCCTGTTCCAAATGCTAACGTCGTAAAAGCTGTGTCCATTCGAGTGGATGCCGATACCTTAAAATTGAGTCATATCATGTCAATGAAAGAGCTTTTCGAAAGACATCGCGGCCCAGTGCCGGTGGAGATCGATTTTGTGTGTGAGGCACGCTCCATTGCGACCTTGATGATTGATAGCAAATGGGGAGTGGAAAGTGTGCCCGCGCTGCATGAAGCCCTGCGGCAGATTGGCTGCGTGAAGGCTTCTGGCTAGTTCTAGAAATAAAGCAACCACAAAGATATGCTGCATTCAATGGGATAACAAACAAATGTTGTTACTTCCTAATCTTGCATCTTTGTGGTTCATCTATGGCATTTGATGTGTTTTGTCACATTTGCTTAGGCAAATGTTTTAAACGATCGAACAACGTATTCATCGCTGCCGATGGTTTCTGTTAGCCTAGCAACTTTTTTTACACTGCGAAAATGCTATCACACAATGTCACAGCCTACCGGTTAAGGCCAAGATGATTAAGATCAATAGGATAAGTCCGAGCCCTCCGCTAGGATAATATCCCCAACCGGCGCTATATGGCCATGTAGGCAAGGCACCGAGTAGAAGCAAAATTAATATTACTAACAGTATTGTTGACATATGCAATACCTCCTTTGGTTAGGATTTAGCTTTCAAGAGACGTTTAGCTCGTTTTAAGGGAGATGTTTTTTTTCTGAAATTGAAGGGATGAGAATTTTTCTTGAAATCCTTGATCACCTCATGTGTTTTTCCAAAAATTTCATGGTACATTTTAAGAACTTGGTGGTGTAGATGCTTTCTGCTTTTGGGGGCTACTAAGGCGGTGATACCCACACCAAGGAGGATGCCAGCTAGTCCACCTTTCCAGTAATTATGGTGGGTTTCTTCTTTAACGCGCAGGCCGGTGAATTCTCTTCCCTTGTCTAAGAGCATATTGGCATAATCTCTTGCTCTCTCAGATAAATCTTCGCCGCGGTCGACGATCACATCGAGAATTTCATGGCGACGTGGATATATAGCCACAGCCAAAGAGCCTAGGAGGGTGCCTAGTAGAGCACCAGTGAAAATTTTTTTAGACATATAAATGCCCCCTATTTTTTTAAAGCCTTGTATAAACGTAAACCAAAAGCTGTCCAATCGACAACTTTATCTAAGGTCGAATCTTCTTCTTCGTGATAACGAGAGTGTTTTTTGGTGCATACATCTTCAGCACAGCCATTGATATTATCGATAAATTTCTGAGCCACATGCACCCATGAGGAGACGCGGTCTTCGAAGTTTTCGGCCACATCATGTGCACCATGTTCAATATCCCCGGCAAGCTGATGGGATTTTTTGGTCAAGCGATGCACATTGTGCAAAATTCTATGGCGCAGGTCTGGTTGGTGTGGTTTATGGCTAAAATATAATGAGGCTGATACTCCTAAAATGGCACCAGCCACACTGCCAATGAGTAAGTTAAGATGACTTTTGTCGCATGAATGGCCATTGAAAAGATAATCGGATACGTCATGTGTCACGTCTTCCGACTTACGCGCCACTTGTTGGGCTAAATCTTGCGCTTGTTCGCTCAATTCGCTGCACATGCTGGCCAAATTCTGGCGTATGCGTTTGCCTGAATTGGAGCAAAGAAAGGCTGTGGCTGCACCAAGGATAGCGCCTACAAGCACACCACCTACTACTTTTTCTTTAGAAATAGAACGATATGATTCTTGTCTTCTCATTGGTTAATTCCTTTGTTTAATTTTTTGCCATAAATTAATTCCCACGCCTACTAAATCGACCACGTCATCAATCTCGAATTTTTTAGACTTATGTCCATTCGTAGCCGTAAAATTAAAAAATTTGGCAGTTTTAGCCTGACGGGCAGGAATGAGAGATATCAATGATTCAACGACGAGGCCAATTTTGGCGATTGACGCAAAGAGGGGATCGGTTGCGTCTATTTTATCTTTGACGTTGATCGCAATTTCATTGACGGTCGCTAAGGCTTCTGTGGTTTGTGTGAGTACCTCACTCACTTCGTCTACGACGGTATCGACTTTCAATTCAACAGAAGTGACGGCTGCATTGACATTTTTGAGGCTTTTTTGCAAGTTGATAGCCACAATCAAAGCGACCACTAGCAAGAGGACCATACAAACTGCTATGATAAGTACGCTAATTTCAATAATCATAAAACCCTTTTAGATTAACATTTCACATTGCTCTAGAGACATAAGCGGCTCACACCCACTTATAAAAACACTATGTCCCTTTAATCCCACTGTAGGCTTTTATTGAATATGTGTAAACTTTTTTTTACATATTACTAGGAATTAAGTGCTAAGGTGTTGCGGTTTTTTCAATAAAATATTATTATGAAGGTTAGAGGAATGGTGTTTTTTGCAAAACATCGCACAAATCATTACGCTTAAGGGGGTTTTATGACAAAAGAGAATAAAAGCAATAAAAAGGACAAGCCAGAAATTTACGAATCAGTGAGAGAGAATGCTAAACGCAAACAGGCTAGATCATACTCAGATGACTCTTTCCACAAGATGGATGTGGATCAAGGAAGAAAAACAAACAAAGCGTGAAGGAGGACCTTATGGCTAAGATGCTTATTTTATGGATTGTGGGAGTACCGATATCTCTCATTATTATTTTAAAGTTGTTCGGAATTATCTAAGAAGTTTTAGCAGCATCTCTTTTTAAGCGCATAACCGAATGACGTCAGGTATACTTGTTTCGGGTGTCTTAAATCAGGCTCCAGCGGACTTGTCCGAATGGGGCCCTAGTTCTGGAGGGAGAGGTTTTGGTGCTGTAGATCGTTTGTTTTTCGCTGTTCTTATATTTTCGGTCGTTTCTTGCACTGTTACCTCATTAGTTTCTCCTGAGTCTACAAGTTCTATCTGTAACTCTTCTCCGAGCTCTACGGGTAGGAGTTCCATGTTGTTTTGCGCTTCCAATACTTGATTGCGAACGAGTTCTGCCTCTGTCATGTTCTCCTCTTCGGTCAAGCTGTGCGTGAATGCGTATTGCGGAGATATTTTTTTCTCTGGTTCTTTTCCCTCTTCTACAACCGTGAATGTCTCCCCCTCGTCAATAGCTGCATGCGTAATCGTGCTTTGTGGTTCAATTTTCTTTTTGGTTGTATCCACTTCTGTTTCTAGGAGTATCTCATCATCTTCAATGTTAGTGTACGATAATGTCATCTGATGCTCTTGTACCACATTGAGCTCTCTATGTCCCAGATCTTCAATTTTAATATCGAGCTCTAATTTTTGAGGTTTACCTGTGATAGCCTTTGGATTGCTGGCCGCAGTTTCAGTGTGTTGAATTGCATCGGCTGCTTGGTTGATTTTGGCTTGTAAGGCTGCATTGTCGCCTTTTGGGAGTGCGTTTTTATTCGTGCTGATATCAACCGATGACGGGGTATAAGTTGGTTGAATCGGATTAGAATCATTAATTGTCATAACACCTCAAAAGAAGTAGATTAAAACATACAATGTTTATAAATATTATTATAATATATTTGTATTTAAAGTGTTTTTTTTTGTGTTGGTTTTTTTTATTATTTGTTGTTGATTAATTTAGTTGAGTTTAAACTGTATTTTTGTTTATTTCTTTTGTTTTAAAGTGGGTTATTAATGCGCAATATTTTAATTACTTGTTTGTTTTTTATAAGTGCTTTTATCGTGCCAATTCGTGCGCAACAAGTGGTCATTCTGGGGTCTGGTCCCTCTGGCTTAACAGCCGCCATCTATGCTTCGCGGGCAGGACTGACAACGCTAGTACTTGAAGGGAATGAGCCGGGAGGGCAAATTGCGCTTTCTTATATGGTTGAAAATTTTCCAGGCTTTCCTCAAGGCATTTCAGGCTTCGAGCTGGTAAATAATATGCGCGAGCAAGCCCTGCGTTTTGGCACTGAAATTCATACAGCGCATGTGGTCTCTGTCGACCTTTCGAAACGTCCATTTATCCTGATGTTAGAAGATGGCAACAGTATTTTTGCCGACACGTTAATCATTGCTTCCGGGGCTTCTGCCAAGTGGCTAGGCTTAGAAACCGAGCAGGCGTTGATAGGCAAAGGTGTAGGCTCTTGTGCCGTGTGTGATGGTATTTTGTTTAAAGGCAAGGAAGTCTATGTGGTCGGAGGCGGTGATACCGCCTTAGAAGACGCCTTATTCTTGGCCAAGTATGCCAGCCGGGTGCATGTGGTACATCGGCGAGATGCGTTGAAAGCCTCTAAATATCTGCAAGAGAGGGCATTTACCCACCCAAAGATCCATTTTGTTTGGAATAGCGTCGTTGTCGATATTGCAGATCCAGTCCAAGGCAAAGTGACTGGAGTGACTTTACAGAATGTTGTGACTGGTGAAAGCGAATTTCGCAGCTGCCAAGGGGTTTTCATTGCGATAGGGTTTAAGCCGAACACAGATATTTTTGCAGGGCAATTGGAGCTTACCGACGAGGGGTTATTGTTGACGCAAGGGCATACCACTCAGACAAGCGTCCCTGGTGTTTTCGCTGCGGGCGATGTAGCCGATCCTCATTATCGGCAAGCGATTACAGCTGCAGGAACGGGATGTATGGCTGGAATTGATGCGTATCATTTTATCCAAGAGTTTGATTAATCATATTATTTATATCGAGGTTTTATGAAAAAGGTGTTTCGTTTAGTTGTATTATTGGCAATCTGCTTGGTAGCGGATAAAAGTTTGTTGCGTGCTGAAGAAGCTAAACCGACTGCAGATGATGTAGAGGTGCTGATTTACAAAAAATTCATAGAGCAACCAGAATATTCAGACGTTTTCTATTTCTATATTGCGAATAGTATTGCCGAAAAGAATAGCCAACTTTCGGTGGATGAGCTGTTTAATGAGTTCAAAGAATATCTCCAAAAGCCTGAAATAGCTGAAAGCTTAGATGCGATTTTTACCTCAAAATTCGCTGCCGCAGAGCTATCAGAAATTAAAGCCTTACTCAATAGCGATCTCTATAGGAAATACCATTTTCCTATAGAGGCAGCGAATTATGCTTGTGGCATGGAAGCGATGAAAATTTTGGATGAAATCATCGAAAATAGAGTAGCGCAAGAGCCTGCTTCACCGGAGATAACGGCAGATCCCGAACATATAACTGCCGCGAATTTAGAAGAGATTTTGTCGTCTTCAGAATATGTGATTATTGATGTCTTTACGACCTGGTGTGGTCCCTGCAAACACCTAGCACCGATCTATCGTGAACTCAATCAAGAGTATGGGCATCTCTATAAGTTTACCAAGCTCAATGCGGAAGAAGAAGATGCGTTGATGGAAAAATTTGCCATCACAGCGTTTCCCACACTGATTTTTATGCGCCATGGGCAAGAGGTTGGTAGGCAAATAGGCTTTAGAGGCAAAGCGCACTTCATTTCTGAAATGGAACGCTATTTCCATTTACTATGATTTTGAGCGCGAAGGTCGCGAAGTAAGCGAAGACTACGCGAAGATTCTTCTATTGTAAAGATATGTTTATAATACGATGCTGACATTTTCCTCTGCGCATAAAGGTTGTTCATGAAGTTATTTGTCGATATTCAGTTGAGGTGTTTATCAAAAATATCATTGGAATCGCTCTCGATGTACATCGTTAACTCGGCCCCTCGTTGTTTCTAATAAATAAAAACAATCTTCGCGTTGTCTTCGCTGGCTTCGCGATCTTCGCGTTCACTTAGACTTGGATTTATTATCTTTGGAATCGCCACTCTTTTGTTGACAGGAAGCTGATGGCTGCCCTAAACTTTCGTCTTAACTATTCTGGGGCGACTTATGAAATTTCGAATCTATCCGACACTGATTGCAGCATTGGCCATCTACGCGGCGGAAGTGCCTTTACATGCTGCTTATACGATTCATCAAGGGCAACTGGTAGATGTGGGTGAAGTGCCTACAAGATCTGTGCAAGAACACTATGCTTTGGGTGCTAAGGCCATTGAGCAAGGTGACTGGCCAGAAGCCGCTGTGCAATTTCGTATCATTTCAGTCAACTTCCCGACTACAGCCTATGGTCAAGATGCCAATTTTTACCTAGGTGTGGCCTACTACCATCTTGCCGAGTTTGATTTTGCCAACGAGGAATTTACCGAGTACCTAAAATGTCAGAGCAATCCTCAATTTTTCGAAGAGGTGATTGAATATAAATTTGCTATCGCTGAGAAGTTCGCTGCCGGAGCCAAACGCCGTTTTTTGGGGACAAAAAGAATGCCTAAATGGGCATGCGGTAAAGAATATGCTTTAGATATCTACGATGAAGTGATTGCGGCCGTGCCATGCCATCAGATTGCGGCTCAAGCTCTTGTGGCTAAGGGGTATTTGCTATGGTGTATGAAAGACTATCGCGGGGCAGTGGAAGCCTTTCAAATGGTGATCCGCCGTTTTCCTAGAAACGAATTAGCTCCAGAGTGTTATGTATTAATCGCCTATGTCTTTTTGGAGCAAAGCAAATATGAATTCCAAAATCCCGATATTTTAGCATATTCCGAAATTAATTACGGTCGTTTTCAAAGGGATTTTCCAAGGGAAGAACGCGTAGCTGTAGTGGCCCAAACAGTGCAGGATGTCAAAGAGATTTATGCCAATGGCCTCTACGAGACGGGACAATTTTACGAACGCACGCGCCATCCCAGAGCTGCGATCATCTACTATCACAACACGATCCATCAATTTCCAGACACCTGTGTGGCAGAGTTGTGCCGTGAGCGTTTAATTTGTTTGGATGCTACCTATTCTAATCCTTATGTGGAAGATGGAGCTCCAGAAAATCCGGCGGAAGAGCTCGAAGAAATAGAACCTCGCTCGCGTGGTGTCATTGAAAAGAAATTGGAAATTATGGGCGCCTGATTTCAGAGACGGACAGGAAATCGCCATTAGATAATTTCCTGTCAGCCTTTCAAGCGACCATTCACTTTACACCCATTAGCTTGTATGCCTCATCGCACAGTGCTATCTTATATTCCAACCTTTTGGCTCCTCTCTTTTGGCTTATTGCTTGGAGGGTGTGGCTACCAATTAGGTCAGGGAGAAAGCATCGCCATGCACTATCGCACAATTGGCGTGCCGTATATCGAAGGGGATATGGACGGTTCGTTAACTGCGGCGGTAGTGAAAGCCATCGCTCAATCGGGCACTTTGGAATACCGTCACTGTGGTGGTGCTTTAACCTTGCTCGTGAAAGAAGTTGCTGTGGAAGAAGAAAATATCGGCTTTCGCTACTATCGAAAAAAGAAAGGGAGCTTAACGCACGATATTGTCCCTACAGAGACTAGGACTACGGTGGTGGTCGATGTCACTGTCGTTGAAACAGCCTCACAGCGCATTGTGTTGGGTCCGGTGCAAATTTCAGCAAGCGTTGATTTCGATCATGATTTTTATTCGAGCCGCGATGGGATTAACATCTTTTCTTTAGGCCAGCTCATTGATATCGACTCGGCATATGATGCAGTAGAATCTCCTCTACAGCAAAAGTTAGCACAAAAAATTGTAGACTATGTAAGTCAAAGTTGGTAAATCTCTGGTAACATCGATGATGTCGTGCCATATGTTCACGGAATGTGCAGCTTTCGTGCCCGTGTGCGTGCCCGTGCCGGTGCCCGAAAGAAGAGTGGGGATGAAAACGTGATTGGCAACGTTAAAAGGTTTAAAGTTCTAAAGATAGCGTGTAGATAAATTCGGGCATGGGCACGGGCACGCACACGGGCACGAAAGCTACACACTCCCTGAACATGTACATGTCATGCCACACAGGTTTAACAAATGAAAAAAACGTTTCCCGCAACTTTAGATCAGCTATATTGGATGTTGCAATTTGTGCAAGAACACGCAAAAAATGCGGGTTTTAACGATAATGTCGCTTCGAAGATTGAAGTTGCTATGGAAGAAGCTTTGGTCAATGTCATCAAATACGCATATCCAGAACATACGCAGGGCACGATTGAAATCGACTGTAATAGTGATAGCCAAAGGTCAACACTTGAAATTGTTATCCGGGATTCAGGAGGCGCCTTTGATCCATTAAAGGATGCAAAACCTCCCAGTTTTAATGCCCCCATCGATGAAAAGCCTATTGGCGGCTATGGGATTTTCTTGATTCAGCAAATTATGGACAGTGTAAACTATCAACGTGACGGCAATTATAACGTGCTGACGTTGGTCAAGAAAGAGGCAAAAGTGCCTTTGAATTTAAGCTGAATTTTCAAGTTTATTTAAAAGTTCTTCGGTATTTTGT
>JABDFJ010000054.1 GCA_013286645.1 Chlamydiota bacterium | reverse complement strand
CATCGCCGTAAATAAACTCTAGAAAGAAAATAATCACCGTATTGCGATCCTACAGCTCACTCAAAATTAGGGACGCTAGGGACTTAAGTCCCTAGCATCCCTAATTTTTGGCGGATCAAAGAGAGAAGAGCCTAAGTCAGCCCCCTGCAGTTGCTTGGCCAGTCGCTTTGCGCCACCAATCGCCGGAACGATGCCTATTCCATTGCAGCCTAAGTTGTACCACAGATGAGGGTAGTGCGTATCAGGGCCCACCCACCGCAAACCATTGTGCGTGTATCCCATTACTCCAGACCAAAAATAATCAAAGCGAGAAATCTCCTTATCAAAAGTATGGGATAGAAATTGCTTGATGACCTCCATGCCAGCCTTAGCATATTGCTCGCGTAATTCTGGAGGGCAAGATTGTGGTAAATCATATTCAGGCCCCCCAATCAACATAAATCGACTTTTACCCTCGTTGCATAACGGAGCATGGGATAAATACCAATAAGGCACATCTGCGTACATCTCTCGCGTGTTAATAAAAGCAGCAGCATAATTTTCAAGTGCGCCATCTGTTGATGCTGCCATGAAGCCTTCTTTGGGAATGATCCCAGAAGCTAATTTGCCATGGGGTTTTAGTGACTCCCCTTCAATAATATTAATCCCTGTGTATCCATTGGTGCATAAAATAAGATCTTTAGCATGGATGCTACCATGAGGATGGTGTAATATGCTTTCCGTAGGATACAGCTCGACCTGCATGATCTCTGTATGTTCATACACCACGAAACGCTCTGCAAAATGCTTTTGAAGGTACGATAAGATTTGGTAGCACAATTTGGCACTATTGATCCTGGCACCTTTGATGGGTGTAGAGCGCACAGCAGCGGCAATGTACTTTCGATCCACAGTTTTTAATGTATCTATAATCTGCTGTGGCGATACAAACTCAACATAACTTTTTATCGGCTCAAGAATCTGTTCCTTGATCGTCTCATCATCCTGCGCCCAATAGCGCCAATTAGCCCTACCCAAAGCAGCTTGGATCTGTTCTTGCTCTACAAAATGGTTGAAGGCTTGTATTGAATCAAAACCAAAGGTGGCGGCTGAAAATGGCACTAAATTCACCTGTCCACCAATGGTTTCTTGAATTGTCAGCAACGTCTCCCATGCATCATCCATTTCGGAAAAAGCTTGCTTCGTTAACTCCCAGCCAAACTCATTCACCAATTCACTCACAGGCCTTTCAATATACGATACCGCCAACCCCGCATTGTAACCTGTAGCTCCACTGGCTACCGTACTTTTATCGAATAACGCGACATACTTCTCTGTTGTCGTTAACAAGAAATATAGGGTGGCCACTCCCGAAATGCCAGCCCCAACAACAGCAACCTCACACTGAAAATCCTTCTTCAAACTAGGCCAACTCTGGCGCTCGAAGTCCAACCAGGGAGATTGCGTTGTAGGGGCTGAATGCATGAGTCATCCTGTATTAGTGCTTCACCGTCATGGTGCTGCTTACATGTGCTGCATTATTCGAAGTATCATAGGCAATCGCTGTTAGCTGATGTGTTCCTAGCTTTAAAATCGAAGTATCCACCGAGAAGATATAAGGTGCTGTTTTATCTGTAGCCACCAAAACAGAATCAATATACAACTCAACGCGCGCTACGGCCACATTATCCGTAGCACTCACAATGATCTCAGTTACGCCCTTCACAACTGTTCCCTTGACAGGCGATGTAATATTAACTACCGGAGGAATTGTATCTGCCATTGGTTGTGCCTGTAAAGCGTAATCCACATATGGAGCGATACTTGCATTGTCACAAGTCAATGGTAAAGAAGAACACGCCTTAGTAGTTTTGTGAACATTATCAACCAAAGTAAAAGAATTCAATACTGTCGGATTTCCCTTTGAATTGTCGCTCACAAGTAAAAAGAAGCGCAACTCTTTCGATGGCACATTAGCCATAGAATACAAATCGGTCAAATCCAAAGCAAAAGAAACCTGCTCTGTACCACTTGAAGCTGTCCCATTAAACTCAAATACCCCTCCTTGATTTGTCAGGGCGGTATCTGCAAAAGTCTTAACAGGCACCTTTTTACTCGTATCCGCAACACCCGCAGAAAGAGCTATTTGGTTGCGTACAGACTGTGTCAATGTGAATTCAGCGATAATGCTTGGCACGTAATTTGCCGCCTTAGGAACAGCGGTCACTAAATAGGAATTCATAGCATCAGCAGCTGGCACTCTCCCTGCCTGCGGCCCCCCTTTTACAGCCGATGTGCTCAAAAATGCGTCATAAGCAATCCACACAAAGCCTGCATTCCCCCAGCCTGTACTCCATGAGTTAGCAACTAAAAAAGCCCCCTTCTCACCGGGATCTACTTGACCATTGCCGTTAATATCAACCCAAACATCATCATCATAACCAACAATAGTCATGCAATGCCCTCCACTATACCCCTGCACATATGATGCAACCATTTCTCCGACATGAGCGTTGTTTTGACTTGTCGGATCGCGACCAACAGTTGTAAAGGCCCAAGAATCGATGTAAGTTCCAAAGGTGAGCACATGTCCATTACTTAACAACTGTTTAATCGGAGCTAGATTTTGAGGTTTCGTGTTAACACCAGCTACTAAATGTGCTGGCAGCATGCGGTTTGAAATAGCCGAAAGCCAATCTTGTAAATTTAAATCCCATAAAAGATAGTTACCATCATAGGGTAAATTGATAATTGTCGTAGCCCCATTTTGTGCAAGCAACTGATAGGCGTTAAGGATATTCAATCCTTGATCCTGACCGTTGTTAAGAAGGTTATATGTCCACTTGGGTGACAATACATTCACGAAGTTGAGTTTATTGTTATAACCATTCAACAATCCAATTTCATGCGTTGCTTGATAGTACGTCGATGCCCATGCGACACAAGAACCGTGTTGCCCCTGATCTCCAATAGGAGGGAAAGAAGGTAAGGTACTGTTATTCACTGCGCGAGGCAAGGGTGGATTGACTGCGATGCCATCAGCTCTTCGTGACTTTGACCCCTTCTTATTTGATGTCGGTTTGCTTTGATCAGTGATTATCTCTTCTTCGATTGTGTGCGCAATCTTAAACTTATGCTGCAACTCTCCCTGCTCATGCAAATGCTTTTGAATGCGCAGACGACCAAATTTATTGGGTTTAACCTCAACAACTTTTGGCCAATGCTTCTCTATATGCTGCACTTCATCTTCAGCTAAAGGCTTCAGCCCTCTGCCAGCATGCTCATTAGCATCGACACATTGCGCTGGCATAAATGTAAGAGCGAAAAACACCCCTAAAATCACTTGAGCAGCCCTATTTTTTTTGCGCATTCTTTCAGTAAGCATCTTCGACTCCCTAGTTATGTACTTGTAAAAATCAAGGTATGATCTAAATTCACATGTTCATAATTGTCAAATTGTTTTTAAACGAAGCGAAAATACAATAAATATTTTTTTATAAACTAAAAAAATCAATTTATTTTCAAAATCTCTTGAAAAATTTCCCAATTTTTTACTAACATTCGCGCATGCATATTAAATATTTGAAACATTTTACAACTAATGTTCTTTGGTTACTTCCTTGTATCCTTAGCCACCTGTTGCTCCCTTGCAAAGATTGCTACGCTGCTAACACAACGACAACGGAAGGACTACCTCTATACTATTGGCACGAAAACAAAGAAATCAACTTCGGCGACTACCTCTCTGTAAAACTTCTCGAAAGAATTGTCGGTGGTCCGATCACCACCTATGAAAAAAAGCCCGTTGTGCTCGGAAAGAAACTACTAGCCCTAGGATCTATCCTCTACTTTGCCCGCGAAGATGATGTCGTCTGGGGATCTGGTGTGAGCGGAATTCGCCTGAATAAAAAAGACTATAGCTTCCGCTTCCTCGATATTAGAGCTGTGAGAGGTCCACTTACAAAAAAATTTCTGAAAGAAAATTTTGATCTAGATACTCCGGAAATCTACGGTGATCCAGCCCTGCTGATGCCCTATTTCTTTCCCGAATTGAAACGCAAAGAAAACCCAAAATATGACTATATCGTCATCCCGCACTATCGCGAAGAAAAAATGTTCCCCAAAGCCGATAACGAACATATCGTATACCCCACAGATTACTGGGAAGAGGTTGTTGATAAGATTCTCGACAGTGAATTCGTAATATCAAGTGCCCTCCATGGTATCGTCGTGGCAGAAGCTTTTGGTATCCCTGCTAGGATGTTAAGAGTGAGCGAAAAGGAACCTTTTTTAAAGTACCAAGATTACTATTTAGGCACCAACCGCCCTAATTTCAAATTTGCAACTTCGATCGAAGAAGCCTTACTGATGGGAGGCGAAGAGCCTTTTGAGTGTGATCTGAAAAAACTCTATGATGCCTTCCCTTTTGATCTATGGCCAAACACTACATTTTCATCACCCGCTTTTCCCATTCCGAGGAGCCATGCTGCTAACCAAACAACAGACCTGGATTAAATCAACCCTCTTTGCTTTCTTTTTCATATCAAGCTATATAGCAACAGTGTACGCAAGCCGTGATCTATCCACATTCGCCCAAGATTTCATTTTAGAAACAAAAAAAATTGATATCCCTGGTTATCCAGATGCATTTAATCCCTGCATCATGCGATGGCATGACAAACTACTCATGTATTTCCGCATCCGCGATCCACAGGCAAATACCACAAACAAATTCGGCATCACTTGGCTTGATGATGAATTCAACCCCATTGGTCTTCCACAAGTTCTAGAGCGCGAAATATTCAATCCATCCTCCCCAGAAATGGCACAAGACCCAAAAATCTTCACTGTCAGTGATGAACTTTATCTCGCCTACAACAACATGGAAGTGCTGCACACTGGAAAGAATCGCCGAATGTTGATAGCTCGACTGCATTATGATGGGGTGCGCTTTTGGACAGAAAACACTGACTGCATCTTAGAGTTCGAAGACAACAACCCAAAGCGTCAAGAGAAAAACTGGGTCCCCATCGACTTTCAAGGCACTCTTCATTTAGGCTATAGCATCCAACCTCATAAAATTATGGAACCTCTTCCTGGAACGACAAAAGCCATCACGATAGCCACCACCACAAGTCCTTTTCAATGGCCCTGGGGTGAACTACGTGGCGGCACTCCTGCGTTACTAGAGGGCAACGCCTACCTAGCCTTCTTTCACTCTGTAAAAGACTTATCAACAACACAATCCAATGGGAAACATATCATCCACTACTTCATGGGTGCCTACACTTTCTCTGCCACCCCCCCTTTCGAGATCACCGGTGTAAGCCCAACACCGTTCTATCATGAAGATTTTTATACCGGCCCTAATTATCCCACTTGGACGCCTATGCTTGCTATTTTCCCTGGGGGCTTTGTCAGCGATGACAGCTATATATGGATGTCTTTGGGGAGACAAGATCATGAATGTTGGATTGTCAAGCTGGATAAAGCCAAATTGCTTAATAGTCTCATCCCAGTGTCTTCACAAAAACCACCAAAATATTAAAATGAAACTAATGCCTCATCACATTTTCGAAAAAATCAGCTATTTCCTGCTCTTTACGATCTTGGCGTCCACTCCTCTCACAGCAAATTTACAACTAGAGGCCTGTATAGACCTAGACACCCTGGCGGTCGATTATATCCTTGAAACCAAACGAATTCACATTCCAGGCTATCCCAATGCCTTCAATCCTGGCATCATCCGCTGGCATGATTCACTTCTCTTAAGCTTTCGCAATATTCCCAACCCCCTCCTTTCCTTCAATTCAAATATCGGTCTTATCTGGTTAGATGAAGAGTTTAACCCCATAGGTGAACCTCAACTTCTTGAAACTGCTACCCCCCACACCACCATCCCTTCGCGCGCGGAAGATGCACGCCTGATTCTTATCGATGATAGGTTGTGGATGGTTTATAGTGATTGTAAAGATGTTTTCGTCAGCAAAGGTGGTTTCAGAGTATATCTTGGAGAAATCACTTACGACGGTAAACGCTTTAATCTCAGCAACATCGAAGGCTTAACCCAATATGAAGGAGAAAGTAAATCCATTCGTGAAAAAAATTGGGTGCCTTTCAATTACAATGAAACCATGCTACTTGCCTACAGCCACATCCCTCACCTTATCTTCAAGCCTATCATTGGTACAGGAACATGCGAAACTATTGTCTCAACGACACCAGAAATAAATTGGGAATGGGGGCTCATCCGCGGCAGCACTCCAGGACTTATCATAGATGATAAATACCTTGCATTCTTCCATTCGCAAATCGATCTTATCACGACTCAATCCAATGAAAAGAAAAAAGCTCACTACTTTATGGGAGCATACACCTTCAATACATCCCCACCCTTTGAAATCACCCATATCAGTCCAACACCTATCCTAGGTAAAGGATTCTATGATGGCAATATCTACAAACCCTATTGGAAACCTGTTAATGTGGTATTTCCTGAAGGCTTTGTTTTTAATGATGACTACATCTGGGTTTCCTTTGGCAAACACGATCACGAAGCCTGGATCATGAAACTCGATCGAAAAAAACTACTCGATAGCCTCATCCCCGTGCAAACAAGCTACGATTGACCGGCATGATCATCCATCGGAATTAAGGCTGTGTTAGTACTTATAAACAACCAGCCATCTATTTTAGAAACAAAAAATAACAGGATAATAGGATGAACAGTTGCTATGCTGAATTTCTAGTCTACTTTTAAAGAAAGTTTTTTCTTGAAAATGGGCGAACACTCCAATTAGGGTATTTATTGCAAAAAAAATCCAAAAAAGGAGGTTCGCTTATGAAAGACTATACAGGAAAAACTATTTTTGTAGGAATGGATGTGCATAAAAAAACCTATTCAGTGACGGCGATATGCGAGGGAATTATTGTTAAAAGAGACACATTAAAAGCCGAACCTCAAGGTTTGATTTCCTATCTTAAGAAGCGCTTTGGCTCGGGAAATATAAAAACGGCTTATGAAGCGGGATTTTGTGGTTTTCATTTGCACAGAACTTTAGAGGCTGCTGGCATAGAAAATATTGTTGTTCATGCAGCAGCAATCGAAACGTCAAATAGTCGGGTAAAAACTGACAAGCGAGATTCTCTCAAAATAGCGGCACATTTATCTGAGGGTAAATTAAGAAGCGTGTATATTCCGACTGTCGAACAAGAAGACAATCGCACTGTAACAAGGTTAAGAGATTCTTTTTGTAAAGAAAGATCCCGAATTGCAAATCAAATTAAATCCCTTCTTTTCCTGCATGGATTGATTCCCGCTGATAACACAAAAAAAGTATCTCTAAAATGGATTAGGGGGCTTTCACAATTGGAAATGACGCCAGGAGTTAGATTTTCTATAGAAGCGTTTACAACAATGTGGCTTGTGTTTGATGCGAAGGTCAAAGAGATAGACAAAGAGATTAAAAAACAGGCCATTCAAGACAAGGTTATTGATGGGGTGTACCAAGCAGCAAGTGGCGTTGGCTGCACAAGTGCTCGAGTGTTGGCTAATGAATTGGGAAATCTTCAGCAATTTAAAAATGAAAGACAGTTATTTAGCTATATAGGATTAACTCCGAGTGAGCACTCTTCAGGAGAACACACGAGGCAAGGGCATATTACAAAACAAGGAAAACCCATTGTAAGGAAAATACTTGTTCAGGCCTCTTGGGTAGCAATACGCCATGACAAAGAACTTCAGGCTATTTATGAGAGAATTGCGGCAAAGTCAGGAGCTAAAAGAGCAATCGTTGCTGTTGCAAGAAGGCTAATTGGACGCATCAGATCCTGTTTCAGGACAGGGGAACTTTACGAAGCACAGAAGGTTGAACGACCTACCTTGAAATTTAAAAAAATGGCGGAACCTAAAAGGCAAAGTAAACAAGAACTTAAACCTGCGGCCTAAAGTGATGTGTAAGCTAGTTTTATATAAATATTAGAAATTGAAAAATAACCAATAAAGATTCTGAAAAGAGAAATTTGATGATTTTGGGGACGACTCTGTGCATTATCCTAGTGAGCACAATGTGCATCACGTTGAACAGTTTAGAGCGTCCCATTTTTAAAATGTTCGAAAAAACAACTAGTGGCGCACTTACGAGTTTGACCACGAATAGCAGGTAGGCTTTAAAAATTTAAGGCAACAACGAACGACATCAAAGGATCTATTAGGAAAAAAACTTGGGCGGAGTGGTCGTATGACTTGACAAATTCACATAGCAGGATATAAAGCAAGCAACTAAGGGCTCATCCGATTTTGTAGGACTTAGCCTAAGTGAGCTTTGCTTATTCCCCGGCAGGGGAGAAAGTGATTAGCCCCGGGTGGAGCGATTAGCGGAACCCGGGGTTCTTAAAGAAACGATATAGCCCCGGCAGGGGCGTAAGAAAGCGTTTAGGCAAAATCGCTATACAACGAGCTTCCTTACGCCCCTGCCGGGGCTGGTATTTTTTTCCAATACCCCGGGTTCCGCTAAACGCTCCACCCGGGGCTAATCACTTTTTCCCCTGCCGGGGAATAAGCAAAGCTCACTTTAGCAGAGTCCTACAAAACCGGATGAACCAAACTAAGGCATTTTCCTTTGCTGTTCATCCTGTCCATCCTATTATCCTGTTATTTTTTAAAATCCTAAAAGGAAGCTCCTATTTATGCATTACCTCAAACAGTCTTTATTACTATTAGCACTGGTCTTCGCCCACCATGTGTGCGCGACTGAATGTTTCGACATCGTGATCTATGGCGGCACCTCCTCAGGCGTCATTGCCGCTGTGCAAGCGGCCCGCCTGGGCAAATCGGTAGCTCTCATTCATCCAGGAAAGCATCTCGGAGGTATGACAAGCAGCGGGCTTGGATGGATCGATATCGGCAATCCACGCTCCATTGGTGGGCTCACAAAAGATTTTTTCCACCACATATGGCTGCATTATCAAAATGATGTCGCCTGGACATGGGAAGATAAGCATCTCATGAAAATACAAGGTGACACCAACGCCACAAATGACACGCAAACAATGTGGGTTTTGGAACCCCATGTCGCGGAATCAACATTTACAACTCTGTGTGAACACCCGAACATCATTATTCTCTACAACGAAAGACTCAATAGAAGGGATGGAGTCACTGTTAATGACGCTACCATCCAACAGATCGAAATGCAATCAGGCCGCATCATCCAAGGCAAAATCTATATCGATGCTACCTATGAAGGGGATCTATTAGCCGCAGCAGGTGTCTCCTACATTATAGGCCGCGAACCCAACACCCTTCATCATGAAACAATGAATGGCATTCGCACCAATATATTACGCGGTGATATGCCCAAACGCATCGATCCATACATTATTAAAGGCAATCCTGCAAGCGGCCTGCTACCACGTGTCTATTCCCATGCACAAGGTCCAGAGGGTGGAGGTGACACAAAACTTCAAGCCTATAATTTCCGCATGTGCCTTACAGACATCCCTGAAAATCGAATTTTTATCGAGAAGCCTCAGGATTATAACGAAAATGACTACGAGCTCGTCTTTCGCATGATTGAAGGTGGACTTCATAAAAGTCGTTTTTTCAAACTCGATTTGTTACCGAATCGAAAAACCGATTCGAATAACCACGGACCCGTTTCAACCGATTATGTAGGCATGAATTGGGATTATGTAGAGGCCGATGATGTTACACGCCACAACATTGCTTTGGCCCACGAAAAATGGCAAAAAGGGTTAGTTTGGACACTGCAAAATCACCCACGCATTCCCGCCCCTGTACAAGCCTATTATGCCCCTTGGGGGTTAGCTAAAGACGAATTCATAGATAACAACCATTGGCCCTACCAACTTTACATTCGCGAAGCACGGCGCATGGTGGCTGATGTAGTCATCACCGAACATACAGCTTTAGGACACCACAAAGAGAACGACAGCATCGGTTTGGGATCTTACCATATTGATTCACACGCCATTAAATACTTCGTCGCGCATGATGGCTTCCTAGTAACGGATGGCTGCTTATACCACAAAGTCTCAGCCCCATTTCCAATCAGCTACCGCACAATTATTCCCAAACGCACCGAATGTAACAACCTGCTTGTGCCTATATGTCTTTCTGCTACACATGCAGCTTATGGATCCGTGCGTATGGAACCGGTTTTTATGGTGCTTGGACAATCGGCCGCGACAGCCGCCTCTATCGCCATAGACCTCAATCTAGCATTGCAAGACGTTCCTTATGAAACATTGCGCGCCCAACTCTTAAAAGATAAACAAATTATCAACTGGCCACAATGATAGTATCGATGAAAAAGCCTTGACAAAGTAAATATTTACTTATACTCCTAAACCTATCACTAACATCTTTTCCAAAAAATATATGGAGCATATATGAAGTTTATCTATGAGTTCATCGGAACGTTCTTTCTTGTCCTTACAGTGGGTATGACAGTGATGCACCCACATGGTGCTGGTAACTTTGCCCCTCTAGCTATTGGCGCAGCCTTAGCTGTCTTGGTATATGCTGGTGCACATATTTCTGGAGCACATTATAACCCTGCAGTCTCCATATCAATCTTTGTCAGAGGACAACTCAGCTTTGCCGATTTATTAATTTATTGGGCTGCACAGCTTATGGCAGGTGCCACAGCAGCCTACACGACTATATTTCTCAAAGGGGGATTAGCCCCCACACCAATCCAACTAAATCCAACCCATGCCCTATTAGCTGAATTTCTTTTCACTTTTGCCCTATGCTATGTTGTGCTCAACGTAGCAACAGCCAAAGAAACGAAAGGCAACCCATATTTTGGCTTTGCCATCGGTTTCATCGTATTAGCTGGAGCCTATGCTGTCGGAGCTGTCTCTGGAGGAGCCTTTAATCCGGCGGTGGCTTTTGGCATCACTCTCATGAACTTAAGCATCTGGTCCAATATTTGGATCTATCTTGTTGGCAACTTGCTAGGAGGGGTCGTAGCAGCCCTCATTTTTAAAGCCACACACACACACGAAACATAACCCTTCAAGCGGCGGATAAATGGACAAAATGGACTGCATGGACGTTATGGACTGCATGGACAAAATAAAGTCCATTGTCCGCTCAGTCCATAACGTCCATTAAGTCCATGTCGTCCATTTATCTTGTTAGCCTCTAAACTTGGCGATAAACTCACGATGCACAGGCACATCATCCCAACGCGAGGGCTTTCCCCCCCTCAAGGTGGCCTGATCATATCCTGATTCAATTTGATCAATCATCACCCTTTGCCCTTTTACGTTATAGCAGATGCGCCAGGTCTTGCATGCCAAGACATAAGTGTCTTCTCCCACTTTCTTGATGCGATGGCTAGGAAATGGAAATGGATTACTCGTAAGACGCAACTCAACAGTCTCTACTAAGTTCAACTGCCCCTCGCTTTCAATCCATTGTGCCTGTTCCATGGCCGTCTCAGACCAACCCACTTCATATGCCTCGCAAAAATCCCTGTTTTCCGTCCACCCTTCCTGGCTTTTAGGAAAAGCATCGGCATAGCAAAGATAGGGCTTGATATCTAATATAGGTGTGCCATCAATCAAATCATGTTTGCCAATCAAAATTTCTCGCCCCGAAATCTCTAATAGCTCTACGCATGACAAACCAATCGGATTCGGGCGATGCGGAGAACGCGTGGCAAATACTCCTCTTTTTGCTCCACCGCGCGGCGTCAACACTTTAGGCTTCCAAGACCGATTGCGGTGAAACCAATAAATTAACCAAATGCGCTCAAAGCCATGCAAATCATTAAGAGCTTGTTCAAAGTTACAGCCCGCTTCTAAAAGTATGCGTCCCGTAGCTCTAACGCCTAATTCAGCCTGTTTGGGAACCATATATTTTTCTGCTTGGATACACTGAAAAAATCCAATCGGCTGGCAAGTCAATCCGTCTTTCATAAAAAACCTATACAGTTTCTTGACATTTCTAAAAAACTAGCATACAAGTAAAAAAATTCCATCCAATTCCCTAAGTTACGAGGATAACACTATGGCAAAGTTACTTTATATCGAATCTTCTCCCAGAAAGAAACGTTCTTCATCAATACAACTCTCCCACGAGTTCTTAAATGAATATCGTAAATTGCATCCTAAGGATGAAGTTGTCGTACTCGACTTATGGCAAAAGGAACTCCCCAGCTTCGATGGCGATGTGATTGACGGCAAATATGCCATCTTACACGGCCAAAAATTTAGCGAAGCTCAAGCTCAAGCCTGGAAAGCCGTAGAAAATGTCATCGAAGAATTCAAATCTGCTGATAAATACGTCATCTCACTACCCATGTGGAACTTTGGTATCCCTTATAAACTCAAACACTATTTCGACGTCATCACACAACCAGGTTACACCTTCAGCTTTTCACCTCAAACAGGCTATCAAGGCCTAGTTACCAATAAAAAAATTGTTGTGGTCTACTCTAGAGGAGGGGCTTATGGCGCCGAAACTGGAGGACAAAACCTCGATTTCCAAAAGCCCTATATGGAAACAATCTTAGGCTTTATCGGATTCAAAGACATTCAGTCAATTCTTATCGAACCAACACTCGATACTCCAGAGAAAAAAGAACATTCGATTGCCCAAGCGACCAAGCAAGTGCACAAACTAGCATCACATTTTTAATCATAATACTAAGGCTGACAGATGAAGACATTCCCAAAGTTAAATATGTCTACCATCTCGCAGCCTATAGCAATAATGGAAGACAAAAACGCTTCATCAACAGTAACACTGCCTTAATCTAAAAAATTAAAGGATCTATGCAAAAACTGAATCTATCTCTCTTTCTATGTATGCTGATATTCTGCATTAACCTCGAAGCATACACACCTATAAAAAAATACTGTCCTTCATGTGAATCCATAGATGCTCAAAACAGCCCTGCCCCATTTTTAATCTATCGTGGAGGACCTATCGTATCGAGTCCTAAAATTATTAATGTTCTGTGGGGACCTAACGTCAATCCTGAAGTGATCAACCAAATGCCTCAGTTCTTGAAAGATTTGGTGACTAGTGAATGGATTTTGGGCTTAACCGAATATAATACCGCTGGACGACCCGCTCCAACAACAAATCAATTGATTGATTTTGGTAAGTTTATGGGACAATTTGAAATCACGCCCTTCAATACAAACACTTCGATCACTGACAATGACATTCAAAACGAATTAACTGCTCAGCTAAATGCTGGAACATTACCTCACCCTCAATATGATAACCAAGGCTTTTTGGAAAGCATCTATATCATTGAATTTCCTCCAAATATAACCATCAGTGCCTTCGGTGAACAATCGTGCGTCGATTTTTGTGCCTATCACGGCAGCATGTTTTATAAAAACAAACCCATCATGTATGCGGTCCAACCCGATTTAACTGTTGCAGGTTGCAACACGGGCTGTGGCTCTGGCACTCTGATCCAAAATCAAGATTCGGTACATTCGCATGAACTTGCTGAGGCAATTACAGATCCTGAGGTCTCGTTTAATAAACTCGCATGGTACGACGATAATTATGGCGAAATCGGTGATATCTGCAATCAACAGCACGGCACCGCCGTCCTCAATGGAAATACGTATACTGTGCAAAAAGAATGGTCCAATATCAAACGTCTTTGCGAAACAATCCTCCCTTTTTTAACTAGCCCCTCCCACTTTACTGGCAAGGTGACCAAACAAAAACATGGAACAAAAACCACTTATTCTCATGTTCTCACCTGGAATCCAAGCCCAGACCACTCTGTAGCAGGCTATAGAATCGTTGTGGGAAATAAAGTGGCAGCTAACATCCCCGCTAAAGGTCCCTATAAAGTCACTTTTACAAACCGCAATCCCAAATTGCATTACACCTACAATTTAGTGGCTTTCAGCGCTGATGGCTCACAAAGTAAGTTTTTAAGTGTGACTTTGCCTTAAGAGCAATTTGACCTTTCGTAGATATTCCTTGATTGGACATGGACGAATTAGACTACTTGGACTACCAGGACGAGCTGGACGGCTCTGTAGTAATACGTCCAATTTGCCAGGTAGTCCAATTCGTCCATGTCCAACCGATCCACACATAATCTTAACAAATAATTAACTATATATTTAAATAAATACTTTACACTTGTTATTAAATTAAAACTTTCTTACTGAAAACATAACAAGGAATGTTGAGTGACAATAGAACGATGCGCAACGCCATCCCCACATCAATATGGACATACGCTGGTTCAAGAATTAATCGACCAACAAGAAGCTGGTGCTCTATTAGCTGAAGCAAATCAAATGATGCAATCACTCCGTGAAAAACCAGTGCGCATCTCTTTGGTAGATCAAACGATTAGTGGCTTTAGAGCCGAAACTCTAAACAACCAAATCTGGGTCAAAAAAAACCTACCGCGCGAAATGCAGAGAGGCTCAACCCTTTTTGAACTGACTAATATCATCCATCTCCCTAGGTTCCGCCAGATTAAACAAGACCTAAAAGCCGGCAAATTCGCCACCGCAGAAGAATATGCACGCAGTATGGAAAAGGTGGAATATGATGGAATCGCCCGCTGTGTCGACATTTTTCAAAAAATTAACGCCCAAAAAAAGACGAAATGGGTGCATCATGTTTTTTTACCCCACGCCAAAAGCTTAAGCAAAGGCTTCGACCACTACTACCGGGCCCTGCTTAAGGACACTCACAAAGAACACCATCGCAAAATGTGGCACCTTCACCAGCCAGCATAAGAATTTTATTCCATATACATCACCTGCTCGAGCACATCCTGAGGAAATGTAGATGCGACCTTCCGCGCAAAAAACAACCCACCTCTTCTTGCTTCTAACAACAGCTCCACATTTTTAACACTATCGTCTTTAAAGAGATAAGGATGGTCCGCGCCCTGATACTGATAAGGATGCGAGCTTCCTTTATCCCAATTAGCAAAAGTAGACTCTTGGCACAAAATATCTGCGTTGTGTAAACATCCATGCACACTCAACAAAGAAGAGGGGTAAGCCTCCACATCCAAATCATGCTGAGCGACATATTTTATCACGGTTTCGTCCTGGGCTATCATTAAAGCATATCTTCGATTTAAGATCACCCACTCTCCATTGCCCCAACGATGCTCTTCAGGAAGCTCCACCACCTCGCGTGAACTTGTTTTTGACCACCAAGGTGCTCTAAAGCACATATAAGCACGATCATCCTGGATCAGCGCATGATAAGTGTCCTCCAATGGTCTTAGTGGAACACAGGAATCAGAAAGAAAAACAAATTTCTTATTGCGTTCGTCTTTCACCGCCTCTTTTAATAGCTCTTGCCAAGCGTTCATATGGTTTGACCACGAAGTTGGAACAATCTTTACAATGCGCCGCGGAGCAAAAAAAGGATGTTGTATAGGCGACTTAGAATGTACATAGATTGAAAAACGCTCATCATCTTTCAGCTGTTTTTCCCATAAATTGGCATGATTGATTTCACCGACGGTTAAAAAAAGCAAAGCAATTTGATCGTCTCCATGCAAGCCTACGAGTGGAAACATCATGCATACTAACCATTTCATCACCCTTTTCATCCCTATCTCCTTTTCGTTTAGTAGCGAATTCTAAGAGGATATATAATTTTAGTGCTACTCTTTCGTAGCGCATTTTCAACATTGATACAAATCTCATAAGACGTTAAATTAAATTTAACACATTAACCCAGTTAGATCATGGACACTCCTTCAATCAACATGCAATATCGCTCCCACCCATGGCATGGGTTATCACTTGGTAAACAAGCCCCAAGCATTGTCAATTGCTACATCGAAATGGTCCCTACTGATACCGTTAAATACGAGTTAGACAAAGACACAGGCATCCTCAAAGTCGATAGACCACAACAATATTCTAGCCTCTGCCCCACCCTTTATGGTCTGCTTCCCCAAACGTATGCTGGTGATCTAGTAGGCAAATTCTGCTGTGAAAAAACAAACCGCCACCATATCAAAGGCGATGCTGATCCTCTCGATATCTGTGTGCTCACTGAAAACACCATTCCTAGAGGCGACATTGTCCTATCCGCCATTCCTATCGGAGGCTTCCGCCTGCTCGATGGAGATCAAGCCGACGATAAAATCATTGCCGTGTTGCTAGGAGACTTCGTTTATGGGGATATGCGCGAAATCGGCGATTGCCCCAAGAATTTGATCGAGCGGCTGCGCCATTATTTCCTGACCTATAAAGATTCACCTGAAAGGAATAACAGTCGCGTACTGATCACTCACATCTATGGCAAAGATGAAGCACAAGAAATCATCAAGTTGGCTCAGCAAGACTATCGACAGAAATTTCCCAGTAATTTCAATTGAAATTAAAGCAACGTGCTTGAAAAAATGTAAAATATGTATTTAAAATTTTAAACATGAGGAAGAGATGCAAATCAAAGCCAAATTATTCACTTTAGCATTTGTCTTAGGGACAGTCGTCACCCCATATGCAATTAACGCAGATATCACCCATTCAGCGGGCAAAACCCATGGATATAAAGAAATCAATGCAGAAGAACTAAAAAACTGGATCGATTCCAAAAAAAACTTTCAGCTCGTCGATGCCAGACCTAAGAAATACGATGAAGGTGACGTTATCGTAGGGGCTAAATTCTTACCTTACGATTCTGATGAAAAAGCCATTGCTAAAGCACTTCCAAATAAAGACGCTATCATCGTAGCCTACTGTGCTAGCTCTAAATGCCCTGCAAGCGCTTACTTAAGCGATCATCTCATTCAAATGGGCTATGTACATGTATATAAATACCCAGGGGGCATTGCCGATTGGTTTGACAAAGGCTACCCCTCCCAA
>JABDFJ010000053.1 GCA_013286645.1 Chlamydiota bacterium | reverse complement strand
TGGGGTGTGGTCTTCTGTCCATGAAGTGCTGCGGATGATAAGATTCAAGTGATACACTTTGGGTAGCTTCACATTCTTGAGTTTTAAGGTTTTGGGATCAATGGTGAGGTGTGATTCTATGGGATCGCTTGCTTGGCGTACGAAGCGATAGATATTCAAGCGAAAGATAACATTCAGCGCCGATAGGCGGGGATCGTGTGGTTTGGCAATCGTGTTGATTTGCACGGCACGTTTATAGAACAAGATGCTTTCAGGGCGTTGGAATGTTTCTAGAACCGCATGAAATTGGGCATTGCGTACTTCTTTAATTTCTTGTGGGACTTGTGTTTGAGTAAGGAACGAAAAAGACTCCTTAAGCACCCCTAAATTGCGTTTTTGATCTGTCGATTGGATTACAGTGGTAAAATCTGGAAATAGTTTCGCCGCCACTTGGAACGAAGCAGCTCGTAGCCCTTCTTTGATTCTATCTTTTAAGACGTAGATAATGACGGTAAGTAAAATAAAAGGTTCGGAATTGATGACAAAGATGCCCCAAAGCCACACATATAAAGTGAAATAGACAAGCATCGCCACGCCAGCAGAGATGCCGCCGATCCAATTTTCGAAACGTTGGTTAAGCGAGTGGCGGTTTGTCACCAACAGTAAGGCGTCGAGCACAAATTTATTGAGCAGGTTGGCACGGTAGAGTGCATTTTCTCCTTCGAGTGCGCTAGTGCTATCGGAATTAGAATTTTTGTGCACAATAGAATCTTGATTAGAGCGTTGCACCTCATTCACTAAGACCTTGCAAAGGGCCGCATCAGCTTCCATCAAATGTTCGTGAGAAGTTAATCGCAAGTTCTCAAGGATACCTGTGAAATAATGGATGCTCACATCGCTAAGGAATTCATCAATATAAACGAACTGTCGCAGAAACAAAGGGTCTTTCCATTTAATCTGAAAGGTATTTTGAGCTTGCGCGTAGGTTGCGCGTAGTTGATCATGACTGTCACACAAATGGTTGATCGCTGTGATGAAATCCCTTGAGGCCGTAGACACAACTCTTGCGGACTGTAAGAGGAAAATTAATTGCTTCGATTCGCGGCGCAGCGTGCTGCGCACGACATTTGCCATGAGTTTTAGTTCTTCGGCAAGTAGCTCACCATTTTCGGGTGTATTTTCTTTATCGCAAAGTAAGATGACGCGCGTCAGTGGAGAAGCTTCATTGTGCCTATCCAGAAGCTCTGAAAACGAAAACTCTGGTGTTTTGTAGCGTATTAAGCTCGTTTCATCAAGATAAAATTGCTCTGAGGAGTAAGTGGTGCGATTGATCTGCAACGAACCTGGGACAAAAAGGTAAAACTCTTGGGTGTAATAGTTGCGCGTAGAGCCTTGTTGAGGGAAGAAATCGGATTTGAGCGCAAATTGCAGCCTATCACGAATGTGCAACTCACCACTATCAATATCTTCCCAAAATTGTTCTTTAGCTTTATCCATAGGGCATTATTCTTTAATCTATAGTCTTTAAAGCGAAGCTATGATGGGATTTTTATGTGTGTTAGTATGTTATCTAAGGAATAATTTTCAGGAGCCTTTTGAAGCAACGTATCAAAAGCGGTTAGTGTCGTTTCATATTCTGCAATGAGTGGTGTCTGACTGACTAAAAAACGCGTTTGGCGCGACGTGTCGAGGGCATCGCAGACATCTTTTAATGTGATATTTTTTAAGTCTCTTCCAGGCTGATAATACCCACTCAAACCGTCCCGCCATGTCACTTCAACCAACAGACTAGCCTCCAACAATTGATGCACAAGCTGGCGCGTTGAGAATACAGCTAGCCCAGATTCTTTTGCTAGATTGTAAATACTTGGTGGGCGTTCCCCTTGGCAAAAAGCGCGTATACATGCTTGCATGAGAATTAGACCTATTACCCGGGCATCTGTGTGGTGGAGAGGGGACTCAGGAGCCTCGGGTGAGAGACTCATATCATTTTCCGCATGATACGCAATCTCTGCCCCACCCAGGGCGATGTACCAGCTTATATTCAACCACAGTAAAAACAATGGTAATGCAGCAAAGCTGCCATAGATAGCGCCATAGCTGGCAACACCGATTTGGAACTTAATGTAGATCCATTGCACAATTTGATACACTGTGCCGGCGGCAATACCGGCGATCAAGGCGTAGCGCAAAGGGACTTTTGCATTGGGCATGATATAATATAAAGCGGTAAAAAGCATCCACGATAGTACAAGAGGAAAGAGGTGGAAAGCTAGAAAGATGATCGGACTGACAGCATGGAGCACCCCATTTGACTCGGAGATGGTGCGTAGCTGTGAGATAATGAAAACCGACAGGCTACTTGAAATTGCAAAAAATAAGGGACAAAACAGCATCATCGCTAGGTAATCACTAAGACGTCGAGACCAAGAGCGGGGAGTTTTTATCTTCCATATCGCGTTAAAGGATGATTCGATGCTACCCATTAATTTTAGCACACTCCAGAATAAAACAGCTAACCCCACGCCTGCAATCACCCCTGTTTGTGCATTTTCTAGCATGGTTTGAGCAAAATCGATGAGTTTGTCCGAAATGTCCATTTCGCTGAAGCGCTGAGTGATTTCGTCTTCTAAATGTTGCTCAAAGCCAAAGCCTTTAGCGATGCCAAAAGCCACTGCCAATACAGGGATAATCGAAAGCAATGAATAAAACGTTAGCGCTGATGCTTTTTCCGAGCAGTCGTCATCCGAGAATCCTCGAATGGAAGAGATGCAAATTCTCATCCATTTATTGATTCGTCCACCCCAAGTGTGCCTGCCACGAAAGACTTTCGACCAGTATTCTGAGCTAAAAATATTTTCAAAGTGCCATTTCATAAGGCTCATTCTGCAGCACATAAGCATTTTGTGTAAATCATTAGAGTAATCTTTTGAAATGCAGAGACAAGTAACCGTTTTCTGAAACACAGAGGCACAAAGTACACAGAGGGATCCAGTTCGCCAACATAGGTAACACTTCAAAAAAAAGATATAAAACACCTATTTTAAATAGGTTATCTCTGTTAATGCACTGAATCACTAGGATCCTCTCTGTGTACTCTGTGCCTCTGTGTTTCAGAAAACTGGAAGCTTGTTTTGTTAGCTTGACTTTTATAATAACATTTTTTATTATTTTAACGCTTAATAACTTAAGGATGTAGTCGTGCATATTAATCACTTTCCTAAACATCCCATACAATCCTCAATTTTATATCCAAAAGCCGCTTTGCCAAAACTTAAGGCGCATATCAATAGATGGAATTCTTTCTTCACAAGCAGATTTTCCCAATTGCAAGCGCAATGCACTCTCCAATGCAAAGCCTTCCTAGCACGCCAATCCCTAGCAAAGGCTGCTGTAACACTTAAATGTCGTGTGGTGGAAGTGGCAATCAAGGGGTTAAAATGCTTTACGCCTAAGAAGGTGCAACTGCATGCAGCATTGTTGCCGTCAGACCCAGCCCTTATGACGAAGCGTATGGATAATGGCTTTACCTATTATATTCGTCATAATGCCCACCCATTTCCACAACGTGCTCACCTGGAACTAGTGGTTCGCGCGGGCTTTTTGAATGAAACAGCAGCTGAGCGGGGTATTGCACACCTGATCGAACATATGACACAACATGAAACAGAGAGCTTTACCAAGGGTGAAATTGACAAGTATCTTGCTTCTAAAGGGGTCTCATGGGGAGGGGATAGCAACGCCTACACGAATTCAACTTCAACAGTGTATCAACTCAATATCCCGCTTGATGAACCTGAATTATTAGATAAAGCTCTATTTATCTTAAGTGAAGTCGCTCAAAAGGCAACATTGTCTGACAATATCATTGAGGCTGAAAGAGAAATTGTCATTGACGAATTGCGCCTCAATAGAAATGCCAGCAATCGCTATAGAAGCACAATAAATCCAAAGTTGCTTGAGGGAACCCCCTATGCTGAACTTTTTGATTTAGAGCGTGAAATCGGCAACATCAAAAGTTGCCCAACGGACACAGTACGCAATTTCTACAAGCGGTGGTATCAGCCAGAAAACATATCTGTCGTGGCGGTAGGGGATTTTGATACTGAGCAAGTCTCGCAAATGATCGAAAAACATTTTGGCAAGATGCCTACTTCTAACCATACTCCTTCGAGGCATGACGTTATCACTAAAGCGTCGAAAGAGGCCCAATTCGTCGCCTTTACCGATCCAGAAATAACGCATAGCAGTGTAGAGATCTATAACCGTCTTTCTCCAGTAGAACGCAATGGCAAAGTCACGTTACACAAAACAAAGCGTGGCATGATCACCGCTTTAGGCATTGGCATGCTAAACCAACGCTTCAAGGAAATGCAATCGCAACCTTCGCCGCCATTTATCAGAGCTTCTGGTTGGGTCAGAGAGATCATCCCGCGTTGTCCTTATTTTGGCCTGAATGCGGTGGGGCGTGATGGTGAACTTGCCAAAAGTTATAAACAACTGCTCATGGAGATCAAAAGGATTCAGACGCATGGTTTTACCGAAAGTGAATTCAAGCGCATCAAAGCCAATATGCTTGCTGCATTAGAACATATGCTCGCCGAGAAAAATAAAACCTCAACAAGTTCTTTTATTGAAATCTATAAAAACCTTTTCTTACAGAATGTGCCAGCACCCGCCCCCGACAAGTTATGTGAATTACAGAAAGATGTTCTCAAGGATATCTCCCTTAGAGAAATCAACCACTTGTTCGCTACTCTTCCGCTAGACAAACAATTCGTTGCCACAGCACTGCCTCAAACTCCAGAGATGGAAGAAATCACTCCCGACGTGCTGCAGAAGATGATGGAAGAAGTGAAAAATGAAGCAGTGTCTCCATATGTGGATGAGATGCTAGACAGACCCTTGCTTGCACAAGTACCGGTTTCAGGCACGATCATCTCTGCGCGGCGCTATGAAGAAACAGGGGTCACCGAATATATGCTAAGCAACGGGATGCGCGTTTTAGTAAAACCAACAACATTTATGCACGATCAAGTAGCCTTACATGCCTTTGCTCTTAGAGGAAGTCGCAGCGTGCCAGCTGATAAGCGTTTTACAGCTATGTTTAGTGAAGATTTTTATGACTGCTGTGGAATTGCACATTTTGAACTTAGCGACTTACTTAAGTATCTGAGTGGAAAAAACGTGTCATTTGATTCGAAGGTAAATGGCTATACAACAGAACTCAGCATTAGCAGTGGAAAAAAGGATTTAGAGACAGCCTTGCAGCTGTTTTATTTAGCTTTTTCTGATCCTGGGTATAGCAAAAAAGCATTTAATACCGCGATAACAAATGCTGAACAGACCATGTGCAATCCTAACAGCAATCCGTTTAATGTCTTTTTAAAAGCAGTCGTAAGTGTTAACACGCAAAACCATCCCGAATTTGAACCGATGTCTGACGAAGATCTTAAAGAAATTGACTACGAAACTTGCAAAAACTTACATCAGCAGATGTTTTCAAACCCTGCCGACTACACCCTTGGAATTGTTGGTAATGTAGATGAAGCAGAAATTAAGAGATTGATTGAGCGCTATATGGCAAGCTTACCGCAAAAAGGGGAAAGGCACGTTCAATACACCTATCCGCCCGTTACCTTCCCTCCTGGCATCACACACGCCGAAGTGCGTGCAGGCAAGGAGGAGGTGTGTGTGACATGTTTGACCTTTCCTGCGGCGCATGGTGATACGATGCAGGAAAATTGGTTGTCGTCCTGGTGTTGTGAGCTCTTGAATAGGCGTTTGATTGAAGTACTGCGTAAGCAGCTGGGCAAGACATACACCCCTTCGTGTAGCTTCCAAAGGGCAGCGATACCGACTCTTAGCGCGAGCCGCCCATCGACATCACAAATCATTTTATCGTGTGATCAGAACCACCTGCAAGAGCTTGAAACCGCACTGCTCAACGAAATCCGCGCCATACAAGAAGGTAAATTAACATCCGAAGAACTTAGTGATTTTAAGAAAAATCTATCAAAAGATTTAGTGGATGGTTTTCAAACCAACAAAATTTGGCTTAATGCCATGCTGCAGTGTTCTCTATGGAATGGAGATCTCAACAACGTTGAGGCCTGTAAAAAGCATCTAGAGACCTTAGGGCATGAGGCTGTCACCCAACACTTTAAAAAACTCTTCAAACTCGACAACTATAGTATGGTCACGCTCCTTCCCGAAAACGTGGATTTACATTGACGCCTAAAGGAAATTAGAGTACCGCACTATTTGAACGCGAAGGTCGCGAAGTTAGCGAAGATAACGCGAAGAAATTTTTTATTAATTGAAGCACATGCTCAAGATAAACCTTCTGGTATCATCTTTGACCATTCTCTCTTTGAAATTAATCAATAACCCAGCTGAAAATCTTGTTAATTTTATATAAGAAAGAAATTGAGTTTCATGAATTTATGAGTGCATATCCACAGAAGAAAAATCTTCGCGTTGACTTCGCCTGCTTCGCGACCTTCGCGTTCAAATAGTGTGGTACTCTAATTTGTGATGACCCAAAAATTACATCCAACAGTAAGGCGATGATGTGCCTGAAATCCGCACCTGGAAATGACCGCATTTTCGTGCCCAGAGCGTGCCCGATTTCGTTTAAACTGTTTTTGACACAAAATTAATATTTTGGGTATATTTGGGTATAAATACGGGTATTGTTTATAAATCTGGGTATTTACGGGTGTTTTTTTGGATATTGTATCACTAGCTACGTTAATTATTACACCAGAAATGCTAAATCTCATTGCCGCAATAGATGAATTTAAAGGCGCTTGGCAGCAGATGGGCAGGCTCTCGCCTGATCGCTTATCGGCACTTAAGCGAGTTGCCACCATTGAAAGCATTGGCTCATCGACAAGAATTGAAGGCGCAAAACTTACCGATACTCAAATTGAGGTACTCCTTTTACAAGCCGATAGCAAAACGTTTCAAACTAGAGATGAGCAGGAGGTGGCTGGCTATGCGTACGTCTGTGAACAAATTTGCGACCATTATGCCTCTCTTCCGTTATCTGAAAATTACATCAAGCAGCTGCATGCTTGGCTTTTGCAATACACAGAAAAGGACGATAGACATCGAGGGGAATATAAAAAAATTCCCATCCGCATTGAAGCATTCGATGCAGCAGGACAAAGTGCTGGCATCATTTTTGAAACAACATCGCCTTTAGAAACGCCGATCAAAATGCAAGAACTTGTGGCATGGACCAATGACGCTTTTGCCAAAAAAGCATTGCATCCACTGATTGTGATCGGTATTTTTATCGTCGTCTTTCTCGCTATTCACCCTTTCCAGGATGGCAACGGCCGGCTTTCCCGCTTGTTGACGACGCTGTTGATGTTAAAAAGTGGGTATCTGTACTCTCCCTATAGTTCGTTAGAAAGTGTGATCGAAGCAAATAAGGAAGGCTATTATCTTGCTCTACAGCGCACACAAAAAGGGTGGCAGAATAATGAACCCGATTGGAATGCATGGTTGCTTTTTTTCTTTCAGTGCTTACAGCGCCAAAAACAGCATTTGGAAGTAAAAATAGCAAGAGAAACAACCTTATTGAAGGTACTTCCAGCACTAAGTCAACAGATTCTAGAACTTTTAAGCGCCCACGGACGTTTAGGTATCAGCGACATTGCTCTTTTGACCAAAGCCAACCGCAATACGCTTAAAAAGGTATTGGCAGCACTTGTAAAAGGAAATTATATAAGCAGAAATGGCGTGGGAAAAGCTTCTTGGTATACCTCAAATATAAGTTGATTTCTTTTGGTGTTTTGTTTATTATTCTATTCAATCTATTTACAACAACACAAATCAACAAAACAAAATATAATCACATTGAAAATAACATCCTCATATCAGTTTATAAAATCCTCAGTAAGTAGCGTCATAGCATCGACAGCCCAAAGCATTAAAAACCACAGTCTTTTCAACTATTTTCCAAAGCAAGCTTGCCTCGATTTTCAGAGTAGATGTTTGCAATTATCTGTGGTCCGGAAACTAACCGGCGCAATAGCCACTGCTTTAGTAGCTTTACAGATCTATCAACCAACTTCCCTTACAGCCGAAGTGGCTAAGGCCAATGCAGACATCGTTAGCATCGAATCAATTGATGCTCTCCCCATCTCTCACCCAACACATACTGTCTTTTTCTTTGACATCGATGATACCCTATTTGATTCTCCCCATATGCTTGGTTCAAAAGCTTGGCGGAAATATATCACCCAAGCGACAGATCAACAGTGGCATGATAGATTTTCTCTGTTCCTGGCACAAAAACTGCCCGTCAGTGCCGTCGAAACAACAACCTCAGAAATAGTCAAAAAATTGCAAATGAAAGGCTACGAGGTATGTGGTTTAACAGCGCGCGAACGCCAGATCTGGTACTATACCCCAACCAAAGATGTTGATCTATTGACCATCGCGCAACTCAAAGCAGCTGGCATTCAGTTCGATGGCGATGCTTTTCAAAGAGCCTATCCTGATTTGACGAAAGCCAAGGAGTATTTTGGAGGCATTTTTTTCGCAAATCGAGAACCAAAAGGGGAGTATTTGAAAGCCCTTTTTGCAAATACTTCTGCCACATCAGCGCTGCCTAAAAAGATTGTATTTATAGACGACAAACTTAGCCAAGTTGAGTCTGTAGCTGCTGTCTTAAAAGACTTTAACATAGACCATGAATGCTATTGGTATTACGCAACGGATAAAAAAGCGAGTCGTTTTGATCCGTTAATTGCCAACATCCAGCTGTATCATTTGTGGCTTTCAGATGGACGTGAAATCATTTCAGATCGTGAAGCTGAAATTTTGGCCCAGCAATATCCTGAGCGCGGTGCTAATTATTACTTACAAGCTGTTTTAGATGATGCACAACACAAAATTGGACAATAATAAAAGGGTCATCACAAATTAACGCAGAGGCGGGGAGACACGGTGACGCGGAGAAAAGTAAATGCTCACAGGTTATCCAATAAAGCGCAAATTTCACAGGATGAACAGGATACACAGGATAAAAACAAATTTTGACTTATGCAATCGTCTCATGTGGACGAAAGGTGGACAGTTATTTGTATTTTTCACTTTAAATAAAAACTTACATATGGTAATCTTCATATTTTATTAATTAACATTAACATATTGAATGCTTTTAATAACTAAAATACAATTAATTCCATTAAGCTTTTACCTATTCATCTTGCTAGGTTATAGCTTGGTGACCCCAACGTGTATCGCGTTTTCAACTTCGACGTTTGATTCATCACTCGTTGTGACAAAGGAAAGTATTCCACAACAATCGATTAGTGATTATCTGATAGGCGTATACCATGAGTTGACCACGATGCAAGAGAGGGGAGGGGAGCCTCAAGAAATCATCCACGTTGTATTGGGTAATCAATCCGCCGATATGGATTCAATTGTGAGCGCGATTGCATTCGCTTACGCTAATGCCAAGAATGGATTTTACGTACCTGTCATCAACATCCTACGTGATGAGTTGCCGTTGCGGGGCGACGTGTTACATGTTTTCGAAACGCTGCAGATCAACCCAAATACGCTTCTCTACCAGGAAGACCTTCCTTTTTTACGAAAACTTGCACAACAGGGTTGCGTGGGTATCACGCTTGTCGATCATAACCGCTTGGCGCCAGACCAAGAATATTTCACTGATTATGTTGAAAGAATTGTTGATCACCACAAAGAAGAGGCCGGCAATTATCCATGCATGCCTGCTACAGAAAAATTGATTACCAAAGCGGGGTCCAATGCCACCCTTATTGCCGAAAAGATCATGGCCACGACAGATATCCAATCTCCCCAGTTAGCCTATCTGCTTCTTTCGGCCATTCTGCTCGACACAGGCAATCTCACTAAACACGATGTCACCACAGAAAAAGACATCGCTACAGCTATTGCGCTTAAAGCAAAAGCCGCAAGCTATTTCCACGACGAGCTTTATACTATTTTGATTAACGCGCGCAATGCTGCAGATCATCTGACAGCGGAGTTGTTATTAAAAAAAGACTACAAACACTACAAAGAAGGGGAGTTCCGTTATGGAATTGCTAGCATCCCTCTAGGTGTTGTATGGAATGCTGATAATCGCGAACTATGGAAAGTGGCATTTGAGCAATCTTTAGAAAAGCAACAGATCCATATGCTCAGTGCGCTGGCTTATGTTGGAAGAGATCTCACGTTCATCGTCTATATACCAAACCAACACACCCAAACAGCTTTTCTAACTCACATCCAGCAGACAGCTGCATTAGATGCTGAATTTGTGTTAACAGCCCATTATGCGGATGAAGGGTTCTTCTTCTTTAACCTCAAGCATCCATTAGCACGCAAACAGCTGCAACCGCTCTTAGCATTTGAAACAAATCTCATCGTGCAGCAGGCGGTGTATCAGTCGGGGATAAAATAGCAAGACAGTGTTGTGACTTGTCTTGCTATCTTTCGTCATGCATTTAAGCATGACACCTGCAGCAAGCTGGCGCATATTTAAATTGGGGAGCAAACTTCTCATTGCGTCCCAATTGGTAGACGAGTAATCCGATACTTCCCAGCACTGTCCAGCCAAGGAAGGCCTCCGCCAATCCGCGCAGTGCATTGAGGGCGCCATGCGTCAGCTGTTGCACCCCTTCATTCTTAATTTTTCTCCAGTCCCTAGCATTTTCTGAATGCAGTATTTGTGCAATGAAGCCCACGGCTGCCATGATAGCGCCGACCACCGCCTGGACTTTACCTGCAATAAAGCGCACAGACCCGCTAAACATACCGACCACTGGAACGCTGCCGGTCACATTAAATCCTGTTTCTATTTTAGTTAAAGCTGCATGTGTACGATTAAACATATAAACCTCTTTATAGTTAGCAAAAGTAAATAGCCTAGGAAACAAAATAAAGTGGAAAGTACTAAATGGTTCATTTTATGTCGACGTTATTTTTACAATGGACGGAATGGACGACATGGACGACATGGACTAAAAGTGGACAAAAGCTGTCCATTTCGTCCATTCCATACATGTCGTTCATTTGCTTAAATGGACGCCATTGAATGCACATGACCTCCCATGAAAAATTTAAAAAAATGTTGAAATTAATTAAAATTTTAATTATAATTTTTTTAAACAACTTTTAATTATTTACTAATAAACTAATAAATTAGATGAGGTTATAATGGCTTTTTCAATTCCACAAACAATCAATCCTGTGTATTCGCTTCCGAGTGGCGATCCACTCAATGCTACATTGAATGTGGGTGCAGCAATTAAGGATCTGCCGCTAGGTACTGAAACCACCATGAAAAAAACTCACAATGCCGCCGTTATCCAAGTGCAAAAACAATTCGAAGCCGATACAACTCAATTTGAAATTGACTTTCAAGCCGCCACAGTTAAAGCGGTTGCCGCCGAAAAAGTCATTGGTGATGCCAGAAAGAAAAAAATCATCGCCATAACATTGCTTGTCGCCAGCATCCTCACTGCCGTTGGATTCCTAGCGGTGGCCATAGCCACCCAAACTTGGCCTATCCTTTTCGTGGCTGCCGTTGGGTTGGTTGCTATCGCTCCCACAAGCTACTACACACATATCTTCCGAAAGAAAGTCGCTCAATTAGCAGCAGATATCGCAGCTCCAGGCGCCATGAAAAAACCTGTCTTAAACCTGCCGGTCTATAACCCCAAAGTCGACTACGAACTACAACAAAGCCGTAGCGATGCGCAGAATACGCTGGCTTCAATGAACATCAAACAAATGCATGAGACGCGCATATCTAATGATGACATCCTAAACTATGCCTTACTGGATAGAGTCGTACACATCAAAGCTGAAAAGCGTCCGGTTTTTTACGCCAAATGCGTTGAATTAATCAATGCCCATGGAAAAATCGTCAATGAATACAACGCATATCGCAGCAAAGCGCAAGCTGAATTCGAGAAAATGAATACAGCCCTGCGCCATTGGAAATCGCAGCAAAACAGCCATATTCAGACACAAGAATGGGCGCTTCAAGCACATGAACAAAACAGAATTTATGCCACACAGCAGCATGGAACTGTATACACCGGACCTTCGTTAGTAAACATCCTGAGCCGCTGGGAATTGGACAGCATGCGTTCTTCAGTGGCTGAAAACTATGGCAGAAGGGATGCCCAAAACCATAGTTGGCTGACTTCAACCATGCAGACAATTCAGACGACATACCAGCAAGCATTGAGTCATGTGGAAAACCAATTTGTGGTTACTAAAGCGGCCGCGGTTGCCTAAGAAAAAAGAAAAACACGATATGCAGGATCGCTTAAGCGACAGTATAAAGCTTTAAGACTGACAGGAAGTCTCTTTATCCTGCCGCTTGCGATCTTGCTTATCTTGTTATTTTTTAGTCGCTTATTGACGTGTGTGTAGGTGGGAGGGGATCTACATCCTTTTGCTTAAGCTGAGCTTTTAAACTCGCATTTTCAGCTGCAAGGTGCGCCACTCGTGCTTCCAGTTCTTCGAGATATGCTTTCTTTTTGAGTCGAGCTGTGTTAGCCGATGCTCGATTTTGTGCGCGCCTTTTTGCTGCCTTTTCACTGCTAGTCAATACTTTAGCTCTGTGGCCGTCTCTATGCTTAGGAGCTGGTTTTTTAGAGACTTTATCATGTTTAGCAGATTTTTGATTTGAACTAACAACGGGTTGTTCCACTTGAGCTGGCCTCGCTAGCGCTGGATTGACTTCACTTTCATTGCTACTCAATACGCGAGCTTTGCGTTTGCTGCCTTCTCGTTTTAATACAGGCCTTTGAGACATGTTTTCAACAGCTTTATCCATTTCAACGTTATACAAAGACAGGACACCTACTTTATACAAAGATAGGAGGTTTGCATTTTGGGGAGGCGTTTCATCTACAGCCACAGTGGGCGATTCCGAAATAACTGGTTGCGCTAATTCTGGATCAAATCCAATCACACCAACTGGCGTGAGCTGATCTACAATGGTTGGCGTTAGCAGGCTTAAGCTTGGTGAAATGACGCACGGTGGCGACAAAGAACTTCCAGCAGGTTGATTTAATGGCGTTGGCGAGATTTGCACATTTGATACATTGCGCTTAAATATCGGCAGCAAAGATCCCGAATCAGCCCGTGCAGGAACAGGAAGGGAGAGAGAGGGAACCCAGCCGCTAGGTAAGGGGCTACAAGGTAAGGGACTATATAAAGACATTGAAGCAGTACTCATAAAAAATTCCACCTTTTTAAAATATCAGATCTCAAACTTAACGTCTGATAATTTATGTTATGTTGTATACAACCTGTACATTTCGTTATTGGCCCATTCATGTAATTACCTCAATATTTTGATTTCACTGTATTTAAATCACATAAAAAGAAATAAAAGTATATTAAAATATAAAAAAAAGTCAAGTATATCTTATGTTAGTCTTTGAAATATTAAACTCTACCGCTTAATAAACGCTTGTTTAATTTTTGCGTACAAATTATATATATAGCATACGTTTTACTCTAGAGGCAGCATGAGAACTCAATCAAAGAAGCGTACACAGTGGATTGTGGGTGGCTTGGCTTTATGCCTTGCTATTGTTTGCCTCAGTTGGTTCTATGGTAAACTGACAGACGACTTTCGTTTAGCCAATATCACCCATCCCATGCCCTATCAAACCGATTGGGAAATTGCAACTTCTACTGAACAGCAGCAACACGTCAATGAAATTCTCGCCCAAACGTTTTATTATCTAGGCAAAGGCTCCCAATCGTACGCCTTTTTAAGCGCTGATGGGCAGTATGTGCTGAAATTTTTTAAATTCAAGCACCTCAAAAATTCCTTTGTTTCAGAACAATTGGCTGCGCTGGGATTGTTCACCAACTACTACGCCAAGCAAACTGCGCGCAAACAACGCAAATTATGGGGCGTTTTTCGCTCTTACAAATTGGCGTATGAGGTCCATAGACATGACAGCGGCCTAGTGTATATGCAACTAAACGCGCGCGAAAATCCGTCGCGCCACGTTACCATTATAGACAAAATTGGAAAAACCCATGCACTTAACTTGCAAGACTACCCATTTGTACTACAACTAAAAGCTGATACATTAAGTCAGAAATTTAAAGAATTCCTCGCACAAGGACGCTTAGAACCCGTACAAGAACACATCAGTCACGTTTTCGATCTGTATGCCGAAGAATACGCTAAAGGCATTTATGATCGAGACCACGCTGTGATGCGCAATGTAGGCTTTGTCGATGGACAAATCATCCATCTTGATGTGGGCAAGCTGGCAAGCAAGCCGGAAATGAAAGAAAAAACCTATGCCAAGGCTGATGCCATGCTTGTGGCCAATAAGATGAAACATTGGATTAAGCAGCACGATCCTGCGGTCAACGCCCAACTTTCGGCTTATATTGATCACAAAATCAGTACACTTTACGATTAGCAAGTTTACTCACCTGTCGCAAATTATCGCAGCGCACGCAACGGTAAATTTCCCAATAAACGAGGCTTAAGCGGTTTTCAGGAATGTGCTGGAGATCGACTTGTTGCCAGTCGGCATGTCCGCAGTCGCATTGTTGCCGAAAGCGGTGCTGATTTTGCCCAGTATCATTGCGCCAGTCACATTCTTTACACATTATAGAAGCTCGCTAATTTCAGGTTCGTGGATTATCAGACGTAAAACCCGGTTTTAGTATTCGTATTGCATTTTAGATGCGATTTCATTGAACCAACTTAACTTGGGAATATCGTCGGGGATCAAACTAAAGCGATATAAAGTGCGTTGCGCCGAAAATCCGTCTTTCAGCATGCTATCAGAGGGAAGAGCTTGATAATTGCGCAATTCCGCCTCTCGCTTAAATCCACATTTCTCGATGATGCGCATGCTTCCCTTGTTTTCAGGATTGCAGGAAATCGCTAATCGATCTGCTCCGTAGTGTTGGAAAGCTAAAACGATCATGATCTGTGCGGCTGTTGTCCCAATGCCCTTGCCTGTGTTACGAGAAGCTACCCAATAGCCTAATTCTAGAGCTAAAGGATTTAAGCGACTTTCAGGTAGTAATGCTGCACAGAAAAGTACAGTCCCCTTTTTTTGATCAAATCCCACAAAAGTAGCTTCTTGTCCGCGATAAGTCTTAGCATAAAAATCTGCATAGATTCTCATAGCCGTCTCGTAGGACATTTCATTATGAGCCCAAGGCATAAATCGCTTTAACTCGACAATGCTCTGCTGCACTGTTTCATAGATCGCCTTTCCATCATGGGGTGAAAAGGGGCGAATGACAAACTGATCATTATATAAAATGGTTTCCGGCGGTAATTTTAACATAATATTGGCACTTATTTACAGGGCGTGTTTGTAAACAATTATGAGTAATTAATTGAGTTTCGGTCAAGGGCATAAACATTGGACATGGACGAACTGGACGAATTGGACTACCTGGACGAACTGGACAGCTTTATTGTCCGCTTTTAGTCCATAAAGTCCATGCAGTCCACTCAGTCCATGTAGTCCATTCAGTCCAATTCGTCCATGTCCAGCACGGTTTAAAAAAAAATCAACAATTACTTGAAACTTAATTAAATCTTAACAATTTAATATTATAATAGCGCCACATAAAGAAACAAAGTGGAGTTACTCATGCAAATTGATGCTCATGCTGCCAGATTCTCCCTCCCTCCCTGCGAAATCAGCCATTCCCCTACCCTTGGACGACACGCGAACACTGAACCGAGAGAACTCTTGCCTATCAGCCAGCTAACGGCTAATATCAACAAAATCTCCTCGACTACCCTCTTGACAGATCTCAAAAAAATCACAGGATTTCGTGGCAAATTGCTTAAAAGCTTTGGCAAAGCGCTGAAAATCATGGGTGACCAAGGCGAAATCTATTATCTCTCCAAAAGAGGACTAGCCAAAAGAATCTTCAAAGCTTTCAACTTCTGTGGGCCAAAAACAGACCAAAAAAAACTCACCACCCTCTTAACAGAAGTTTTAAGTCCTGTGCGTGGCGAGCCCGTTGCGATAGGCAAAATCAGACATATTTTTGAACGTATCTGCAGTTCCAATCTTTTCATGAACCCAACCACCCAGACCTTTAAAGCCACCTTAAGCAATTTAAAGCTTTGTCATTTGGAAACCATTGACTACGATCCCGACGCTTTGGAAAAGGTGCTTCAGGTTGGTGATATCATCTTTAAAAAGAATAACGCCCAGTCGGACAAAATCGTCGTGACCGCCCAAAATTTCTTTAAGCGCTTTAACAAAGCCGAATTGCGCGATCGTGAAGGTTTTAAATATTCCCATACAGCCATGTACGTGGGGAATGGAGAAATTGCGGAAAGTGCGTGTGCACTCGATGGTGGTATTCAAGTGCGCCTTCTGAAGCTGGCTGATAGTCGTTTCGCATTACATCCTGAAGAGGGTGAAAAGTATGTGATTACGCGTTCCAGAGATGCCTCGTTAGCTGAAAGGGCGGCAAAAGTGGCTCGTAGTATCGTTATGCCCGCCTCCCCAATGCATGAAAAGCAAACCAATTCTCATGCCCATAAATATTCGTATTTCACCGCCTTTTCCTCAGTGTGGCACGATAGCACCTTTGGAATTGGCGCCAAGCAGCGTTATTTTAAGCAATATTACGATCACAAACACAATGACATGCCGCGCACATTTATGAAGGCCAAGGATTTCATTTGTTCCAACTTCGTAGCTTATTGTTATCAGGCCGTGGAAAGCCAAACCGTTGTCCCGCAAATTATCGGCGATAAGAGTGGCCCTAAAAAAGCGAGCACCCCATTTGAAAAAGCGCTCTTTCGCGGCATATGGGCGCGTGTGAAGTCGTATCAAAACCGCCAAGCCTTGGATCGTCTGGTCAAAATGAAGTATGACGCCAAATGGATGACTCCTCTAGACTTGCGCAACTTCGTGGTTGGCCACCCCGAATTGTTTACTGATAAACTGCTGGTCCGCCAGCCGGCATAAAGAAATAAAAAAGACATGTGTCTTGTGGTCAACAAAACCCACGCCCTTCTTCACCTCATAACGAGGTAATCAACAATACTTTGTAGCTGCTATTTGCAGGTACAAGAACCACAGCTATTTTTTGTGGTTTTTATTGGTTTACTTTTTGTTCCTTTTTTTGTTTTTTTAATCATTTTCATTTCT
>JABDFJ010000052.1:407-17668 GCA_013286645.1 Chlamydiota bacterium | reverse complement strand
GCCTGCGAATGACGAACCATTGGAAGTCGTTGTGCAAGCCTAAGCTTTACTGCGCTGGTTTTTTCGCGATGATAAAGTGCCAGTATTTACAGATATATTCGATGCCTGTGTATAACGAATAGAAGGCTGCTATCGAAACCACAAATGTAGATGCTATGTATAGGGTGGTATCTGAAATGTACCCGAGTGATTCTGGGATCATTAAGAATAAGACGATATAGGCTGAGATCGCTTGAAACCAGGCTTTAATTTTACCACTTTTTTGGGCGGCTAAGGTGAATCCTTTCATGGCACACAAGGTGCGGAGGGTGCTGATGACTGAATCTCGATAGAGAAAGATGAAGACGAGTGGCAGTGGGAGCCGGACAGGGTCCATTGTGTAAGTCAGAAATACAGAGATGTTTGTGATGCTATCGGCCATGGGATCGAGGACTTTCCCCAATTCGGTGACTTGATTATATTTGCGGGTGATATAGCCATCGAAGAGGTCGGTGAGTTGCGAGACTGTTAACAGCACAAGAAGCACGTAAGGTAGGGAGATGCGCGAAATGCCTAAGAAATCATGCATAAGATAAATTAATAAAAAGATAGGGCTGATTGCCAGGCGAAAGAAGGTAAGGTAGTTTGCGATGCTCAAAAGGACCTCGTTTTTTAGGTGCTAATCTTTTTATATAGTTCCAGGTATTGATTGGCGGGGATATTCCAGCTAAAATCGATATTCATCCCGTTGATCATCATTTTGCGCCATTTGTCTGGATCGTGAAACCAGCAGTCGATGGCACGTTTTAAGGCTGATTCTATCCCATGCGCATCGGGGTAGTCGAAAGTGTAACCATTAGCTTCGCCGATGGGTCTGTTGGAGTGGTCGACATCAAAAATGGTGTCGGCAAGGCCGCCTGTTTTGCGCACAATGGGGATGCTGCCATACTTTAAGGCTATCATTTGCGTTAGGCCGCAAGGTTCGAAGAGGGAAGGGACAATGAACATATCTGATGCAGCAAAAATCATATGGGCAATTTGCTCTTGGTGATGCAGGGTGAGATTGACATCGGGATGATCGGCATAATGGCTTTTGAGAGCATGGAATTCGGCATTGATCGCAGGGATCGGTCCGCTGCCAAGCAGGACAAATTGCCCCCCCTTGGAAAGGGTGTATTTTAGGGCGTGCTTAATCAATTCGATCCCTTTTTGTGGGACGAGACGTGTGACACATCCCACCACAGGTTTGTGGTCTTCAGATAATAGAAATTGTTCGCGCAAAATTTTCTTGATAAAGGCTTTTTTATCTATGGTAATGCGGTCATTTTTATTAGCTGGCATCTCCCTAGATGAGAAATGGGCAGGTAGGTAACGATCGATTTCAGGATTCCAATAGGAGTAATCGATCCCGTTAAGGATACCGGTGAATTTATGTTCATATTTGATAAAGGTTTTATCTAGACCACGTCCACCTTCTGGGGTTTTAACTTCTTTAGCATAATTTGGAGAAACGGTGGTGATGGCATTGGCATAGACGAGGCCGCCTTTGAGAAGATTGATGGCGTCATGATGGTGGTTGTCTTGCAATTTATCTGCTTTAAGCAGGCTTTTGCCATTGAGTCCGATGCGATCGAGATCGTGGGGCCCACATTTGCCTTGATATTCCACATTGTGCACGGTCAGGACAATTTTGGGTCTGTTGTATCCCATCGGTTGATACATTTCGTAATAGAGTGGGGCAACGACGGATGATTGCCAGTCGTGCAGGTGGATGATGTCAGGGTTAATCTGTTTTTTAAAGAGAAATTCTAAGGCTGTACGGGAGAAATAGAGGTAGCGTTCGATATCATCTTCGCAGCCATAGAAGCAGCCGCGATTGAAAAAGTGGCGAGGGTGATGGGGGTCGATGAAATAGACTTTGAGGTTTTCTACCCATCCTACCCAAATGGTATTATGATACCATTCTCCTTCATAAAATGACATAAGGTCCATGTAATCAATATTTAGATCTCGAATGTCATTGCTATCGATACAATCGTATTTAGGGATAATGATATCAACGTCGTGTCCCTTCCAGGATTGTTCGCGTGAAAGTCCAAGCAGGACATCTGCCAAGCCGCCAACTTTGGCTAGTGGCGCAAGCTCTGAGGCTATATGAACGATATGCATATAGGATCCTTATTTTTTGAATTTGGATCATACAGAATGCAGAATTCTCGCGCTAGTAGAAGAACTATTGGTTTTCTTTTTTGCGCTTTAAGTGTAATATGATTATACTAATTAGACCCATTAAAAGATAGCAATCAGGGTCTTAGCAATAACCGAAGTTTCAAGTATGTCAAAGAATATCAAAGCGCGAATTACAGGTATGGGTACGTATCTTCCTGAGAAGATATTAGCCAATAGTGACTTCGAGCGGATGACAGATACCACCGATGAATGGATTGTTACGCGCACTGGAATTCAAGAGCGGCGTATAGCAGGTACCAATGAATCAACTTCCGATATGGGAGCAGCGGCAGCTAGAGAAGCGCTCGCCAATGCCGGTGTAGATCTGAAAGATGTGGATTTTGTTCTGACAGCGACATTATCGCCGGACTATACTTCATCCTCAGCCGCGGCCATCATTCAGTCGAAATTGGGGCTTAGTCAGGTGGGAGCTGCTGATATCCAGGCTGCTTGTACAGGATTTTTATATGCGCTATCAATGGCGAAAGCCTTTGTTGAGTCGGGGACTTATCGCACGGTGTTAGTTGTGGCCGCAGAAAAGATGTCTGCTTATGTTGATTATGAAGATCGCTATACTAGTGTGCTCTTTGGCGATGGAGCTGCTGCCGCGGTGGTTTGTGCTAGTGGTGAGGGGTTGGCCATTGATGCGCTAAGCTTAGGATCTAATGGGGCGCTCGCTGAGTTGGTTTATGTGCCAGCAGGGGGCTCGCGCCAACCGACTACTGGAGAGACTGTGGCTACGCGTATGCATTATTTTAAAATGCAAGGCAAGGAAGTTTTTAAACAGGCGGTGCGCTGTATGCAGTCGGCAGCCCAAGAGTGTTTAACAAAGTTAAATTTGACAGATGAGCAGATCAGCTGGGTGATTCCCCATCAGGCCAACTTACGCATTATGGAAGCTGTGACCAAAGGATTTGAAATTCCTGTTGAACGTATGTATAAGACTGTACACAAATATGGGAACACGTCAGCATCCAGTATCCCTATCGCTCTACATGAGCTCACTTGTGCGCATCAACTGGCAGAAGGGGAGCGCCTCTTGTTGGTTGCCTTTGGAGCGGGCTTGACCTGGGGAGCGGCTATTTTGACAAAAGTCATGAAATGAACAGTATGAGGCAATGATGTCATCTTCACGAAAAATTGCGTTTTTATTTCCAGGCCAAGGGGCCCAGTATCCAGGCATGGCTAAGGATTTTTTTGAGCACTATCCACTTGCGCGGCAGACATTTGAAGAAGCCGACGATGTCTTAAAACGCAAGCTTTCGACGATTGTATTCCAAGGTCCAGATAAGGTCCTGACAGAAACAAAGAATAGTCAGCTAGGCATTTATATTGCGAGTGTGGCAATCTGGCGTGTGGTTAAGCAGATGTACCCAAACTTAGTACCGCAGATGTGCGCAGGTTTAAGCCTTGGAGAATATACCGCCTTAACAGTATCGGGGCGCTTATCTTTTGAAGATGGGTTGCATCTGGTTGGGCATCGTGGACAGTATATGAATGACGCCTGTGAGGCAGTGCCGGGGACGATGGCGGTAGTATTAGGGCTTGATGCAGAGGCTATTGAAAAAATGATTGAAGAGGTTAATCTCCCTAATGACTTATGGGCGGCCAATTTCAATTGTCCAGGTCAAATCGTACTCTCTGGTACGATGCGCGGCATTGAAGCTGGTAGTGTGGCGGCCAAAGCCAAGGGAGCCAAGCGTGTGATCATGTTACAGGTGCATGGAGCCTTTCATAGTGGCTTGATGCGCAGTGCGGAAGAGCAGTTGGCGCCTTATATTGAAAGTGTTCCTTTGCACTCTTCTGACTGTGAAATTATTATGAATGTCACAGGGGCACCTTGTCACGAGATGAGTGAGATCCGGCGCAACCTGATAAAGCAGGTGACCCATTCTGTGCGCTGGGAGCAGGGGGTGCGTTATATGATGGGAGCGGGAGTTGATTTATTTGTTGAGATGGGATGTGGTACCACTTTGGCAGGTTTTAATAAACGTATTGGAGTGACCGCCCCCACGATTAGTATTGAAACGATTCAAGATATTGCTGCTTTAGAAGACCCGAAAATGATGGAGAAAGCATGAAAGATATACTTAAAGGCCAAACAGCGATTGTAACAGGCGGAACTGCAGGCATCGGAGCAGCCATTGCTAAAAAATTTGCCGAGCAGGGAGCTTATGTAGCGATCTTTGGGACTAATAACACGCGTGGCGAACAGGTCGTGGCTGAGATCCAGGCTTTATCAAATGCGGCTGGTGCTGCTTATTACCAAGTCAACGTAGCCAATTTGCAAGAAGTGGAGCAAGCCATCAAGAAAATTCAAGAACAGCGCGGTAATATTGATGTCTTAGTGAACAATGCAGGCATTACCCGCGATCAGTTGTTGATGAAGATGACAGAAGAAGATTGGGATACTGTTATGGCTGTAAACGTTAAGTCGTGTTATAATACCTGCCGTACGTTAGTGCGCGCTTTTCTCAGGGCTAAAAAAGGCAAGATTATTAATGTAAGTTCCGTGGTTGGCTTGACAGGAAATGCGGGACAAGTCAATTATGCAGCTTCCAAAGCCGCAATTTTGGGGTTGACAAAGGCCTTGGCAAAAGAGGTCGCTTCGCGGAACATACAAGTGAATTGCATTGCGCCAGGCTTCATTACCACTGCCATGACAGAGGTTATGACAGAGGAACAAAAGCAGGCCACATTAGCTCAGATTCCAATGGGACGCATGGGAACGACAGACGAAATTGCCCATACCGCATTGTTTTTAGCAAGTTCATGGTCCGATTATATCACCGGACAAGTGCTCACCGTTGACGGTGGAATGGTAATGTAAAAGTAAAAAGTTTTTAAGAGTTAATTAAACCAGGGAAAATATATGTCAGTGGAACAAGAAGTAATTGACATCGTAGTGGAACAACTCGGTGTTGATAAGGAAGATATTACGCTTTCTAAATCATTTGTAGAAGATCTTAATGCCGATTCGCTCGATCTTACCGAGCTCATCATGACGCTTGAAGAGCGCTTTGGCTGCGAAATCTCAGAAGAAGAAGCCGAAAAGCTACGCACTGTTGGCGATGTAGTTAGCTACATTCAAAAAACCAAAAGTTCGACCTAGGCAAAGGACAAAGGACCAAAAGGACCTAAACGACTAATGTCCGTTGGCCGTTAGTCGTTTAGGTCCTTTAGGTCGTTTAGGTCCTTTTGCTCTTTTAGAAGTCTCTTTGCAGGAGGTGCTTGATGTTGTTAGCGCTTACCTGTTCGGTTTTTCCTGTCAGCCGTGAGATGCAATAGATGCTAAATAGGCTAATGAAAAATCCAGGAATCATGGCTGGGATTTGGGTAGAGGTGATGTACGCATTTACTGAAGGCCAAACGCCCGCGATGATGCCGCCTGTAAATACTCCCGCTAAGGCGCCGTATTTGTTGGCCCGCTTGTAGTATAGCGACATTAAGACCAATGGCCCAAAGGCGCATCCAAGACCAGACCAAGCATATAATACAGCTTCGAGGATAGTTGAGTTTCTATTAAGTGCTAGAAATAGCGATAGGGCAGAGATTAAAAATACGCCTATGCGTGTTACTACCAGCAGTTCTTTAGGGGAAGCTTCTTGTTTGAAGAGATGTTTGTAAAAATCTTCGCTCAACACAGAAGCGCTGACCAGAATTTGTGAATCTATTGTCGACATGCTGCTTGCAAGCACACCACACAGTAAAAAGCCAGCCACTAAAGGGTGAAACAGGGATTTCACCATCTCCACAAAGATAAGTTCAGGATTGATCAGTCCGTTTGCGAAATAAGCGATGCCGATGAATCCCACAGCCGCCGCTGCTGTTAAAACGATCAGTTGCCATGCCATGCCGAGGTATTTTGCTTTATTCATCTCACTAACATCTTTAATTCCCATGAATTTGGTGATGATATGAGGCTGACCGAAGTAGCCAAGACCCCAGGATAATATGAGAAATACGCTGGTTAAAATGGTATTGAAGGATGCGTCGGTGAATAGACTTAGGGATAAGCTTTTATCTTGTGCGACGGCTTCTATTTCAGCCCATCCTCCGTTGATGGTGGATAAAGCTACAAAAGGCACGATAATGATAGCGGCTAGGAGAAAAAGGGCTTGAAATAGATCGGTCCAAGCTACCGTGATAAAACCACCCACGAAAGTATAGATCAGCATTACGACGCTAGCAATGGTAAGACCTACGTAGAAGTTAATATTAAAGACAGATTCAAAAATCCCTCCCATAGCGATTAATCCGGCAGAGATATAGCAGGTTAAAAAGAATACAGCTGTGCTGCCAGTGACAATGCGCAAGAGTCCTGAAGTGTCCCCGAAGCGGCGTTCGAAAAAAGTTGAAAGTGTATTGCTGTCGAGTTTTTCGGTAGAGGTGCGCAATTTCGTTGCTACTAATTGCCAATTGAGAAACATGCCAGCGATAAGTCCAAAGGCAATCCACGCTTGGGAAAGTCCTCCTAAATAAATGGCCGCAGGAAAGGCCATAAATAGCCAAGAGCTCATGTCGCTAGCGTGGGCTGATAGTGCGGTGACCCAGAAATTCAGCGAACGGTTGCCTACAATAAAGTCTGCTGCTGATGTTTGCTTGTGGTGTGAAATTAAACCAATTGCAAGCAAAATGCAAAAATATGCCGCAAAAGGTAATAGAAGATAAGAATGAACCATTAGATCCTAATATTTTTCAAAAAATTAATATGTTTGTGTTACTATCAAATTTTTCTTTTGTTTTGTCAAGAGGTTTTAGCGTTTTTTCTGAAAGCATTTCTGTTTCTTTTGCAGCAATTCCCGCTAATAAACTTTCTCAAGGAAAAACAATCACTTTAGCAACATTTTTTTCGTAAAGTCCCATATTTTCGGGCAAGGGCAAGGGCACGGGCAAGGGCATGGGTTTTTTTAGCGGGAACTGCTGTTTCTTTAGGGATGTTCTTTTTGTTTTTTCTTGGCTTGTGGTAGTGTATTATCTCACAAGATAAAGTCCAATATGCGGAGATATATAGATGGAAAAAGCAAAAGTAGTGATCATTGGTTCAGGGCCAGCAGGCTATACAGCAGCGATCTATGCAGCGCGTGCTAATCTCGCACCTGTGCTGTATGAAGGGTTTTTTAGTGGCCTAGCCGGTGGGCAGCTGATGACGACGACGGAAGTGGAAAATTACCCAGGCTTTCCCGAAGGGATTACTGGTCCTACATTGATGGAGAATTTCCGCAAGCAAGCTTTGCGTTTCGGTTCGATTCTACTCGCTGATGATGTCGTCGAAGTCGATTTTTCCAAGCATCCTTATATCATCAAAGGCAAAAAGAATACGCATGAAGCCCTGTCGGTCATTATCTCCACGGGAGCTACGGCCAATCGTCTAGATATCCCTGGTGCAGGAGATGGGGAGTTTTGGCAGAAGGGTGTCACGGCGTGCGCGGTATGTGATGGGGCGATGCCCATTTTCCGCAACCAGCCTCTCTTTGTGATCGGTGGAGGAGATTCGGCTGTAGAAGAAGCTACCTTTTTAACAAAATTTGGTAGCAAAGTCTATTTGGTCCATCGCCGCGATCAGCTGCGCGCTTCTAAGATCATGCAGAAGCGTGCTATGGAGCACCCAAAAATTGAAATTCTTTGGGATAGTGAAATTATTAAAGTTGAAGGCGATGATGTGGTGCGTGCGGTTATTGTAAAAAATGTCAAAACCCACAAAGAAGTCTCGCATAAGGCTGCAGGAGTCTTTTTTGCTGTGGGGCATACGCCGAATACGGCATTCCTTAATGGACAAATCGATTTGCATGATAACGGTTATATTAGAGTTGTTCCAGGGACCTCGCAAACAAACGTGCCATTGGTGTATGCTTCGGGCGACGCCCAAGACCATGTTTATCGACAGGCTATCACCGCGGCAGGTACTGGCTGTATGGCGGCTATTGAAGCTGAGCGGGAGTTGTCGGCACGGGGGCTTGCCTGAAAATGCTTTTCCCTAGGATTACTAGTGCAATTGTAGCGATCATGGTGTGTGGCTTTGCGACGATGGATGCGCTAGAACTTCGCCCTTGGTTTGGCACTGTGCTAGAAATAGAGGGGCGTGCCGAGAGCTACCTCGAAGTGTATCATTCTCTGAATGGTGAGCATGGTGATAGGGATCGCCCTGCATGCGATGTGTTTGTGGATTTCAGTGCCTCATTAGCTCCCACAGAAAATTGGTCGGTGGAAGTCGAAGCATTGACAGGAGACACGCGCCACCGCAGCTTTGGGATGGATTCCGTTTTACTGACCGGTCGTTATTTATGGCTGAATGATATTATTGGAGATCCTTTGTCGCTTGCGACTGGGTTGACAGTGACAAAGGTCTTTAAGCCTGCTAGGTATGATGTGGCTATCTTTCACCATGGGGGTGTTGCTTGTGAAGCAACTGTAGCGGCAGGCAAAGAGTTTTCTTGCGAGCAATTTTGGACTTCACGTTATTGGGCCGTAGGTGGAGTTGGCATGGGAGATATCGGCTCTGCGTGGGTGCGTGGAGATGCCGCTTGGGAACACAATTGGTGGGATCTGCATCTGGCTGGTATTTTTCTGAACACACTCTGGGGGTTCGGTCGGCATGCTTTAGATTTGGAAAAGCCTTTTCGCGGCTATGGACCAATTGAGCATCAGTCTATTGATCTTGGTTTGCGTTACCGTTTGGCGCTTGAATGTGGGCTAGCGCTTAAGGTTGAGTATGCCTATCGCGTTTTTGCGCGGAATTGTCCGCAGCATGTCAATTGGGTGAACGTCGGTATTTTTTACCCCTTTGGGTTGTGATGGCAGAGGGCGAAGGCGGTGGCGTATTCTTCGCAGTGGCTGATCGAGATGGAGACTTTAAGATCTCCTAAGCTCTCCATTAATTTCGGGCTAAACACCACCACAGGTTTACCACGTACGTCGTTAGTGATTTCTATATCTGACCAGCTAAGATCTTCCCCAAAGCCTATACCTAGAGCTTTGGCGATGGCTTCTTTGGCGGCGAAGCGTCCTGCAAAATGGCGTGCTGCAAAGCGGTGACGCTGACAATAAGCTTGTTCATTAGGGCTAAACAAACGATCCAAGAAACGTTGTCCGTGGCGTTGGATTGCCGTTTCGATCCGTTTGATTTCTATGATATCGTTGCCTATGCCATGAATCACAAGATGCAATCCTAATAGGGGATTAAAGGGCGAAGTAGTTTTTAGCCGAACTTTCGAGATCACTACTCATACCACTAAGGGCTGGTTCTAGCAACATATTTTCTTCGAGTGCGTTGCAGAAGATCATGCGACCAGAGGCAGTATGCTTGACAGACAGCACTTGGGCGCGTATGGTTTCTCCGATGAATTCGGCACCGCCATTGACAACTACCATGGTGCCGTCATCAAGATAGCCTATCCCTTGGCGCGGCTCCTTACCGTAGCGTTGTATTTTAATATTGATAAACTCACCAGCTTGCGTCATTGGCTTTAATGCGGTCGATAGCATGTGGATGTTGATGAGGCGCACGCCTTCAATCGAAGGTTGTTGGAGACGGCTAGCGTCCGCGGTAATGATATTGGCATCGAGCAAGCGTGCCGTGCGTATAAGTTTAGACATAGAATCTTTGCATTCAGGAAAGTCGGCATCTGTATAGCGCAATTCTAGAGAAGGGAGACTTTCTAGCTTTTTAATCACTTCTTGGCAGCGGCGCGCTTTGGTTCTGAGTGCTTCGTCGCTACTTTCAGCCATTTCATTCAATTCATTGCTAAGGAAGCGTGGCAACACAAGATGATGATCTAAAAGTCCGGACGTCGCCAAATCGATGATGCGCGAATCTAAAAGTACGGAGGTATCGATGAGTAGATCTTTTTTCTTTTGGGTGCTTGGCTTAAAACGAATGAAAGGGATAGAGATAGCCAGCTGATCGGCGGCCCTGGCGGTCATGATCATACCAAGATAAGTCGCTAGCACTAAGATCATCATGCGGATGATGGGGAGAGCGGGGAGGGAAGCGTCGGGAAGAGTAACAGTAAGGATGTTTTGGAAAACGAGCATGATCGCTTCACCCATGCAGTATCCAAAGAGCAGGCCGAGAGTGGCTATATTAAAGGAATGTAAGTTAAAAGCCTTGAATAAACGGTCTAGGCTAATCAAGATCGCCCAAAAGGCGATTCCAGCGCCAGCCCCAATAGCTAGTAGAAGCGGATAATTATCGGCTTTTGCTTCAGCTGTTGTGTATGTCGTTGCAAAAAGAATGCACAAACCGAGAAAGAGAATGCGAATGAATGACAGCGAAATTTGCATATTAAAGTCCTATAACAAGGCGTCATGTTAATGTATCGAGCCGCTAAAATGTATGCGGAAAGCACCGCGCTGCATGGCTTATACGAGAACGTTATATTTTTTGTCTATGCCGAATCAAGCATCCCTAGAGGGATATTTTTTTTGTAATTTAACTTTTGATAAATCATCTGTAACGGGTACACTTATCCTTCTTCAAATATGTGCTAAGGAACATTAAAATGAAATTGAGTCATACAAAACTTGTTGTGCTTTCGGGATTGGTTTGGTTTGCTGTGGGGATTTACTTGCTGCAGCTTGGATTAGGCCTACTTGTCGATAGTGCTAATGCCGCAGCTTTAGGTGTACACTATCCTTTGCTGAAATCTTTAACACCCTATTTGGGCGATGCTCAAGCAGTTGTTCTCTTACTAGTCGTTGTGGCGCTCTTCGTAGGCTATATGAAAGGACGCCATGTGTTGGGTAAATCCGCTCAACGTGGTGTGGACCGCATCCGTGCATTTCCAGATCCAGCGCCTTTAAAAAATATCTACAGCCCTAAGTATTACATTTTGCTCGGGTTGATGGTGGCTTTAGGGGTATCTATCAAGTTTTTTGGTGTCAGTAACGACATCCGTGGGTTTGTCGATACGATCATTGGAGCGGCTCTTATCAATGGTGCCATGGTGTATTTCAAACTTGCCAGCGCTTTAAAGCCGGCTGTTATTGACGCTAAGAAAGACTAACCATTGAAGAAAATTGAAACACAGAGGCACAGAGTTCACAGAGAGTTTTATTATGATGCTGGTTTGCATTAAAACTCTTCTCTGTGTTCTCTGTGTTTCGATAGTTCGTCTAATAAAGCTACCCATGTTTTGCTATGAAAGAGAATGAACTCGCTAATTACGCTAAAGTAGCCCTTGATCTTGCCTATGAAGGAGGGGCTGTCCTCAAACAGTTTTGGGGTAATTTAAGTGATATTCGCGACAAAGAACTTGTAGGCGATTTGGTCACTGAAGCAGATCAAGAGTCAGAAAGGCGCATCATAGCCCTTTTGCAGCGCACATACCCAGCGCATAGTGTATTAGCAGAAGAATCCGGAAGTCATAGTGGTCAAAGTGCCGATTTCTTGTGGGTGATCGACCCGCTTGATGGCACCATCAATTATGCGCACCAATACCCTGTGGTGTCTGTCTCTGTGGCATTAGTCTATCAAGGCCAGCCGATTGTTGGGGTTGTCTATAACCCAATCCAGGAAGAGCTGTTTCAAGCTTCTCGTGGTGGAGGCGCTACTCTGAATGGACAACCTATACACGTATCTACCATCAAGGTATTAGGGAAAAGTCTGTTGTCGACGGGCTTTCCATACGACCGACTGCAAAATCCTGATAATAACTACGCGGAATTTTGCCGCTTAACAGATTTAACGCTAGGTGTTAGGCGTCCGGGTTCTGCGGCTTTGGATTTAGCCTATGTGGCTGCTGGCAGATTCGATGGCTATTGGGAGCGCGGTTTAAAGCCTTGGGATATGGCAGCGGGGATTTTGTTGGTTCAGGAAGCAGGGGGACGTGTGACCGCGTATGATGAGTCGCCTTATGATCTTTATGAGCAGCGTGTGTTGGCATCAAATGGCCTTGTGCATAAAGCTATAAGCGAAGAACTTGTGACAATATCAAAAAGGAAATGAGATTATGTTCATTAATAAAATGCGTTCATTAGTCTGTGTGGTGGCATTGGGATTAAGTGGATGGAGCATGGCTGCAGACACTGCAGTTTCCACGCCTGTCACACAGCATCGCGCTCCAATCTTAACGACTACGGCGATTATTGAAGTCTATCAAGAAGGCATATTTCAAGGGATTGTGCTCATAGAAAGGGGAAAAGCCCCTTGGGGTAAGGCGCTTCCTGGTGGAAAGGTGGAGTATGGCGAGACTGTTGAAGCAGCTGTACGCCGTGAAATGAAAGAAGAAGTGAATCTGGATTTAAAAGATCTCCGTCAGTTTCATGTCTATTCGGAACCCACGCGCGACTTTCGCCATCATTCGGTGGAAGTGACGCATCTAGCCCGTGCTGACGCCTTGCCAAAAGCTGGTGATGATGCCGCAAAGGCTTGGGTGGTGAAGTTAGAGAATCTACCTTGGGATGAATTTGCCTTCGATCACGCTCAGATTCTTAGGGATTATTTAGCCTACCGTCAGGGAAAAGGCTAAAAGCGAAAGGCTAAAGGCTAAAGGCTAAAAGCGAAAAAAGCAAAAAGTATTCTCAGTGTCGTTTCGTTCCACTTTTTTAGCCTTTAGCTTTTTTTAGCCTTTCGCCTTTAGCCTTTCGCCTTTCGCCTTTAGCCTTTAGCCTTTAAATTTTATGGCTCGAATAGCTAGGAATAGGGGGAACTCAAGACGGCTGCGATTTTCCATTTTTGCCGCTCCGCCTGTGCTTACTTTATCTGAATGCCATTCTTCAATCAGTTCGATGGCAAAACCTGTTTCGAAAAGCCATTTACTGTAGTCTGCCAATGGGAAGTGATACGACCATGTGGTTGCTGATTCGGCGCCTTTGCTGGGGCTTGCTTGAATGGGGATATTAAGAGGGGAGGAATAGCGGTCGATACGGCGATATTGCACTTTTTGCTGTTCATCAACTTTCCATGAAGATTGGCGCGGGATACGGAAGCAGGGGTGATTCATGGCGATGACCAAACACCCTTGCGGGGCAAGATGTTGGCTGATATTTGCAAAAGCCTGCCGTGGTTCTTCCATGTTTTGAATGGCTAAAACGATTGCGGCATGGGTGAAATCTCGCTTCTTTACTGGAATGGGCTTCGTGGCATCAGCGACGATGTATTGATGCTTGGGATTTTTGTCCATACTCACAGCCGATTTGACTAACGAAGGGGAGATGTCGACGCCGGTATACTCAATGTCTTTGGAGAGTTGGCGTGCGAGGACACCTGAGCCGCAGGCGATATCCAAAAGCGAATGATTTTTTTGGGGGTTCAGTGCGAGGAGACGCATCACTCCAGGTAGCACGATCTGTTGGTGGTAGTAGTGGCCGTCTTCACCCACAGTGCCTTTATACCATTTTTCAACAGGCTCCCATGAGGAAGAAGGTTTTGCGGGACGATTTCTTGGCGTGCGTTGTATATTCATAAGTGTAATTTTATTGTTTCTTTAAGATTATAAGAAGTATAAAGTGTTTGATCCTATCTTAAAAGGGAAAAAAGAATGGTAAAGATCAGTTGTGAGTATAAAGGTAAACTACAATGTGAATTGAAACATCAACCTTCCCAGAAAGTTATTTACACGGATGCTCCGGCTGATATTGGAGGGAATGCTGAAACGTTTTCACCCACAGATTTAGTTGCGGCAGCACTTGTGAGCTGCATTGCGACGACCCTTGGGGTGTATGGGCAGCGGCAAGCATGGAATCTTACAGGTATGCGCATCGAGGTGGTGAAAGGAATGGAGGAAGCCCCCAATCGCCATATCAAGCAATTGCCCGTCCATATTTGGATGCCTATCGATCTACCAGCAGAACAAAGACGTATCTGTGAAAATGTGGCGCATACTTGTCCGGTGCATAAAAGCATTCATCCTGGGATAGAAGCTCCTATCCATTTCCATTGGCCGTCGCCAGCATAACAACACCCTATTTGAACGCGAAGGTCGCGAAGCAAGCGAAGATAACGCGAAGAAAGTTCAATTCCACAAAATTCCTTTGTGCTTGAGAAACAGGTTATTGCTGTATTATAAATAACTTTTTTAGAATAGAAAGATCTTCGCGTTGCCTTCGCTTGCTTCGCGACCTTCGCGTTCAAATAGGGTGGCACTCTAATTTGTGATGAGTCTAATTTCTCTCAGCTTCTTAATCGTGGAGCAGGTGGCGATTGTGTCTGACGAATTCATCCAGAGCTTTTCTTGAATAGATACTGTGACTCTTGAGGTCGCCGAGGGAGTGAAGTCCTAGCCGCGCTAGGTTTTGCTTCACAGAGAGGAATAGGTGGTCGCGATGGGTTTGTTGGGCTTTTGGGTTTTCAGAAATATCTAATTCTAAATGATTTTTGCTATGAATATGGGGAAGCAGGCCGATTTGCCAATAGTCGCTTAGATACCATACATCAAATTTAGCAAGTGCTTCGATAGCCGGTGTATGATCGGGTAAAATCTCTCCTTCATTCGTATGGGAGGAATCGCTGAAGACGCTATTTAGACGTTTTTCAAGGCTTACCCACAAGTTAGTGGTTTCGGGCGTGATTTCTTTAGGGGAGCCAACACTCGTCGTTAGGTGTTTTTGGCAATTTTCTTTGATTTTGCTGAGAGATTCGATGATATCGAGTCGGTCAGTATTCCAGGCGATCACAAGCGCACGACTGGTGAGATTGAAAATATTCATCCCTGCATCAAAGAGATCTTTGATCGCATGTGAGATGAAGTCGATTTCGGTATAGCCCACATCTTCTAGCACTAGCGTTTCAATTTCTCTATTTTTCAGCTCTAGTGTTTTTTGATATGCGATCAGTTCATTAGAAAGCTCATGAGCCAATACGGTAAGTTGGTGTTGGATGGCTTCAGTAAGAGCTTCTGGTTTAAGAAGGGATAGATTTTCTTGCGGTATGGTTGCGAGTAGGCCTCGGAAAATGGGTGGGGGTAGACCGACGAAGATGGGGGGGAGTTTAGCTAACAAGGTGGGCATGGTCACTGTATGTTCTAAGATGGCGATGATTTGGTTGATCGTGAGGGCTTTGCCTAGAGCTTCTAAGGAGGAAGGCGTGCTCAGTCCTGCGAGCGCGTTAAGGAGCTTTTTCTGCCAATTTTCGTGGTCGTATTCCCATGAGGCTGCCGGGGCGATAAGCGTGATTTGCTCAGGGGTGAGATGGCTGATTTCACTTTGCCATTCAGGAACAGTCCAATTGAGTGCTAATACCCACAATTCTGTAGGAGATAAAGCTGTCATTATGTCATTTTCCTTTAATTGGTACTCGAAACCTTTTTGCCCTTGCCCGTGCCCGTGCCCGATTCGCCTCAAAATTTTGAGCGCTTGCTTGCATCTTACGTAATTGTGCCATTTCTTGCATCGCTCTTCTTACTAAAAAATAATCTAATCGTGCTCGCAAATTGTACAAGTTCATGCAATGAGTCAACTTCATGAAATTGTCACCAAATAAAGACTATGAAGAAAAACAATTGGACATGGACTACCTGGACGAATTGGACTACCTGGACGAACTGGACAACTCTTTCCAATCCGTCCAGGTAGTCCAATTCGTCCAAGTAGTCCAGGTAGTCCATGTCCAATTTTACTTTCCGTTTGCATGAAAATTGCATAGAAGATGTTAATAATTCTAAATTTTAGTGTATAATTAAAATATAATAGTTTTTCTTTAAAATGATAATGTTTTGGGGTTTTTATGAGTAATGTCGGTGGATCCTCGCAAATGCAGTCCAACTCGGGTGGAGTACCTTACTTAGAAGTGTCTAATACTAAATCGGTTGCATCAAAATTGCCAGAATCAAGCATGCAAGCAGATGCTACTGCTGAAATCGCTAGTACGGGTTTGCGTGCGGTCGCAACGACTAAACAAGCCCAACAAAGTGCACATATGCCCATCGGGAGTGCCCATAAAAAAGAAGGGGTAGAATCGCATGTCGCACAACCTCAGAAAGATATTTCTACCCAATCACCTAATGGTCGTTCGTTGACTAAAGTGGCAAAATATGTGCTTAAGTTATTGGTGATGCTAGCAAAAATGCCAACCGCGATTGGAGTGTCCTCGCCGTATAAATGCATCAGCACTTATTATAAAAGTCGCATCCGAGAGCAAGAGGTTTATGCTTGGCATAAAGCCCAGTCAAAAGTGCCAGGGGTGGTGGCGCATTTAACTAAAGCTGTAGATATTAGCTTGCAGCACCAAGCCCACAAGCCTTATACCCCAGACCTAACAAATGCAGGCCAGTTGCTGACGTTGCCAGCGCATTTATTGGAAAATCCCAAAAACGTGTCGGGATCGAAAACCGTTATTGCGATCGCGGCGGCGGCGGGGCAAATGCATAAACTAGCTCCTACCACTGAGACAGTGTGTGGAAAGTGTATTCCTTACCGCTTTGAACGCACAGCAGAAGGAGCGCGCAAGATGATCCAGGGGGAAGTAACTCCCACGAGCTATATCAAGGGTTTAAGCTTGGATCAACAGGTGGAAAGAAATCATTTGAAGAATGCCTATGTCATTACGGTTGAGGGGAAGGAGTATGGGATCATACGCACTGGGGTGATTAATACTAAAGAGCTGGCCGAAGAGTTTATGGTGCTTATTAAGGGGGTGCATGCCCAGATTAAAGCTGAGCGGATAAGTAAAGGCGACCACAAGCCGTTGCAATTGCGTGTCTTATCGCATCAGCTCAATAGCTTTGAGAACGAAGAAAAAATGATCAACGCACAGCACCGCTGGATCGCCTATGCCAATCAGCAACTTGACCGCGACAAAATCGCGCAAATCGCCCATATCGATAACACTTGTAACCGTTGGTATCACGCCTCCGAAGCATTAGGTCCTTTGGGACAGTTGCTGCCGGGTGAACGCTTGGCGAAGGATCAAAATATGGATAGCTGGGGAATGTATATGGGATGGCTTGCGAAGGATTGTGAGCTTTCCAATGTTCCAACTCAACAACCTGAAGCAATCTATTACCAAAAGCACATTCAAGAAGTGTTAGCTGAAATGGCTGTTGTGGAATCGAAAGAGAGAAAAGCTATTTTGTATGAGCATTTAATGGACGCTAGAGGTCAATTGCACAAGCATT
>JABDFJ010000052.1:0-381 GCA_013286645.1 Chlamydiota bacterium | reverse complement strand
GAAAATAAAGAGACTTCGATGAAAGTGGTTTTAATGAAGCAAATATTGGGTTCACAGCTAAATCTAGGTGCTGAAAGACTTGATAGAGGGCAGGAATTGATGGCCGTAGAACTGCTTAATAGTATGCTTGGAATTACTTCTGCCATCAACTGTAAGAGTGGCTTAGACCGCACAGGATTTATGCATGCTGTTAAGATGGCAATGGAAGGGGTGGAAAAAGACTTTAAGGTGGCTGCGTTATTCGCTATGGTAGAGAAATGGGATGCTATCACAATAGAGATGAATTCCAAAATGCATCGGTTGGGATATGTAGAATTCAATCGATGGTTAGCTGCACCAGATACTTCTGAAGATAGTAAATCGAAAAATGAGATGCGCCAA
>JABDFJ010000051.1 GCA_013286645.1 Chlamydiota bacterium | reverse complement strand
GAGGTTGGTCACAGCACCCATGCCAGCGATGTCGGCTCCGATATTAAAGATGATGGCAGGAAGAGTAAGAAGAATGATACCATAGAGGTAATAACGGGGGTAGTAGAGACGTAGATTTTCACCTAAGCCGCGCTTGGTTGTCAAACTAAGGCGGGAAAACATTTCAAGGACGACAATCATCAAGGGTAGGGTCACCCATGAGGTCCATAGCGTTCCCAAACCGTAGCGAGCACCAGCTTGTGAATAGGTTGCAATACCCGAGGGGTCATCGTCGCTGGCTCCGGTTATCAGGCCAGGTCCGAGACTTTTCCAGAAAGAACGCGTCTGTTTTAGCATAACAATGGATGTGTAAAATGAAATAATTCTGCGTATTATTCATAGCTGTAATGGAATTAATCTCCTACACGTTTTTTCGTCAGTGTTCTTAATTCTGATTTTTGTATAATGCATTCACATACTAAAACTATTGATAAAACGCATGAAGTCAGACTTCTCATTTTCTCGCTATACCGTTCTTTGGATTGTTGTCATATGCTATCTGCTGCCCTTGATTGGACTGTGTGCTTACAGTACATTCACTGACAGTTGGAATGTGATGAGTCTTGGGTTACTTGTTGCTGCACTTGGCTCTCTGGTCATTTTTTTTATGATGACGCGCTGGGAGGTGCAGTGGCATATGCCACAGCAAGTATTGGATTTGTCCACAAATCAGCAAGTTGGCGCTGAAGTTTCAGAAGAATTGCCTTTACATCGTACTGAAGAGGTTGCCGTTGCTTCTGCTTTTGAGCAACAGCTAGAAGAAGCTAATCGCATTATTGAAAATCTACGTGCTGAGATCAACATCTTATCCACGCAACATCAACAATCATCTGAAGATAAAGAACAGCTCCTTCAGCAGGCTCAAAAGACTCTTGGGGAGTGGGAAGAATATCGGCAAGCCACTTGTCAGCAAATAGAGCATCAACAAGGGCATATCCTCCAGTTGCAAGAAGCCATTGCTGAGCAAAAAGCTCTCATCGAAAAGAAGCAACAGCAAACGGGACTGTTGGAATCAAAAGTTGGCGATCTCACTTATGAAATTAAAACTTTGTTGCAGCTGGCTGAAGCCCAAACAACTTCAATCTACAATGAGCCTCTAACACCTGCGATGTCCACATTTATGCCAGAATTCCTTTATGAAGAAATCCAGGCACCTCCACCCGAAAGGCAAATCCGTTCGAATGATGAAGCTTCATTGCAGCTTAAACGCTGCCTCGACATTGCCCAAAAAAATAACAGGTTCGTACCGTTTCAACAGTCAAATCAATGCGATGCTCGACTCTCCTGCGGATAGCTTTGCGTTGGATTTAAGGCGTTTGTGCGATAGCTTGCGTAGCGAAAATAGCTGCACCATCTTGCTTTATTCCCCAAAAGAGAATCAGCTACTCTTTGCCAATAATCAAATCAAGACGGTGACAGGATGGAGTCCTGATAAATTTGTACAGAATTTTTCTGATATCATGCAAGATGAAGCTCCCTGGCGCCAAGGGATAGCGAGTTTAACCATGCGCAGTGAAGCAAAAGTCGATCTCACTTTTAAAATGAAGTCAGGACAAGATATCAGCGTGCACGGGCTTTTAGGGTTGATCCCAACAGGCATTTTCCGTCAGCATATTATCGCTGTCCTATATCGCTAAGCAGCTAGGAATGACCCCAATTCCGGCTTGCGTTTTATAACCGCGGCAGCGGTGCAAGACGTCAGGGTCTTACACCGCTACCGCGGTAAAAGAGGCTTGACCTCAATCTCAGCGGCAGGCTCTTTCGAGCCACAGACGTAGCAAGGCGCGGTAGGGGCGGCCGATCCATCGTCGATATCCTTCTTGGATGCCTTGTAGAAGTGGTTTAGATAGCAGCTGTGTGTTGCCTTGAAGAGCGTTTTCTTCTTCAGAAAAGGATTTTAAGAGCAATAATGAGCTTTCATCTTGTTGTAGGCATCTATCGATATGATCTCCAGGGAAAATGATATTCCACTTTTGAGCTCTTCTAAATAAGCCTTCAGGTAGCTGTTGTTTCAGGTGATGCCATTCATGTGGCTTTTGAAGCTTTCTAGGAGTGAAGGCGTGAAGCACTGCTTTTGTTAGTCTTAATTTCCTCATGCCCTTTTGATGCACAGAATACTGGTCATAGATCGTACCACAACCAGTTTCATCCATGTCACTAAAGAAGTGTGGCCATGCACGAAGGAGATCTTCGGCAGCAGTCATGCGGTTGTGATTGTAGCGGCTTTCATGCAAGATCCATATCACTTGGTAGCCAAGCGAAGCATAATCGGCATTACGAGCGGCCACTTCTGCTGCGGTGATGGGAGAGCATTGGATCTCAAAAATGAGCTTCTCAGGTATCCATACAACATCTGCAATGCGACTAATGACATCGAATCGGCATTCTAGTTGTACTTCGCCTTCAGGGAAACAGTTTTTGAGATAATTTTGTAGTAGAAGATGTGTCATGCCTTTGCCGTTTTGTCGGCAAGCCTGATTGGGTTGCAGGTGGTAGAAGTGGGCTTGTCGATGGAAGCCGCTGCGCACACGCACCACTTTGTTGCATTCGAGGCAAAAGTAATCGGTGTGTTTGACAGCGGTGGTGGCAAAGACTAGTTTATCATCGGTATCAAGGGCACAAAGTTGCATGCTTTCTCTTTTTTGCAATAATGTCGTGTGGAGGTGTATCATGATATTTTGTTTTTGTCCAAAGAAAGGGACCTAAAGAGGTCCCTTTTTCTTACAATTTGCTTGCCGAAAATATAGGCGAGTGCATAAAATCAATCACTCCTATGTGGGGCGTTAGCTCAGCTGGTAGAGCGCAACAATGGCATTGTTGAGGTGAACGGTTCGACTCCGTTACGCTCCATTTTTTTCCCACATACATTTTTTCTTCCTTGTTTTGCCTTTACGTTTATAATGGTAGATGACAAATATTCTACAGGAAAGGCCTTATGTCTTTTTTTGAATCCGTTACGCAACTTCCAGAAGATCCCATTCTTCATCTTCCCATTGCATTTGCCGCAGATCCACGCACGCAGAAGGTCAATTTGGGTGTCGGTTCTTATCGCGATAGCAATGGTTTACCCGTAGTTTTAAATTGTGTGCGGAAGGCTGAGGCTGAGCTTAGCAGTAAGTATCTCAACAAGGAATATCAACCCATAGAAGGCAATGCTTCCTACTTAAAAGCGACCAATGAGTTGATTTTTGGCAGTGATTTTCTCAAATCCTATGCAGGTGGTCTTTTTTCTGCACAAACGATAGGTGGTACGGGAGCTTTGAGATTAGGAGGTGAATTTCTTGTTCAAGAAACAAGTAAAACCATTTTTGTGCCTTCGCCTACCTGGCCAAATCATAAGCCAATTTTCACACGTAGTGGTTTGAAGATGCACTCTTATCGCTATTACGATGAAAGAACACATCAACTTGATTTTGCTGGCTTATGTGGTGATATCAGTAATATGTCACCTGGAAGCACAATTATGTTGCATGGGAGCTGTCATAATCCTACTGGGATTGACCCCACACAAGAGCAGTGGCAGGAATTATCTCGTTTGATCAAGCACCATAGAATTATCCCGTTTTTTGACATAGCTTATCAAGGATTCATTGGGACACTCGATGAAGATGCGCGAGCCATTCGATACTTTGCCTCACAAGGCCATGAAATGTTAGTTGCCTATTCTTATTCTAAAAGTTGTGCGCTCTATGGTGAACGGATGGGGGCGCTAACGGTGTTGGCGCAGCACGAGGAAGCTGCGCGTAAAATTGGCAGTCAAATCAAACAGATTGTGCGTAGCATTTATTCCACGCCACCGTTACATGGTATGCAAGTCATTAATGAGATTATGCATGCGCCAGCGTTAAAAAAGGAGTGGCTCGAAGAGCTTGTCCAGATGCGTGATCGAATCAAAGAGATGCGTCGTTGTCTTATTGACGGGTTGGAGCGGGGAAATAGTCAAAAGGATTGGAGTTTCCTCAAACGCCAAAATGGATTTTTTTCCTTTTGTGGCCTTAATCCAGAGCAAGTGCATCGTTTGTTAAAGGACTATGGGATTTATATGCTTTCGAATAGTCGCATTAATGTGGCTGGGTTAAATAAAAATAACATGGACTATGTCATCGAAGCACTGTTGGCTGTAACTCAATCATGAGAAGAAAACCTCCTTACGTCTATTTTTTGCTTTTCTTTGTCTTGCTTGGCTTGATGAGCCTGCCTGCCAAGATGTCTGAGAGCATGCGCGGTTCAACAGTAGCCTTCTTTGCGCCTTTGTGGAATTCTATTGCTAAAGTCAAGAATTCCGTTTTTGGTCGCTCCTCTGCTAAAGATGTGGATTTCTCTGCACATGATGAAGAGGTGCAGCAGTTGCGATTGGAGAATTCCTTATTGCGCACAGAAATCTCCCATCTAAAAGAAGCTATCCAGCATGAGTTACGGCTGTTGACACAAATGACAGCTATTACTGATCGGCAACAAGAAGCTAAGCAGACGGCGAATTTCTTAAAAAAGCGTCATCGCTTGGAATTGCAAAAACTCCTGCAAATTCAATTGCAAGCAATTCCGGCCCACGTGATTTTTCGCTCTCCTGCATCCTGGAATAGCTCGCTATGGATCGATGTGGGCACAGAGACTAATGAAATACTGGGCAGTAAAGCCATTGCTAAAAACAGTCCTGTGCTCGTAGGAACATCAGTGGTTGGGATCATCGATTATGTGGGAAAAAAACAAGCGCGTGTGCGCTTGATCACGGATTCGGGTTTAACACCCTCTGTCAGAGCTCTTAGAACGACATCTCAAAGTCCGCTTATCATCGAGAAGATTCACAATCTTATTCAGATGCTTGAAAAACAGAAAAACATCCTCACCGACTCTCAAGAGCACAATACTCTGATTGCTAAGCTAGAGAAAACTGCTAGAAATTTCTCCTCAGAGGAGTCTGTTCAATATCTTGCTAAAGGGGAAATTCATGGATCGAGCACGCCGTTATGGCGCTCACAGCGCCACCTGTTGAAGGGGATTGGATTTAACTATGATTTTGCCGATGGTGAAGGTCCATCTCGTGATTTGCGTTCAGGGAAACCGGTCGATTTGTCATCGGTAGAACCTGCAATACCTATACTAAAAGTCGGTGATTTATTGGTCACAACAGGTATGGATGGAATTTTCCCTCCGGACCTTCTTGTGGCTGAGGTTTCGAGGGTGCATTCGTTGAAGGAAGGGGATTACTATTATGAGCTTGACGCTCTACCGGCAGCTGGAAATCTTGATGATCTTACTTTGGTCTTTGTCATTCCACCCGTAGAATATAATGCTGACGAACAACCTACACGTTTTGGATGGTAATCCCATGAATTTACCTCGGCCTCATACTATCGGCTGTGTTGTCTTGACTCTTAATGCTGAGCGCCATCTTCCTTATTGTTTGCCTCCATTGTTACAATCCTCTTTAAAGCCAAGAGTTTTAGTGATCGACTCTTCATCGAGTGACAATACTGTTGGCCTCGCGCAGTCGATGGGAGCAGAAACGCTTGTCATTCCGCGTAGTGCGTTTAATCATGGGACGACGCGCGAACAAGCGCGCCGTCATTTGAATACGGACATCGTTAGCATGCACACGCAAGATGCCTATCTTACCGATGTTTATGCGTTGGAAAAGATGGTGTTGCCTTTGACTGAAGGGAAGGCTGCGGTCGCCTATGCGCGGCAGATCCCACATCATGGGGCTGATTTTTTTGAGTCATTTCCAAGAGAATACAACTATCCAGCGCACAGCCATATACGTGTAATAGCAGATATTTCTCAATATGGCGTTTATACATTTTTTTGTTCAGATTCTTGCGCGGCCTATGCTAATGAAGCTCTGGATATGATTGGAGGGTTTTCTCCTGTGTTGTTAGGGGAAGATACTGTAGCTGTAGCGAAAATGCTTAGAAAGGGATTGAAAATTGCTTATGTTGCTGAGGCGCTTGTGCAACATTCTCATCGTTATACACTGTGGCAGGAGTTCCAGCGCAATTTCGATACGGGATATGCTCGTAAGGGCTTTGCTGAGTTGCTAGCTTGTGATAGCGGAGATACGGGTCGTGGGATGGTATTTGTGAAGCAGATGATGGGGCGCCTGAAGAGAGAAGCTCCGCATCTTATGCCATATGCCTTTCTGCAATGTGTTGTTAAGTGGTTAGGGTATCGCGTGGGGCGCAGCAGCCACAATGCTCCAACATGGTTTAAAAAGGCCTTGAGCTCCCAAGCCTACTATTGGAAAAATCAGGAAGAAGCCGAAGGCTTGTAGCTTAGGCTTCAGCCTGAGCTCGTTTTGGCGGGCTTTAGCCTGCCACGCGCCGCTCGCGATAGCGAGGCGAGGCGCGCTTGGTGTCGTGGTCTCACAACCGTTGTACCAACGTGATTGTCGTCAAAGCCTCGTGCATTCTAGCCTCAGCCTTAGCCTTGTTGTTTTGTAGTATGCAGCCTTTTGCCACAAGTGAGTGCGCCTCGCCTCGCTATCGCGGGCGGCGCGTGGCAGGCTAAAGCCTGCCAAAACGAGCTCAGGCTGAAGCCTAAGCTACAAACCTTCGGCTTTTTTTATGCGTGCAATCATGGTGGGTACTACGCGCATGATTTCTTGCACGCGATTATCCCAGGTGTGATGTTGGAGTACTTTCTGTCGTCCCTGTTCCACGACATGTTGCCGTTTTTTTTCATCACCAAGCCAAGCATCGATGCGTGCTCCCACCTCATTTTTGCGCGCGGATTGATAGAACACTAAATCCTCATCTGCCTGGAATTGTTCATGTAAGTATAGGCTTTCGCTCGTCACGGGCAATGCTCCGCATGCTAGTGCTGTGAAAATTCTTTCATGTGAGCCGTCGCGAAAAAATGGCATGCTGTTTAATACAATCTTGGCCTGCTTTAAAATGTCCATGCCTTGGCCAAAGGGGACGGATGGGTGGAGGGTGACATTTTTTTGACTTGCCAAGTATTGAGGCCAGTTCAGAATGCCCACGGCATTATCAGGCGCCATCTCGCCAAAGACATGTATGCGGGCATTTTTGATGGAGCGGATTAATTCGACGCGGTCTTTACCTCGTGTGTAGTTATCTAAGTAGTAGTAAAGAGTGACAAAATCTATCCCGTGTGGGTCTAATCCAGAAGCATTCCAGGCTGCGACAAGTGCCTGGGCAACAGAAATTGTATCATTGGAAAGCACCAAATCGATGGCATCATCCAAGACTTTATTCAGGGCTTCGGAATTGCGCTGTTGCCATGAAACACGTAAGCTTTCGTAATCGTAACAGCTGCCCATAAAAACCACATCGTAGATTCTGTCGACATCTTTTTGTGGGGCTAGTTCTCGTTCTACGGCATGAGGTAAGAAAAAGACATTTTCAAAGCCATGTGAGCGTATCACTTCACAATCATTGCGATCGACACAGGAGAGAATCGAATAGGGGCTATTCGTCAATGTGGTGGAATAAAATGAAGGATCAACCAAGAAAGAAAGATGGGGGATTTGCATATAATCCCACATATAGCGTCCATCCATGGTCTCAAAGCTATTGAAAGAGCAGGTGAAGTCGGGATTAAAGCGCCGTATGGCAGCGATGGTATCGGAGCCTAGTGCTGTCTGTTGTGCATCGATAATGGTGGTCTCTATGCCATGGCGGCGCATGGCTTCATCTAATTTCTCGATGAAATAGCGCTTCGACTCATAGAGATTGTAATTGGTGATTAGGCAAATTTTGTGCAGCATCACTTCTCCTATCCTTTTGATAGCGTATTCATTAATGCAATTTTTGCCCGTTATTGATTTGATTGTCAAAAGTTACGAGGCGAATGGCACCGGCTTCATCCGATAATCCGAGTAGTAGGAATTCGGAGTTAAATCCCGCTATTTTTTTTATGGGAAAGTTGACGACTCCAATGACTTTGAGACCTATCAGGGTGTTAGGGGTGTAATGTACGGTGACTTGGGCTGATGTTTGCTTGATGCCCAGCTCTGCCCCAAAATCTACCCATATTTTATAGGCAGGTTTGCGCGTTTCGGGGAATTCTTCGGCTTTGATGATGGTTCCTGAGCGAATATCTACCTTTGTGAAGTCTTCATACGTGATGGTCATGGCGATCTCTTTGTCATGGTGATGTTTCATAAAATTTTTAGCTGTAATCATGCAAAAAAGCAAAGGAAAATACTGGAAAATGTTGCCCCATAAGCGCTAACTTAGGAAGCAAATTTAGGGACGATAGGGACTAAAGGGACCGTAGGTACCTTAGGGACAGGGACACGCTAGGCTGTTTGTCCCTAAGGTCCCTACCGTCCCTAAATTTGCTTCAACGTACAGTTAATCTCCATCCACCGATTGGGACTTTTCATCGTAATGAGCCATGTCCGAAGGATAAGGCTCGCTAAAATCTGTGGGGATCACGACCCATTCAGGGAAATAAAAGTCATTGGGTTGTGGAGGGGGGAAGGCATGGAAATCGGGATGCATCCAATATTGAGGAGCCACCACCATACGATTTTGATTTTGATTTAGATAGGCTGACCACCATGAAAATGTCGAGTTGGCGATGATGTTGTGTTTCATCATGGACATGAGATAAAGGTCTTGAATGCCGTCATTGTCTTCGATGAAAATGAATTGTCGATTCAATTCTGGAAAGTGCTTTTTGCACCACTTGATACGGTCTGAAAAGATCACGAAGATGGTGTCTGGTGGAAAGTGATCCATAGCTTGCTTGTAGTAGTTTAAGCCAAGAAATGGAAACTGCTTTGAATTAGGATCCCAGATGTTATATGTGCGCACATGTACTCCTACGGTATTCTCGCATTCGAGTAAATAGTCGTACTTCTCCTCCAAATAGGTTTTAATAGCATCTGATGGCGCATATGTAGCGAGGATTTTATCGCGGTGATGGTCGAAATGTTTCCACGAGTGGAAATATCCCCAGAGCATTTGATCTGGTTGGTAGGGGATTCTGTCTGAGCTATACCAGAGAGGTTCATAGTAGGTGTTGATAAAAGGGCGGGGACTCTCCGAAGCATCGAGGCGGAAAAAGATGCGGTCGCGGTTGTAGGAGAGTCTAGCCTCTGTTGCATTGAGCTCTGGAAAGACAGGTATAGCATTATAATCCCAAGCATAGGCAAGCGAGGCAGCGATTTGGAATAGCTGATTGCCTAGCTGTCCTATTGTCAGTTTACAGGTGACATATGGTTGTGGAGCAGGTTCTTCATTAGCGCACGTGAGGGTGCTAGTGCAGAGTAATAGTGCTGTGATGAGTTTTTTCATGAGATGCCTTTCTTTCGCTCGTGTTAAGGAATAGGTCTTAAAACAAAAACTGGTTGATGGATTTTTTCCCATGCATCGACGTAGAGGTTTTCAGAGGTGAACCCATGGTAGCCTACGATGCGCCACCCTTTGAACAGTTTTTTGAGTCGTGTATGGCCGTAGATGCGATGTAAGTTCCACACCAGACAGTCTTTGCCTACTGGGATGGACAAAAACAGAAGACCATCTTTTTTCAGCAATGTTTTATAACCGTCCATGGCTTCGATATCGGCATTGGGGTTGATCGGATCACCCATGCGACCAAGTCCAGCATGCGCCACGGTGGCCATGGCAAAGACAGCATCAAACTGGCCAGTGGCAGAGGTGCGGTCTTCGGGCTTGAGTATCTTAATTCTAGGATCATTGGATATGAGTGGATTGCCTTGTTCCAAAGTGGTGGGGAGGGCATCGTAAGCTAGTATGACGCTTTCATACCATGGCGATTGGGAGGCAATGGCTGCTACTTTTTTGTTCGCGATCGAGGCTAGGTTATTTTCGATAGCATCGTATAAGTAGGAATCCGTCGGTCCGAAGTTGATGGATTGTTTATTTGAGATCAAGGCGATGTTGTCGTCGATTTCATCGGTGTTAAAGGTGATCGTTTTGCCCAATGTGCGTGAATCGTTGCGATAACTATTGATGACAGGGATGGTACCATCGAAAGTGAAATCGTTGTATTGCTTTGAAGGTACTGAGAGAGGTGGATTAGCTGCTGAAGATAGTTGTGGCAGTAGCAGGCAAGCGCTAACTAAGCTGATGATGATTTTGTGACATCTAGGGAATTTCATAGGAACATCCTTAATACAATGTGAGTTGAGCTACTAAATTATGGGATTTCGGCTACGAGGATATCATTAGCAATCAATCCTGCTTCGAAGGAGATTTGGTATTTTGGATTGATCTCTAATAGTTTTGCGATGATATCGTCGACTTCGATGAAATCAAATTCGACGGTGCCGAATTGTCTAACATCATCGATGAGGATGGTGTGTGTTTTGATAGGATGTTGTTTGATGATTTCGAGTTCTTGGAGGACTGGTGTATTTGTATCGCCGCGCGCAGTATTATGCCAAGAGTAGTGGCCATCAAGCCAGAAGGTGACAGGCGCATCGATATAATCCAATATTTTTGGTAAGACTTCTGTGGAGTTGCCGAAGAGGATCACCACATTGGATTCATTTTCAAAGCGCTGGCGGCTGTGATCGTAGAGATGGGGAGCAAGCTCGATGGAGTAAATCTGTTCGAAGCCAGCTTTTAGGGCTCTTTGAACACCATCGCCGCTGCCTGTGCCTGTTTCGATGAAGTATTTGTTGGGATGCTTGAGGAACGCTTCAAAAGAGCTGTCTGCGATGAGGGTAGTGGTGCAGGTTAAAAGGAATAAAATCGATTTCAATAATAGATTTGCTTGTTTCATGGGGAGCCTTTCAGTTGATAAATGCTTCAGCATGGATATATGAACAAAGATTTTTGAGCAACCCTTTTATTATTTTAGTTTTTCATAAGGCGGCATGGCGCGAATGTAGCGATCAAGTTGGCGCTGGCATTCGGCATCCACTTTATTGTCGTTCAGTTGATTGCCGTTATTATAAACATAATTGATATCGGAAATAAAGGCATGACGTGAGCCCGCCATTTCAATCATAGGATACATGATGGCCATATCCCATGTCATAACAAAGAATTTACCTTCATAAAGAAGATCTTCTAAGCGGATTTTCTTGAAAAGCCATGTGTAGAATGTTCTGAGATGGGATGGACATTTGAATTCGCGAAAAGCATTTTTAGCAATGATATCTGTAGGGATAGCTTCGGACCAGATAATAAGCCATAAAGGGTATTCGATGAGTGAACCATGCGTTAGCCATATGTCTTGTGTACTATAGACACGGTTAAGGTCTGAGAGCACAGTATCGAGATATAACCAGTCGTCACCATCGACAGTGACGATAATTTCATCGTCGTGACAACTTTGGATGGCTCGATATAGGTTGCATAGAGCACCGCAGCGCTGCGTATTTTTTACAATGGTGTAGCGGTGTTTTTCGTGATTGACAAGCTCGCCGAATTTGGCTGTGACTTCGGGTATGTCATCGCTGAAGCTGCCATCAAAGTTAATGAGTTGATAATCAGACTGATTTTCTATTAACCAGTTTTCAACGCCCTGGCAAGTATCATCCTTTGAGGCATCGTCGATGTAGATGACGCGATAATTCGAGTATTTTTGCATGGCGATAGAAAAAAGGTTAGTTTCTAACCAATCGGCATTATTATAAGAGGGGATGATGACTACCAAAGGCTTTTCTATTGCAGCATCACCGGCATATAAGGAGTGAAACAATAGAGCTGCCACTGACAAGGTATTTAAAAGGTATCGATACATTGTAGATCCTTTCGGTTGTTTCTCTTAGTCGTTAGTTCGTATTTCTTCATGGGGTTTAAGCAGAGCCAATAGCTTAGAAATTCCTGGTATAGCGATTTCTTCAGGAAAGCAATAATCTGAAGATAATATGACAGTTGGGGGATGATCGATGCAATATCTGTTCCAGTGGCTTTCATCATGCCAGATAGCGATGAGGCCATTGCTTAAGTCTTTGTAGATGTTGGTAAGAATGGAGCTTGTCATTTTGAGAAATTCATCAGATGAGCCCCCATAAAACCCCCCCGCAAAGTAATAGTCGCCTTCATGCTCTGCCACATAGGCTGTTGATTTGGGATTCGTTTCATAAGTGCCCCTGCGCCCGATGATATAGCTAGGATCAAACCAAGCATGGAGCGTAGCCACTCTATCTCCTAAAATTTCATCTCCCATGGGGCCTACAAAACGCATGTCGGCGTCGCAAGCGAATAAGTAATCTTGCTGGGCTAGAAGCTTTTTGCTGTAATAATAGGCCTGACCGCGCATCATAGTATCGAAGGGCCAGCCTAAACGTTGTTGAAAGATGTAAATCACCTTGTCTGTAGAAGGTATAACACTATCTGTGAACACAAAGTAGGTGACATTGTGATCTTGGCAAAAATGCTTTTCAGCTGAGGCGATTAATGGGTCGACATAGGTGATATATTTGCCTGTTGCCACGATTAAGAGACCAATGTTGGCAGCGAAAATGGAGTTTGAGCTAAAAACAAAACAAAGGCAGAGGTGCTTGAGATACTTGAAATACATAAACAATTTTCCTTCGATTTATTTTTAGATCTTCATTCCTGCAAACGTAGTGCGGCATGATCTTTTTCAAGAGCTAGTAATTTGGATTTTCCAGGAATGTATCTGGGTTCTTGCATGCAATAGTCGGCTGAAAGGACAATTGTGGGCGGATGGTCGATGCAATATCGGTTCCAGTGGCTTTCGTCATGCCATTCCGCGATAAATCCATTAGCAAGGTCTTTGTAGACATGCTCATTGATGGTGCTTACAATATTGAGGACTTCGTTTGTTGTTCCTCCGTAAAAGCCACCAGCGAAGTAGTGGATGCCTTCGTGTGCCGACACATAAGCGGTAGATGTTGCATTTTCTTCGTACGATCCTCTTTGGCCTACAAATCCTGGGTGCATAGTGGCTACCCGCTCTCCAAGGATTTCGTCGCCGATATCCCCAACAAAAAGCATATCGGCATCACAAGCGAATAAGTAATCTTGCGAGGCCAGCATTTCATGATGTTGATAATAGCCCTGACCTCGTAGCATCGTGTCGAAAGGCCATCCGAAACGGGGCTGAAATAGGTAGATTACATTATCTCTTGAATCCATTTCTGTGTCGGTAAAAACAAAATAGGTGATCTGATGTCCTTTGCAAAAATATTCTTCAGCAGATTCTATGAGAGGATCGACAAAAGAGATGTATTGTCCTGTGGCAGTAATGAGCAGGCCTATGTTAGCAGAGAAGAGTAAGGGGGAGCTAAAGACAATCCACAGAACGGAGAATTTCAACAAGACTGTGTGCATTGGGAGTCGTCCTCGTCGTACATTGTTTAGCGCGCAAAATTATTCATGCAGCCTCCCTTGATAGCTTAATGGATGAATCATTTCCACTATTTTTTAATCATGCGCTATGGCATATGATCTTACCTAAAAACAACGACAATTTTAGAATAAATTATGAATTTGAATCACGTTCGGTATAAGTTTCTGAGGAGTGTTAGATATTGTTATCTTGTACTTTTCTTAACATTGAGTTGGTCGATTTCGGCTCATGGCTTTGATAAAGTGGTGATTTGGGGGCATAAGCTCCATTCTCATACCCATTCTTATATCCATGAGCGCTTTTATCGGGCATTTGATTACTTAGGGTGTCCAGTCCATTGGTTTGATAATAATGACAATGTTCAGGATTTTGATTTTTCAGATTCTCTCTTTATTACAGAAGGGCAGGTTGATGCCTTGATGCCTATCAGGAATGACTGCAAGTATATCCTCCACAACTGCAATCTGGATAAGTATCGTGGAGTTAAAGAGTCGAATTGCCTCATTATGCAAGTGTATAACAATAGATTGCCGTTTAGAGACGATTTGATCAAGGTTGACACTTGTATGTACTATGACGTGCCCAACCGCACCGTCTATATGCCTTGGGCGGCTGACATGCTGCCGCATGAAATTGAGGAAATGAAGGCAAAGATCGGTGAATTCGAAAAGGATGCTTGCGTGCATTGGATAGGAACCCTCGGTGGAGGCGTTTACGGCAATATCAATGAGCTGCTTCCCTTCTCTGATGCATGCGTGGAAAATGGGATTAGCTTTCTCCATACGGGGAATCCTTGGGTAAAAGGACTTAGTAGAGAAGATTGCAACAACATTATTGCGCGTTCATATTTTTTCCCTGCGATTGTAGGGACATGGCAGGTAGAAAATGGCTACATTCCTTGCCGGATATTTATAGCTATCTGCCTCGGGCAAATGGGGATAACGAATGCGAAGAGCGTCTATGAACTCTTTGATGGCAATGTCGTTTACAATGAAAACACCCACCAACTATTTTATGATGCACTGGAGAGGGCAAAAACATGGACCTTACAAGATCAATTGGCATTGATGGATTTTGTCAAAGAGAAGCATACCTATTTGAATCGCATCAAGCTATTGCTAGATTTTTTTGAGTTAATGCAAAGCAAAGGTTCTTCAAAAGAGGATTGATGACAATGACAATGTTCCAAAGACCTTTTTTTTATGTGATGCGTTTCTGTTTGCTTTTGTCTTATATATTTTTAAGACCGATGGAAGCTGTATCTAAGGATTGTTTCATAACAGAAAGACCGATTGTTGTGGTCGTGGTATCTTATAACAATATCAATTGGTATGAATATAATCTTAGTTCTATTTTGTTACAGAAATATTCAAATTATCGAGTGGTGTATGTCGACGATTGTTCTCCTGATGGCACCGCCGATGCTGTGGAAGATTTCGTTTACTCATTGAATCAACAACATCGATTCACGTTGGTTCGCAATCAAAAACGGCTTGGAAGTCCACTTGCCAATCATTATCAGGCGATCATGCAATATTGCAATGATGATGAAATTGTTGTTTGTGTTGACGGTGATGATTGGCTAGCGTATGAAACTGTTTTGCAGAAAATAAACGCAGCCTATGCCAATGAAGATGTGTGGCTGACGCATGGGACTTTGATGGAATACCCTTCTGGGGTCGTTGGATGGTCCCAACCTGTACCTGAAGAATATGTTTTGCGAAATGCCTTTCGAGAATATCGTTGTCCCACCCATCTTAAAACGTTTTATGCGTGGCTATTTAAGAAAATCGATAAAGCAGATTTGCAACGTGATGGCGATTTCTTCATAGCCACTGGGGATCAGGCGATGATGTTCCCTATGGTGGAGATGGCTGCAGAAAGACATGTTTTCATTGATGACATCCTTTACGTGTATAATATGGACAACCCATTGGGGGAAAGTCGCGTGCATACCAAATTGCAAAACGATTACGAAGCTATTATTCGCAGTATGCCACCCTATAGACGCTTAGATGATAAGCCATGATATTCATGCGCATTATAGCTCTAACAGTAACTCTGTGGCTATCCTCACTCCTTAATGCCAAACCTTTTGTAATGGGGAATTTGGAAGGGCAGCTAGGCAATCAACTGTTCCAGATTGCGGCTGCAGTGAGCTTGGCCTTGGATAATGATGCCGAGGCTGTATTCCCAGATCTTACAGAAAGCGATAAATACGATATTCCCACCAATTATCATAAAGTGTTGTTTCGCTTGAATGGGACCCGCCCGCAAGAGCCAATAGAGTATTATTATACGGATATCGACAGCTGTTATTATAAAGCTATTCCTTATCATCCTAATATGCATATCAAATGGTGGTTTCAATCGGAGAAGTATTTCATCAACCACAAAGATGAAATTTTGGCCTTATTTGCACCTTCAGAAGAGATCACCACTTACTTACAGACAAAGTATGCGGATATTTTGAAACACCCCTATACAGTTGCTGTGCATGTCAGATCGTATATGAGAGAAGATCCGGAGCAGAAATTTCATTTGACATATGGTGTGGAATATTTTGAAAAGGCTATCTTGCAATTTCCTGAGAATGCACTTTTTGTGGTGTGCTCGAATGATCTTAAATGGTGTGAAGAAGCCTTTGCTCATATTCCAAGGAATATTGTGTTTATTGAAGGTGAGCCAAGCTATCACGATCTATATCTGATGTCGATGTGTAAGCACAATATCATTTGCAATTCGAGCTTTTCTTGGTGGTCGGCGTATTTGAATCGCCATCCCGATAAAATAGTATTGGCGCCCCCGGCATGGTTTGCACCCACTTCAGGGCAAGATTATAGAGATGTTATGCCCGAAGGCTGGGTGGTGTTAAGGTTGTGACGTTGTGATGTCCGCAATGCTGCTTGCACTTCTTCCACCTTTTGAAACCAATATTCGGCATAGAGCTTGTCTCTCAGGAAGTTTTGGCTGCTAAATTCGCTAAGCTTTTGCTCCAAAAGGGCTTCGGTAACTTCCTGCCACTCGTTGACAATAACGACGGGTAGATCTTCGTATAGCGGATTCAAATATGAGCTTTTCACAATTGGATAGCAGCCCATTAAAAGGGCTTCCCATGTGCGGTGGGTATCTAGTCCATTTCCACGTGGACTGACAACGAACTTTGCATTAGCCAAATCAGCCAGATAGTCGGAGTGGTTTCCTGGAAAGCGGATTGTCACCCAGGGTTGTTGGTTGAAATAGTGGCGACAAGGAGTGCGTTCGTGAGGGTTTGTATTATCCGTGAAGTTGACATAAGCAAAAGTGCTGCGTTCTGCAATAGGTTTAGTAAGGGCTATGTTGATGTAGTGGTCTAGGTTGGAAATATTGCCATGGACATAGGTGGTGTTGGCAATGCCAATGGGAATGGGAAACAATTTATCGCAAGCATCGCGATCGATATTTTGTAAAAACCAGGCAGCGAGTTTGTTATCGTTGCGAAGATCATCAAAAGGGCCGGGCTGTGGGTTGTCGCCCCCGTTGTCTGTGTTTGGGGTGATTAAGATGAATTGATATTGTATGTGGGGGAGATAGTTTTGAGAGAAATTCTGGAGCGAATCGACTTCCACAAAAATGGTGTCTCCTTGTTTAACTTTTTCGGCTTCGAGAGTGGGGCTTTCACCTAGTACCCAATCACAGTAGAAACGCCAGGTGTCCCCCGCGAGGAAGGGGTAACTCGTTGTGCGCTCTTTAGCAAGGAGTAAAGAGCAGTTGATTAAGAAAAGTAATAGGAACTTAAATTTCATATAATGGTGTAGTTTTATGACTGTTGTTAAGTTGATTTGTTTAATGCGCTTCACTTCGTGCTTTAAATGAGCTGTTTTCTTAACTCCCCCTCAGTCGCAAAACATATTTACAAAATAAATATTCTTTAATTATATCGAACGATGCATGTTCATTGGTAGCAATTTCTTGCACTAAAAAAATGAGAGGTAAATATGGTTAGGCGTTTTTTGTGTTGTCTTTCCCAGGCATTATTGCTCACAACTTTCTTCACGCTGAGTCTACCTATGGAGGCTTTTGCTAAGGGGAAGTCCACCCTTTCTCCCGATGGAGAATTAGCTGTTTTACTTGGTGATTTGCGTTGTGGCAAAGAGGGATTTAAAGATCCAAAAATCACGGTTGTTTTCGTTGCTGACGGTGCTCCAAAAGCATCTATTGATAAAGTGAATAAATTCCTTAAAGGAGGGATTAAGTTTTTAAAAAACAACGGTATCAATTATGAAAATGTTTTACATCCCCATGCCAATTGTTCTACTGCACAAGGGCATGCGAGCCTTACAACGGGAACGTTTCCAGCCTATCATGGCATGGTCAATAATTTTTGGCTTGATGCGCAAGGAAATTTATTTGGAGCTACACAAGATAACGATTTGCAAACAGCAGGAGTTTATGACCCCAAGAATGGGCTTATATACAATTTGAATGACCCCTTTGTCGATCCCACTACAGTACAATTTTATTATCCAGCAGGCGTATCGCCGCGCAACTATAAAGTGGATAATCTCTCTGATCAGTTGGTGATATTTTCCACTCCTGTGCAAAAAACTAAGGTTTTTTCTATTAGCAGTGCTCCGGAGCCGGCCGCTTTAATGGGAGGCCAATTGGGTAAGGCGTTTTGGTTGGATCCTGTGCGCGGTTTGTTTACAAGCAGCAAATATTATTATCCTAACGGACTTCCTAATTGGGTAAAGAAATTTAA
>JABDFJ010000050.1 GCA_013286645.1 Chlamydiota bacterium | reverse complement strand
TTTTTCAACACAAAGCAACAGTTGAAGCCACAGATTGTAGCTTAGGCTTTAGCCTGAGCTCGTTTTAGCAGGCTTTAGCCTGCTACGCGCCCGCACGCGTCAGCGATGCGAGGCGCGCTCACCTGTGGAAAAGATGGTTTCAGCAAAAAACAGTAAGGTTAAAATGCCTCAGACATTGGCACTGGGTGCTTTACGCAACGTTCGTGAGACCACGACACCGAGCGCGACATGCATCGCTACCGCTCGCTGCGCGTGGCAGGCTAAAGCCCGCCAAAACAAGCTCAGGCTAAAGCCTAAGCTACAATGCTTTGCATTTCATCTTTATCCCTAACGTCCCTATTGCTGCGATTTTCCTTATTGTCGGTTAAAAAAAATGATGCTATGACGTAAAATGTTTCATCACATTTATGGAGTTTCTTATGCTAAAGTCATTCCTCTTGCGAACTTTTTATGTCGCGGTAACGGCATGTGTCGCGGCTCTCATTGCCACAGCCTATCTATCCGCTAATGAGACACTTTCTGAAGGACAAGCATCAAAAATTGGAAAATATCAAATAGTCGTAGGCAGTATGAGCACACGTAATGATCTTTCTGTCTTTCGGCTCGATACAGAAACCGGTGAAATCCAATGGTTTCATTACACTGCAGGTCAATGGATCAAATCAAACGCTTCGTTTCCTCTAGACTAATCGACCACAGCAGTTTAAATTTCAGCATTATCTTTAAACCATAAGGAGCCTAGCATGCAACAAGCACTACACGATTATACCAAATTACATCAACTTTCCCGTCATGCCAGAACCCTCACCGGCATTGCTCACCTCCTTGAATGGGATCAAGAAACCTACATGCCGGCAGGGGCTGCGGAAAGCCGCGGGGAACAACTCAAAACCCTCGCTGGCCTCATCCACACCGAAAAGACAGGAAAAAAGTTTGCTAATCTGCTGTCCAAATTGATCGACATCCCTTCAGGCACCATCAAAGCGAAAAATCTCTCACACCCTCAAACAGCGGCCGTGCGTGAATGGAGACGGGAATATATTAAGTCCAAAGCCCTTCCCAAGCGCTTTGTGGAAGAATTCGCAAAACACTCTTCCAATTCAATCTTAGCCTGGCGCGAAGCAAAAAGCAAAAATGCCTTTAAAGACTTTGCCCCCTTTCTAAAAAAAACCGTCGACATGCTGCGCAAAAAAGCCGAATATGTCGGCTACGAGGCACACCCTTACGATGCTCTACTCGATGATTATGAGCCAGGAGTCACCACACAAGAAATTTCTAAGATATTTACCCCCTTACGCCAATCGATCGTCGATCTTCTTAAGAAAATATCAGCAGCAAAACAAGTTGATGATCGCTTCATCCACGGCAAATTCCCACACGATAAACAACTTGCCTTTTCGAAACGCCTCTTACACGATATGGGCTACGACATGCACTTTGGGCGCTTAGACCTCTCCACCCACCCCTTCTCATTAGCTCCACACCCTACCGACAGTCGCATCACCACGCGCTTTCATCCTACCTCATTGATGAGCTGCATCTCCGTCGTCCTGCATGAGGCCGGCCATGCCCTCTACGAAATGGGATTACCAAAAGAACAATACGGCTCGCCACTCGGCGATTATGTCTCTTTAGGCATACACGAAAGTCAATCGCGCTGGTGGGAAACGCGCATTGGACAAAGCAAACCCTTCTGGAAGCATTACTTACCTCTGCTAAAAGAGCAGTTCAAAGGTAACCTCGATAAAGTATCGCTCGACGACTTCTATCGCGCACTCAATAAAGTTGAACCCACCTTGATCAGGGTTGAAGCAGATGAAGTCACCTATTCCCTGCATGTGATTTTGCGTTTCGAATTGGAACGCGCCCTCATTGAAGGTTCTTTAGCCGTCAAAGAGGTTCCTGAAGTGTGGAATGCTAAAATGAAAGAACTACTAGACATCACCCCTCCCACTAATGCGGAAGGATGCTTGCAAGATATCCATTGGTCCATGGGAGCTTTTGGCTATTTTCCCACCTACACCTTAGGAAACTTATATGCCGCCCACCTCTTTGAAGCGTTTGCTAAAAAACACTCCGACTGGGAAAAGCAAGTGGCAGCTGGCAATCTTGTATTCATCAAAGACTGGCTCAAAGAAAGTGTGCATCAACATGGAAGGCGCTACTCCAGCCATGAGCTACTCACCAATATTACAGGCAAAAAATTCAACGCCGAGGCTTTCGTCAACTACCTTAACAAAAAGTATGCTGAAATTTATGACTTATCACACAAATGAGTGCCTAGAATCGCATATTACAAAACCTTCTCTGTGCTCTCTGTGACTCTGTGTTTCAATTTTTTGTCCAAATTCCGAGTGGCCTCTAAAGCTCATCAATATGGTTCTGCACGATTACTTTGCCATGCAAGATCGGGGTTTTATAAAAGCGTCCAAATGCCTCGTTGATAATTTTAACGAAGTTAGCTTGGCCAAAGTGCTCGCGGGCAGATTCAATTGTCGCTAGCGTACTTACCATGCGATTGAACCGTTCTGGTAGCATCGTACGCTCACGGAAGAGCAAGCTATTGCCATAGAGCATTAAATCCAAATGCTCGCGATCCATCTCGGAAAGGCGCTCTTGGTTGAGGAATTTTAAGAAGACGAATAGTTCGGCGCTCGTCGCAACGCCCACATCAATCCCGTCTTTGCAACAAAAGCCGATCACGTCGGGTTTTAGCAGATCTACTATCTTCAATTCTAAGAACAGATAAAAGATCTCAATGAAATTCATTCTTTGTTCACGCGACAGCACATTCTTACCCGAGAAGAAGATGCGGTGCACGGCATGCATCGCCTCATCCACAAAATGATTCATCAGTGGTTTCTTAATCGATTCAGGGAATAAGAAGCCGCAATTTTCATCCGCCAACTGCTCTTTAAAAACCTGCATAAACACATTGGCGTGATTTTCCTGGTTATATGGCGCTAGCTGATGATAAAATTCACTATCTTTGGCCAGCGTGACGACTTCAACATGCCGATCGAACGTCTCATTATTAGCCAACTCTTCAATAGCTGTGCAACGCACATGGTCTTTCCAGGTCGAACGGTCTTGCAAGTTAAATATCAAACACTTTTGTAGTGTGTGCTCATGTAAACACCCACGCAAAAATCCCTTGAACTCATCTGTAACCACAGCCTTATGGATAAACTCTTGATGTGTCGGTGAAGGCCAACGCGCAAAGAGATATTTACTTTCCTGCGCATACAAAGTAAATAATTGCGAAGGTAGGTTCTCTTGAATTAATGGGTCAAATGCTGAATAATTACCTGTCTCTAAAGAATTTAAGATCTTATTAAGTGGACCATTAGGGTGTAATTTCAACATTTTATTCAGCGATTTATAATCCCCTTCTAGCTGAGCACTCAAAAAATTCGTCTCTTTGCTCCCTTCTCCTGAATTCTGCTCTTGATGCGCCTTTTGGATCAAACCATGAATCATCGAAAACAGGTCATGTACACTACTCAACTGCGTGTATAACGCCATACAAATCACATGCATCGTATTTAACAGACACCATGCCAACTTATTCGCCTTGGGTGGAGGATAAGCGATCAAGTGCTGATAATCACTCGTATGCAAACAGGCACGTAAAAATAACTGAAAATCGTGGAAATAGTCGCGACAATTCTTGAGCGGCAGATTATGTGACAAGTTGTGTGGATTTGCCGCCAACATGAGCGCCATTAAGCTCTTATTCAATTTTTCGACTAATTCTCGATCCTTAGCGTTTATCGCCTCGCGATAAAATCGCTCTATATAACGATGGGTCGCCCTAATCATGTTCTTGGCACACAAATTGGCCACCCGATCCTGCCATAATCCAGCATTCAATAACGGATCTTCGCGCTTTTCTTCGCCAAAAAAATCACCAAAATCACTGATTAATTTAATGTTGCGAATGAGTCGTGGACTAAAAAAGCGCGATCCATCTTCCTTGCGCAAGAAGAAAAGCTCATACTCTGTGTCTTTTTTAACCGATTCTAAATCCACGAAAATGTGCTTACTTTGATTTCCTTTGCGACCGATCAAGGATGGTTTTTTAGCTTTATCTATCCCGGTCTTTTGCGATAAAGCCATAATCCATTTGCCGAGCGTGCCTTCATCAATCTTGCGATCAATGCGACTCAAATAAAACTCCTGCAGCTTTTTATACTCTTTTAATTCAGTCACACTTTTCGTGCGTGCATCTTGAAATAAATGGGTATACTTATCCAACTTCTTAGCCGCTTCCCCTACTAACACCATGATCGTCTTAATGCCTTCTACAGTATGCGCATCTTTAATCTGGCTATAATCGTCTTTATAAAAATTGCGTAGGTAACTAAGGATAACCTTAAATATATCCTTCACCATATCAATGGTAATATCACTATCGTCACGGTGTAACCAATGCACTGTGCGATAACTCAATGGATTATCTTGCACAACAACATCATGCTGCTGTGCTATCCCGATATTACCTTCATATGCTAGGTCTGCAATATTCGATAATGTCTCGACTGCTTCAACAATCGTCAGGGTTCCTGCTTCTTTTTTTTCATGATCAGCCATAATCCCTTACCTTTTTCTTACTTTTTATCTTCCCGTTTGCCATAATGGTCGCATTAAAAACTTTAGGAGGCTCGATCTTTTAACTCCCTAAAAATAATTATTACATAAAACACTTATTTATCAAACAATTCTATTTAGTTTATTTTGTGTTATTTAGTTTGAATTTATTTTTTAATTTTGATAAAATTGTTATATAAAAATTTTAGTAATTTAGGCATCGGATGAATATTGGTTTATTTTCCTTACTGGGGTCGCTCGATAACTTCCTCTGGGGATATGCGGCCTTGCCAGCAATTTTGTTCATGGGTATCTACCTCACGTGCAAATCACGGTGCCTTCAAATTCGCCGTTTTCCGCAAATTATCAAGTATTTTTTCCAAACCCTAACCATCGAACACCACGGCCATGGCGTCCACCCCCTCAAAGCCTTCTTCGTCTCCATTGGAGGCTGCATGGGCGTCGGTAATGTCGTCGCCGTATGCACTGCAATCCAAGTGGGAGGTCCTGGCGCCCTTCTGTGGATATGGATTACAGCTCTTGTGGGGATGATCTTAAAGTATTCAGAAGTATATCTTGGCATGCGCTACAGGGCACCTGATGGCAAGGGTGGCTATCGCGGTGGCCCCATGTACTATCTAAAAAAAGCATACAAGCAAGCTTGGATCCCAAAACTCGTCTGCTTTTTACTTTGTATCTATGGCGTTGAGATCTATCAATTTTGTGTCGTTACCGAAAATATCTCCACCAACTTTGAAATCAATAAATACAGTGTCGCCCTGCTGCTCATCAGCCTCATCATCATTACAAGCCGTAAAGGTGTCAACCACATCGGCAGCATCGCAGCCATCTTCATCCCTGCTTTCATTGTCTGCTATCTGGGAATGAGCGCTTATGTATTCATTCAAAACATCAATCTCCTCCCAGCGGTTCTAAAATCCATTGTGGAATCTGCCTTCACTGGACATGCCGCCCTTGGAGCTTTTGTGGGCAGCGGGATCTTGTTAACAGCCTCACAAGGCATTCGACGCAGCTGCTACGCTGGCGATATCGCCGTGGGCTATGCCTCCGTAATCCACAGCGAAACAGTCGAAGCCCAACCTGAAAAACAAGCCAAACTCGCCATCGTTGAAATCTTCTTAGATAGCTTCATCATATGCACCACAAGCGTCATGTTGGTCCTTACGACCGACGTCTGGAATAAACCCATTGAAGCTTCGATGTTAGTGCAAGAAGCACTTTCTGGCTACTTCCCAGCCATGGATATCTTCATGCCACTATTTTTACTCTTGCTTGGGTTTACCACGATCGTTTCTTACTTCTGTTCAGGGATCAAATGCGCTGAATTTATGTCTCCTGTCTATGGCAGAAAGGTCTTTTACGTGTACGCCTGCTGCAGCTCTTTGCTCTTTGTCTCATTGCAGACAAACGAAGCCCTCACAGTGATCTCCATCACCGCGGCTTTGCTCCTCATGCTCAACTTGTACGGCATCTTCCGCTTACGCCATGAGATCGATTTCTTGCTGCCTTCAACCGAAACAAGCGAGATGGCTTCAACTATCACAACGCCCTGCTTGCAAGTGGAGCATGAAACAACCTAAAACATGCGCAAGAGCATGTTTGAGAGGGCAGCATACAATTCTCGCGAGAAATATCGATCATCGCTTGAATAAATAACAGAGATTAGCTAGAATGATTTCGTCGTTCTAATTTCTGGAAGAGTGGCAGAGTGGCCGAATGCGTCTGTCTTGAAAACAGAATCACCTTCACGGGTGACGTGGGTTCGAATCCTACCTCTTCCATTTCCTGATTCTTCTTACAAAACTCCTCCTCAGCTTCCACGTTTTTAGAGTATCTCATAAAAACGTGGATAGGCTGCGAGGGGCGAATATATTCTCCATTTTTCATTTTGAGTGATTGCATATTTTAGCCTGATATGGCACACTGAACCTCCTTTTCATTTCTGGAAGAGTGGCAGAGTGGCCGAATGCGTCTGTCTCGAAAACAGATTCACCAGCAATGGTGACGTAGGTTCGAATCCTACCTCTTCCGTTTCCATAAGCCATTCCACACTGGCTTCTCAATAATATACAACCCAATTAAATACGCTGTGCCTTTTCGCGCTGCAAAATCGCTTTTTTGTCGATTCTGCACAAATCCTGCACAGTAATCGAAATTATTGTTGGGAGAGTAATTGTTTATGGCATAAACAAAACAGCCAGGCATCACAAAAATTGAAGGAGCCAAAGGCTTTCATTATCGAGTTCAAATTCGCATTAAAAATGGCGAACATCTCTCGAAGAATCATGATACATTCGAGGAGGCTAAGGAATGGAAGCGAAAGACCATCGCAGCCGTCAAAGCAGGAGATCCTTATGAAACTACGCAGATGCGCCGACTTACCGTCAGCGATTTAATCGATCGCTTCATTGAGCATGAACTAAAAAAACTTAGAAATCATAAAACGATGCTTGGTCATTTAAACTGGTTCAAGCAAGAGATCGGTCATATTAGCCTTAGTCGTTTTCGGGAAGACGTAGTTGCCAAATGTCGTGATAAACTCTCTAAATCATCAGATAAGCATGGACGTCGCCGATCCAGTTCAACTGTTAATCGTTAAGCCAACCAGAGCTAATGAATGGGCTCTTGGAATGCTATACAACGATATCCTAAGAGATGTTTCAAAATTATTATCATAAATTGGAGTATAGATGCCTGATAATACAGGAGAAAAACAGGAAAAAACCCTATTCAAGAAAGGAACATCAGGTAATCCAAAAGGAAGACCTCAGGGCATTAGAAACAAAGCAAGCCAAATGGCCGAAATGCTTTTTGCTAATGACGTAAATGACATTTGCACAGCAATAATAACTCAAGCCAAGTCAGGGAATGTACAAGCTGCAAAAATTATATTAGATCGATTATTGCCTCCAAGAAAAGATTCTCCTATTAAAATCGATCTTCCAGAAATAAAGAATTCCACTGATATTTTAAGAGCAATAGAATGCGTAACTCAAGCTGTGGCAAATGGGGGCATTTCAACATCCGAAGGTGAAGCACTGGCGAGGATTTTAGAGATCCATACTAAAGCTTTAAACTTATATGAGCTTGAAAATCGATTGGTTAATCTTGAGAAAAGAGAAAATCCTGAATTTTTTATATTTCTTCCAAAAAAGAATAATGATTCCGAAGATGATTAATTACATTTTCTACTCAGGCGATATAAAAATAACTCTTACAGATTAAATATTTTTTTGAATTGCAAAAAGCAACAGAAAGTGGTGCTTTTTGCAAATAGACTGCAACTTAACCAAAATACAATCTTCTATATTTGTAAGAAAAACATGCTAACATTTCTTACATAAGAACACTGGTACATTGATATTTAGATAGTTAAGGCTATAAAAATTCTTAAGTGAAATTTTAGAGAAACACCTTGCATTTGTAAGAAAAACACACTAATATTTCTTACATGAAGAAGCATCAAAAAAATCTAAATAGTGTCGATTCTCAGATACTTGAGGCCATAAGCAGCCGTGGTCGCGGTATTGTATTCGTCCCGACGGATTTCTTGGATTTAGGAAACCGGCAGACTGTTGATATAGTTCTTCATCGACTTGTCCAAAAAGGAACCATTCGCCGCCTTGCTAGAGGACTCTATGATTTTCCTGAAGAACATCCTATAATCGGTAAACTTCAACCATCTCCAAAAAAAATAGCAGAAGCATTGGTTGGTCGCGATTGTACACGTATTCAACCTGCAGGCGCTTACGCAGCAAATCTCCTAGGACTATCTGAACAGATTCCAGCTAAAATTGTATTTCTGACCGATGGACCAAGCCGAATGGTAAAAATTGGCGCAACAACCATTCAGCTTCGTCGAACGACCCTAAAAAATATGGCGATGGCAGGTAGGCTCAGTGGACTTCTGGTACAAGCTCTCCGTGAACTGGGTAAAGAAAATATCACATTAGAAAGACTTGAGCATTTGATGAAAATTGTTCCGCTCGATCAGCGACGAGAACTACTTAAAGACATTCGACTTGTGCCAGAATGGATGCATTCTATTTTCAGAAAATTGGCAGAGGGAACCGCTTGAAACTCGATTTTTTAAAATTATCCCCTAACGAACGACATTTGTACATTGAACAGGCTGCCATTCAAAAAAATGTATCTCCCGTAATCATGGAAAAAGATTTTTGGGTGTGTTGGTTGCTAAATATTCTGTTCGAATCGAAGTTTGCAGATAGTCTTGTGTTCAAAGGTGGCACCTCGTTGTCAAAAGTATTTGGCGCTATCTATCGATTTTCTGAAGATATAGACCTCTCACTGTCTCCTACTTTTCTAAAACTCCCTGAAGCCGGAACAACTCGTAATCAAGCTGACAAATGGATAAAGAGAGCTGAAGCGGCATGTGAAGAGGCGGTTCAAACTAAGATCATGCCCGCACTGGAAGCTTCTGTGTTGGGCGTACTGCAAAATGAGCAGATGCGATTCGAGTTTTTGAAAGATCCTAATACAAATTCGCCTGTGCTTCTTTTTCACTACCCATCATCGCAACCAACAGGATTTGACTATATCAAACGTTCTGTAAAACTAGAATTTGGTTCTCTTACAGATCAACAACCAACAGGGCGCTATACGATAACGCCTTGGATTGCCGAGATTTTTCCAAAAGCATTTCCCGATTGGCGTTGTGCGGTCATAGCTCTAGAGATAGAACGAAGTTTCTGGGAAAAGGCTACGATCCTGCATGCAGAGTACCATCGCCCATCTGACAAACCAATCCCTGATAGGTATTCACGCCATTACGCAGATACTGCAATGCTTGCAAAACGCCCTGAGGCAGTTCAAGCTATAAGTAACCACAAACTCAGAAACCAAGTCGTCTTATGGAAGAGTCAGTTCTTTGGCAACTCATGGGCAAACTATATCTCAGCAAAACCAGGAACTTTTCACCTTGTTCCTCCTTATGAAAGATTGCCTACATTGCAACGTGACTATCAGTTGATGCGCGACATGTACCTTAATGAGCCTATCAGTTTTGATGATATCCTCACCATTTTGTCTAATCTTGAATACCAAATCAACATACAACCCATTCATGAGGGTCCATCTTGATTAAGCAAATAGTCCGTTTTGACGAAAACCCACAAAAAGCCTTAGCATATAATTATAATATCTAAAAAGAACATTTTTAATACATGGAAGGGCTTTCAAATTATCTAAAGGAGATTCGTAGCAAAAGAAAACGCTCTTTTATGCTTGATCAAGCTATGAAGGATCTGGGTCTTAAGAGAAATAATATTTTAACGTCTGTCTATCGTGCAAAAAAACAATGAATAAAACAACCATGAAAGGAAGGAAAATGAAATTTCTACTTTACTTTTTGCTTATGGCGTTAGCCGGCTGTGGCAATGATAATCATGGTCCAAATACTGCCAATAACACAAATACGGATAAAATAATCGTAAAGAAAATATCAACCATGCTTGAAGATGCCGCTAAAATTGAAAATTTCTCAGGCGCATTTTTATTAGCCAAAAACAATCAGATTCTCTTTGAACAAGCCTACGGCTTGGCTTATCGACCTTTCAATGCTTCAAATAATTTAGATACCAAATTCAATCTTGCATCAATCGGAAAGCTGTTTACCTCAGTCGCTATCGCACAACTAGTCGAGCGTAAGCAAATTTCCCTTACAACTCCTATCAGTCATTATCTTGAAGGATGGATGCAAGAATCGTTCGCACAACAAATCACAGTCCAAGATCTACTCACACATTCTTCAGGTTTTGGATCTTTCTTTAATAATAAAGAATTTCAACTTGGTGATGCATCCAGACTCTATATCGATCTTAAAGACTATCAACAACTAGTCTTAAAAGAAAACCCTCAATTTAAGCCTGGAACCAGTCAGCTATACAGTAACACTGCCTATCTGCTTCTTGGGGCAATTATAGAAGCAGTTAGTGGACAATCTTACTTTGATTTCATACAAAATAATATATTTAATCCCGCAGAAATGAAGGATAGCGGTTTTTTTGAAATGGATGATTCGATTTCCAATCTTGCAATAGGTTATGGACGAGAAACAATAAATGGTAAAATCACCTGGAAAAATAATCTATTTTCCAATGTCATTAAAGGAAGCCCCGCCGGAGGAGGATTCTCAACTGTAAATGATATGTTTCGATTTATACAAGCACTCACAGCACACAAGCTTCTCAATGAAGAAACTACGAAAGAACTACTTTCTGGAGACATCGTCAGACCGATTAGTGCAAAATACCACACTGAAAAAATAATCGTTCAAGGACAGACTTTCGATGTTGTTTTTTCTGAACATGGTCCTACCGGCCTTTGGAATAAGTACGGTCTTGAAGTCTTCAATACTCATCCCTTAAGAATTGGCCATAGTGGCGGAGGAATGCGGGGCATTAATAATGATTTAATCATCTATCCTAACATTGGCTACCTCGTGATCTTTTTTTCAAATTACACAGGTGAAGGCATATTAGACCCGCGTACTCAAATAGAGCAACTCATTGATCAAACCGTGAATACAAAGTAAAAAATCGAAGAGATTACAGCATAAAATGTCTTGTGTAATCTTTTGAAAGTTAATCGAGTTTCCAACTATTTACCATCATGAGTACTCTTCGGTGGTGATGAGCCGTATGCGCATGATAAAGGGTTCCTTTTAGCGAGACTTCTTGTTTTATTTGATGTACTGAAGGTTTAGAGTCTGAAAAGACCACTTGCAATTCACGGACCCCTTTTTCTGGTGTATTAAAAATGTCTTCTTGTTCAGCATTTTTTTTGAGCTCAACATTTATTGGTTCTTTTAACGTTAAAAAGATTGCTTTTTCAGGACGGTCGCCCCTCTCTACACTCGTGTATTCAGGAGGACCTGGGTAAATTTCTTCATATAATATACCGCAGAGTTCAACTTCTTCAGGCTCGTATAAAAATGTCTTTAGTTGATGTGATAGATGGTCACTATCCAATACGGTATCGATATGAAATTCGATTTCACTGTCGTGGGGATTAAAAGTTTTCCGAAATGTTCCGCTACATTGTATGTGTTTTTCAATAAGTGGAAGAAATTCCTCAGGAAGATACACCTTAATATGAGGATAAGTTATTGCCGCAGAAGCAATCGGCTGTTTTTCTACTGAGATAGAATGAGTAAGAACCAAAGGCTTATCTGTGACTAGAACAATACTTCTTTCGATTTTATCTTCTACCTTGCCATTTTCTCGTTTTGTGATAGTCCTTTCAGCTCGCCTTAAAACTCCTTCTAAAATGACACTTTGCTCAAACTCCCAAAAATATCCAGACAATTGGCTAAAGATGCATAGGAAAAAGAAAAGCGGCAGAGAAAGATTTTTTAGCATATGAGATCTCTGTAAGATGTTTCATGTGGATATGGACGGAGGTATGTGTGGTTTTTCTTGTGTACGACAACGGCATGTAATAGTTTTTTTTCGACTAATTGAATAGCTTCTTCACGAGTCACCCATCTTTTTTCCGGCGGATTGATAATCAGATATTCTGTGACACGGTGATGGCTCATTTTAACTCCACAGACTTTTTGAATAGGTGTGTAATCTTCACCATCAGGCCAAGGCCAGGGATGTCAGCCTTCGTAATTTTTCATCTTTTTGATTAAAGTGTTGAACTCATTTTCGGACAGGGAACGAATGGTTCTTTTCATATCAAACTTTGTGCTTGTTCGCAAAAAGTCACGATATGCAATAGCTTCTTTAGTGTCTGGTTGACCATCTTCAACACCCGTGTACTTTCTAGGCAAATCTTCAAGCGTAAGTTTTAAAAATCGCTCTTCTTTAAAAAGAGCGATCATTGCCGCTCGACCGATTTCATAGTTTGGAAAAATGGCAAATGTGTATTTCTTTTCTTTACCTATTTCATCAACCACAATGTATTCAGCAGAACCAATCGCTCCATGTTGGCGTGCGTGGGGTCCTATTACCAAGTTACCTGGGTTATTATGACGCCATGCTTTAGAGCCTTTCAAGGATTTTGGGGTAGGATCTTTCCTACGAATTAACTTATTCCCTTCTTTATCGTAATATTCGATCGAAAGGCCCTCGCCTTTGTTTGCCTTAATTCATTTGATATTTTCTGATGGTGGTTTCATAACTACTCTTGCCCTAATAATGTATTATGGTTCAACATTGTGTGATATTGTACGGTTTTGTACAAGTGATTATGATGAAAATCCATTGCCATAAACCTTGAAAATTATGCACAAATTCGGCACACTGACGGGCAACTTTGCGCATTGTTGGGCAGTATAGAGACTAAGCATTGCTCCTCAATTTTAGCTGTGAAGTTGGTTGTTTAATGTTGGGGATGCCTGCAGGGCATCGGACTCGAAAACAGATTCACCAGCAATGGTGACGTAGGTTCGAATCCTACCTCTTCCGTTTAAGGGGCCTATCCCCTAAAACCCCCACCAAAGTGCCAAACGGCCCTCTGGCTCAGCATACATAAGCTGCGCACTGAACAATAAGGTTATTAGAGTATGAACACACAAGATCATTCTCAAAATACTCAACTCGGTGATTGGAATGTTTGGACTCTCAATGATGGATATCTAGATCTTGACCAGAACATATTTGTAGGTATTGAGCCTACAGAAGTACGTCAGCAAATTATTGAAGCCAAAGTTAGCTGTGTGAATGACCTGAAAGTCCGCACACAAGTCAACGCCTACCTCATCGACACAAAGAAACATTTAATCTTGGTAGATGCTGGCTGCGGTTCTTATTTTGGGCCAACAGCAGGTTTCTTAGCAAAAAGCCTCCACGAAAGTGGCCACGATTTCAATCAAATATCCCATGTGCTCATCACGCATCTCCATCCCGACCATATGTGTGGTTTGCTAACATCTGATGGAGCCCCTGCATTTCCAGAAGCAACCATCTGTGTTTCCACTATTGAAGCGGACTATTGGCGTGATCCCGAACAAGAGGCCATTGCCAATAACATCAGCCGACCATGTTTTGCTTTAGCACAGAAAATACTAGCTCCGTATTACTTACGTGGAAGACTTCGACTGATTGAATCTGGTGAGGACATTGTTCCAGGCATTACAGCAATTGAAGCGTTTGGCCATACACCCGGCCATATCGCTTTTCTTATTTCCTCAAGAAACGAACAATTACTTCTTTGGGGTGATCTCGTCCACAGTCCTGGAATTCAATTTGCAAAACCAGAGTGGTATGTAGCTTTCGATACTGATGGTGTACAAGCAGTGTTAAGCAGAAAACGTCTATTTGCCAAGGCTGCTGATCAGCAATTATTAGTAGGCGGACATTTCCCGAATTCCGGACTAGCTCATGTTTCTCGCAATGGTGATGTCTTTTCTTGGAAATCTCTATAATTTGAGATGATGCAATTTTTGGAAAGACCGGATGATTCTTACCATCTGCGACAGTTGTCCAGAAATTTCGGACAACTAAATCTTCTTGCAGCTCGCCCTTATTGAAAATATTTTTTTTTACATGCTTAGGAAAAATTACTTGAACGGAAGACTATCGCATTCTGCAATTTTCATGATGAGTGCATATAAAGTATCTGGCTGGATTTCCTGAATTCCATGAGCATCCATTGCTATTTTTAAGTCTGAGTCATTATAAGCATAAGGAATAGATTGATTTGACTTATGAGCATAAAGCTGTACGACAAGTTGCTTCATTTGACTTTCTGATAGCTTAGGATTTGGCAAAGAGCCAATGTAATGTAAACATGTCACAGTTGCTTTTTCCACTTGATCTGCAACACGCGCCACATCCTTGCAATATTTATCAGAATCATCAGGAAACAGGATGCGAATTCTTTTACATGTTTTCCATTGAGATTGAGCGCCCATCCAATTTATAAGACTCTTATCCTTTTGAAGAAATTTGCCACTCCCATCTGGGCAAAAGCCCTTAAAAATAACATCCTCTATCGTTAAATCTAACTTTGAATCCTCTAAATGCTGTTTGGTGGATTCTTTCATATCCATTCCGCGAGAGGTTAAGACTTTTACACTCCACCCCTGGGTACGAAAATCCTTGAGGACTTGATTAATTTTATCAACGGATTCACACGTTTCATATTTAACTTTCTCACGAATTTTGGCAGTCCATTTATAATGTGCATCTGAACCAATTCCTTGGGCTTTATTTTGTTGCTTCAGAAAATGATAAAAATGCTCATCGCCAAATGTGGGCTTGCCTTGTATAAGAGTTTGATCCAAATCCAAAGAAAGAATACCCCACTCACCATCGGCAAGTGGGGTACTTAGACAATGACGCAAGGCTTCTAATGAAGCAATTTGACTGAAAGTTTGAATAGCTCCAGACATAGCAGCCTCCGCGTTGTTGTATAATTCCGGCGCGTGAACAATCATCCGCTTCTTATTGACAATTTCCTGGAATCCTAATCCATTAATTGCTGCAACTAAAGGCGACTTGATTTCTTCGCTCATTTTTAATCCCTTAAGAGTGCCTGAGCTACTTTGGATTTCTGCAAAATCAATCCATTCAGCTGCTTTAATTTCATCAGCAGGAGGCTTGAGCGCTTTTAGGCTTATGCCATCAATAAAATATGCCCAAATTTGATTAATTGCTGGAGCAAACTGATTGTCAAGGAACTGCATTTGACCCATTAATCTAGGATTAAGGGCTGCACTTTTCTCTACTTCAAAGCCGCCTTCTTCCTGTGCTTCACGTAAGGCCGTATCGCAAGGAGTTTTGTCTTTAAAAGGATCAAAACTTCCACCTGGAAGATTCCATGAATCGCTGCGACGCGTGTTCACAACAAGTAATACTTTTTTGGCAACCATATCTAAAATAAGAGCTGTCGCTCCAATATTATGTGTAGCGCCTGGAGGGATCGTACATTCTTTATTTGAATTTAACCACTGCCAAAGTTTTACTTTCTTCTTTTGATAATCATAAACTAAATCACCTCTTCCTGGCTGTCCAATTTCAAACGAAATTGGGGCTATTGAACCGAGAGTCAATGCACCTGTAGGAAGAGCGAGATCAATCCAAATAGAATCAAAGGCTTTACTGGCTCTATAAGTTTCGGATAGCTGTTCAATAGCTATTCTCGCAAAAGGAATTTCATCGGCAGAAATTTCTTTCACATCAATATGACATCCGCCATAGGTGTCAGTAATGATTGAAACACCTTTTTCAGGAACAGAGTACACAGTACTTTTTTTGTCTTGAGTAACTTGTGGGTTACATCCATAGACCGTTTCAAAAAAATTGCTAATTTCAACAGGTACTACGGTATTTGTGACTGCAGCAGTGTCTGCAGGCAGAGTAATGGGCAAAGCGAATAATGATAATGCTAATAAAGCAAAAAGTTTTTGATTCGACATAAAGGAATTTTTCCAGCAGATTTAATGATACAGAAAGAAGAATACATTAATTCACTATGAACATCAACTTAATAATATATTTTTAACACCACAACAAAAGACTAGTAATTAAAAAATCCATGAATAGTACATGTGAACATGTACGTTGACATTATGCCTTGTTTTAATACAGTATTGCTATTTTAATCTATTTTTTGTGATAGTTTGCTTTCTTCAACTTAGAAATGGAGCTTTATGTTTTTAAGAAAATACCTGGTCTTAATCCTCATTTCCGTTGCCGGTCTAAGCATCTATTCCAACTTCCATAAAAACCCTAAAGACCACAATGAAACCGTGCAGATGCTTGTTCCTCAGCCTGCCGTCAGCAGAGAAACGATGCAAAATCAACTGAAGACGCAAACATTCGATGTTCTCGTCATAGGTGGTGGCGCTATCGGTGCAGGCACAGCTGTCGACGCGGCAAATAGAGGACTCAAAGTTGCTTTAGTTGAACGATTTGATTTTGGTTCAGGAACTTCAAGTAAAAGCACTAAATTGGCACACGGCGGAGTACGCTATTTAGAAAAAGCCGTCTTCAATCTGGATCGTCAACAATACGACTTGGTTACAGAAGCTTTAGCGGAACGGGGGCACCTCTTTCAGATGGCACCTCATCTTGTCAAACCCCTTGAAATTATTACGCCGATTTACAACTGGTGGGAAGTGCCTTACTATTGGATTGGCCTCAAATGTTACGATTGGATCGCAGGCTCTGCTAACATCCATAAAAGCGAATATGTTTTATCCTCAACTGTAGTAGAAAAAATCCCACACATTCGAGCAGAAGGCATGAAAGGCGGAGTCGCTTATTACGACGGACAATTCAATGACACTCGCCTTAATATCAGCCTTATCATTAGTTCTGTTGCTCTAGGAGCTACTGTTCTCAACTACACTGAAGTCGTGCACCTCTTGCGCGATCCTGATAGCGATCAAATTATTGGTGCTACTGTTCAGAATAATATCTCAAATGAGCGCTTTGATATCCATGCCAAAGTGGTGATTAACGCCACAGGACCTTATGTCGATACCATTCGCAGAATGGATAATCAAAATGCAACTCCCCTTATTAGAGCATCTTCTGGAACGCACTTGGTGCTCGACAAAAATCTGATGCCCTCCAACGTAGGATTGCTGGTGCCCAAAACAAAAGATGGCAGGGTCATCTTTATGCTGCCATGGGAAGAAAATGTGCTGATCGGTACGACTGACAATGCCACTGAGATAAGCGACCAGCCCCTCCCTGATGAGGAGGATGTCTCTTACCTACTATCCTATGTAAACGAATACTTGCACGTATCGCTTAAACCCGCTGCCATTAAATCCGCTTGGACAGGTATTAGACCCCTAGTTCAAAATCCAAATGCGAAAGATACTGCTAGCGTCGTGCGCGATCATTTTATCGAACAGGCACCTTCTGGCTTATTGACTATTACAGGGGGTAAGTGGACGACATTTCGAAAAATGGCTGAAGATATTGTGAACCAAGCTGCACAAAGACTTGCCACGGTAAACACCCAAGCTTCAACCACCCAACTGCGCCTGATCGGAGCTAGCGGTTATGATGAAGCGTTAGCGAAAACGTTAGCGTCTGAATATCAAGTGAGTTTAGATATTGCAGAACATCTGGTATCTTCTTATGGAAGTATTGCCCAAAATGTCTTAAAACAGGGTAAATTGAAATCTTTGAATTCCAAATTGGCAGAAAACCACCCCATCATCTTAGCAGAAATTGAGTGGGCTTTAGCGGAAGAAATGGCACAAAAACCCATGGACATTTTAGCAAGGCGTACACGGCTGGCTACATTGGATGCCAGAGCCGCACAAGCGGCCCTTCCAAAAGTTGTGGAGATGATGAAGGAACATTTTGGTTGGACCTCCTTAAAAGCCGCTCAAGAAGAACAAGAAGCTCTTCTTGAGCTGCTTCCCCCCTTGCAGAAGCGTTAAGGGATTAGTCTACCAATCATACCAGTGCTGTTTTCCCACGCTAGACACCGTTCGATTATAAATATCCCGTTTCTCCAAATCAGCGCCATTTTTACTCAACGCCAGAAGCACGGCGGTATTGTTATTCAGTATAGCTAGATGACTTGGTGTATACCGTTTTTTATTATCATTTGCATTCAAATCAATGGCGCGACTACTTTTTGGCGAGGATTTAGCCACATCGATTAAATAGTCAAATTGTTCGACATTTCCATAAATAGCTATTGCATGCAGTAAATTAAGCTCTTTTTCATCTTCTTTACCTACATTATACATTTCATTTTGCTCACGCATTAAACTATACTTGTTTTCAGATTTTGTATTTAAATCATACACATCTTGTTGCTCTA
>JABDFJ010000049.1 GCA_013286645.1 Chlamydiota bacterium | reverse complement strand
GCACAAACATATCATTGGCGGCCGTTTACGCACTTGTGCTTCTTTCATGCGCTACGTGACTTTAGAAGCAGAGACCACTTATGATGCTACGTTCAAATGGACCGGACAAGCCACCTTAGGGTTTAGTGTGCCTATAGATCTTATTTTCAGTTTTGCAAATTCTAATGGGTGCCGAACAAATTGTGAAAGCCCTCGGCGCCTAGAAGAAAGACTCTATCAGCCTGTGGTGCGCAATGAAATCATGCTCATTAACAGTCTCACAAGATATTCCGATAACCCTGAGATTCTAGACCCAGAATTTGAACCTTAGTCAAATCTAATTAACATGGAGTTGCCAGTGTTTTTATCAAGATGGTTAGTGTGTGCGCTTACCCTTTTTACATTTGTTTCAACCCAATATGCACTGGCTGGTCATTCTGGTGTCAAAGGCGACACTGCTGATTATGTTGTGGTCGGAGTAGGGACAGCCGGCGGGCTGATGGCGCGTAAGCTGTCGGATGATAAAAAAACATCGGTGATAGCACTTCATTCTGGCAAGAATTTCACCAATTCATTCATCTGTAAATATTCTAAAAATACCGTCTTTTCGGTGTTATCTGCTTTATTAGGAGCTGTTCCTCCGTTTGATCCGGCCACTCTAGATATTCCTCCTGCCTTACAGAAAGAACTGGCAGATCTTATTGCGCTCACAACCTCTTCCGCCAAGCCTTTATACGAAACAGGATTTTCCATTCCACAGCCTGCTGCTGATGATAGGGAGCTCTTTTGGGCGATGGCACTTCCTTTAGGAGGGGCTACAGCCGTAAATGCAGGTGCATGGTGTCGTGGCACCGATCAACTATACGCCCAGTGGGAGGCTTTGGCAGGGCCTGAGTGGTCAGCCCATAAAATCATGAGCATTTATAAAAAATTGGAAGATTATGATGGGCAAACGACCAATCCTAAAGCTCGTGGGCATCACGGTCCTTTAAAAATACGTCAAGATTCTCCGATTACAAAATTATCGCAAGTCTTCTCTGAAGCCGTAATTTTGGCCACAGGATTTCCTTTTGTTTTGGATTACAATGATCCCAGCACCCCTATTGGCGTTTCGCCTCAACTCCAATTGACGCATAAGGGCCACGATGGATACTACCGCGTCAGTAGTGCTACAGCATTTTTAGATGACGAAGTGATGAACTCTAAAGGCAAAGGTGTCAAAGGAAGGAAATTGCGGGTCCATTTCGACAGCCAAGCACTTAGGACCATCTGGGAAGGCACCAAAGCTGTTGGTGTGGAGTATATGCAAAATGGGATAACGAAAAAAGTCTATGCCAATAAAGGCGTGATTGTTTGCGCCGGACTCGGAAGCAGTCCCTTTTTATTGCATTCTGGAGTGGGATCGGCCAGTTTGCTGCAGTCGCTCAATATTCCGGTGGTCTTCGACAATCCAAATGTGGGGCAAGGGCTGGCGGATCAACCTCACGTACTGATGTTATTCACTTCAAATCCTGAAGATTCAGCAGCAGGGTCTAATGGTGTATTTTCCCAAATCTCATGGTTGCCTGCTCCAGGAGGTGATCCTACTGTGCGCCTTGTGCGCTTTACTACTGTGGATGCGGTGAAGGGGATTACGGCGGCGTTATTGGATCTTTGTCAACCCAAAAGCCGAGGTAGTGTTTCAATCAATAGCGCAGATCCGCTAGCGCCTTTTGTGCTGGATTTGGGGGAGTTTTCTGATCCCAGTGATTTAGATCTTTTTGTATCTGCCTTTCAAACCTATGTTAAACAGATCAATATTCAACTGCAAACCATCGATCCGCTCTATCAACTGATTTTTCCCGATCCTGCCATTCTTGACGATACAGCCGCGCTAACAGCCTTCATTAAAGAGGAAGTAGGGGCAAATATGCATTTTCAAAGCCACTGCCGTATGGCTCCAATAAATCAAGGTGGTGTCGTAGATTCTTTTGGTAGAGTATATGGGGTGCAAAATCTCATTGTGGCAGACAATTCGATAGTGCCTCAGTGCATGGATGGCAGCCCCATGTCTTCAGCCTATATGATTGCCGCCAATATCGCCCGTTTGATGGGATATTAGCAGCAATTTTTCTTCTAATTCATTGCTCCGATGTGCTTGACGCATAAGCTGAGAGATACCCCTTGGGATTTTACCAGTGACGATAATCATTTTGGCACCATTAAGTTCGGCGCAGCAGTGTCGAATGAAGGGCGTTGAAACCTTTGTATCGCTAGGTGAAAAGCAGCTTTCCATCACTTCTTTTATCTTTTCTATATTGAGCTTATTAGCAATTAAACAAGCGAACAGGGGCTCTTTCTTATTTAATTGTAAGAGTGAGATACCGAGATCGGAGTAATCCTGTTTGGTTTGATCTAAAAAGCCTATCTGGTGTTCTGCGGCAGTCGTTTGGGCTGCTTGGATTGTGCCTGTAGCAAGAAAGTTGATGAGATTGGCCAGAACTGCTACCGAAACAATGCCGACAGATAGTTGTAAATTGTTAAACGTGGATGCTTGTGCCCAGCTAGTCACTTGAGGGATTTCACTGAGAAACGGAAGCAACGTTAGGAAAGTGGTGCCTGCTAAACCTACTGTTAGCCATTTGTTTGCCTGATGCTTGGCTTGCGACGCTGCCATAAATGCTTGATAGGCTTCCGAGGTAAAAGGGAAAACTTTGTTGTGAACGTTTGTGATTTCATTGAATTGAGTTAAATGGATCAAGCGCGCAATATGGCTGAAATTGTCATCGTCATTAAGCTTACTCAAAGGCAACAAGATCGCTAGAAAACAATCTTGATGTTCTTGATTAAACTCTTTGGGTAAAAAGCCGGTTAGTTTTTTTGGGGATCTAAAACAGCCTGTCGAAACGTTTAATTCATTGGTATGCGCTGTTAATTGTTCCTGCACGGCCCTCATGAGGCGTTCCTCGCGCGATGCTCTTTCGTTATCATGGGGCTGCATCAGCAGGGGAGACGCAGTGGTGGTGTCACTAGCTAGTGAAGGTGTATAGACTATTAAGCTAGTTGAAGGTGATGACATGTACGATCTCTATTGAATATTTATTGCCTGCAAAGGCTGTGGTTCTGGGTAATTTATTTGTGTATATGTGTATAGTTGCTTGATTTGAACACCAACGGAAAAGTGCCCCAGCATTCGCTGGGGCACTTGCTAGCGCTTAAGTGTTTTGACTTTACTGGTTAGCTTAACAGTAGCCTTGGCCTGAGCCATTATTGCAGTACCTGAATCGTTGCTCCAGGAGATATTGTTGCACCATTTTGTGTAAACCAAAAATTCGAAGCGTTATCTAGAAGATAGGCTTTATTATAGGCAGGAACCCCATCCACTGGTCCGACAAATGCTCCTTGCAGGTTAGAAGAATAAATGCCGCTACCTAAAAAGAGGGGGGATGTTGCAAAGCCCGTTGGATTTGCGACGTCGAGGGGTCTTTGGCTGATTGTCATGCCATTGACAGTAGAGAAGTTAATGATGCCATAGCTCAAGGCGGTAATACTAGGCCCTCCAAAGCTTCCAAAGATAGTATCGCGGGCATTGATGAATGACTGTGGCGCGTCGATGGGACCAATAAATGTAGCATTATCTAATGATAGGATATTTGTGGTCGTTGAACCTGTTCCATCCACGCCGAAAACAACCACCCCTTTATACACCAAAGTGTTCACCACATCAGGGACGGTTGAGGTATCATTGAGAAATAGTGTTCCAATAATAATAAATTGATTAATTTGTGCTTGATTGCCACGAAAAGGTGTTCCAGCAATATTGAAAGCTGGACTAGGGTACAATAATTTTGAATCGACATTGGTAAAGCTAAGTGAGTCCCCAAAATTCTGTTGGGCGGGAAAGAAGGCTGAGCTCGCCGTAAAGCTTACCGTGACATTGCGTGTGTTTACGGGGATGGGATTTGTAAAGAAAGCTGGATCAGCCAAAATAACAAGCCCTAATGCCACGATTTCAATTTGATTATTGTTTAAATTAATAGTTAGATTTTCGTTATAGATGCCGCTTGCCACATATATCGTGTAGCTTTGGAGTTTTGTCTCTATCGTTGTTCCAGCAGGAATTGTGTCGATAGCAGCCTGTATGGTGGAATATGGATTGCCGATAGAGCCGTCTTGGCTGGTGGATGATGTGCGCCCATCGACATAAATCGTGTTGGTTAATGGATTTACAGGACCAGGAATGCCTTGTGGACCTTCTGGTCCTTGCGGGCCAGGCAGGCCTTGAGGACCTCGAGCACCTTGGGGTCCAGGAAGCCCTTGCGGTCCTTGAGGTCCGCGTTTGCATCCATTGCAACTTGCTTCTAGTGGCGCCAATAATTGAGCAATTTTTTGTAGTTGTTTCTGTTTGTCGGCTGCTGCGGCTTCAGCAGACTCTATGGCATGTAATTGTGTTCCCATTGATATGCAAGCGATAGCAACGTTCAAGGCAATTCCACGCAAGGATAGCTTAGACATATATTCCTCCCTAAATAATTAATTTCTTTAAAGATATTAGTACTGCTTATGTTCGATAAAGTCCAATTTTTTTTAAAAATGATTTTTTTATTGACATCTTCCTATTTCATCTTCATGTTTTGGAATAACTTGTAGAAAATTATTTTTTTTGATGATTGCCAGCATAAGGAAATTTCATATGTCAAATACATTTCGAAAATTAGTAAAATCTACCATGGCTTTAGCCCTTACGATGATGGGTTCTGTTTATGGAGATTGCTGTCCACAACCTAGCTATAGTTTCGCTGACAGCTGTTGTCCGACCTATTCCACAGAGGCTTCAGGAGAGTGGATTTTTGGAGCTGGAGTAATCTGTTGGCGTGCATTTGAAGGCGACTTTGATTGTGGATGTGGTTCTTTAGATATTCTTGATGAGCAAACGAGTGATGGAGATACCATCTCTCTTATTAGTGGTAATGATGACGAGCTGCATTATGATTGGAATGCAGGGTTTCGTGTGGGCGCAGGGTATCGGTTTGCTTGCAGTAAATGGGATGTTGGGGCTGTTTGGACTAATTACAGTGGGCATGGACATGGTTCATCAGATGAAGACAACCACATTCATTGGAATCTCAATTTTAATGAAGTGGACGTAGTGACAGGGTATGGCTTTGAGACGCTGACATGTTTTACTGTAAGGCCTTTTGTGGGCGTACGAGGCACATGGATGGATCAAAAGGTGCGTGCCCATTTGACAACTTTTGTTGCGGCAGAAAGTCGAGAAGCTGTATTGCATGACAACAATAAGCATACGCAAAATTTTTGGGGCGTAGGTCCTGTGTTTGGAGTTGAAGCCAACTGGGCTTTAGGTTGTGGCTTTGGCTTTTATGGCATCATTGATGGTGCTGTTTTGTATGGTCGCTCTAAGACACATTTCGATGATATCGAAGTTGCTGTTGACGACACTACCGTCACTACCTTTACTGATATCAAAAATCGTCATACGGTCTGTCAGCTGGCAGGCGACGTCTCTTTGGGCTTCTATTGGGAAAAGACGCTATGTAACGATATGTTGTTAACGCTGCAATTGGGTTGGGAGCATCATCACTATTTCGATTTCAATCGCCTTGGTGAAACCGATGATTTAAGCTTCGATGGTCTTTCTTTCTCAGGTGCCATCGGGTTCTAAGACGCATACTTATGATTCAAAAGGAGGGACTATGTCGCGCATCGTACGTTTTCATGAAACAGGTGGACCAGAAGTTTTACGTATTGAGGATGTTGTTGTCCCTCCCCCAGCAAATGGAGAAGTGCGCATCGCTGTGAAAGCCATCGGTCTCAACCGTGCTGAAGTGATGTTTCGCACAGGGATGTATCTTGAACAACCTCAATTTCCTTCTAGATTGGGGTATGAAGCTTCAGGGATTGTGGAGGCGGTGGGACCTGGTGTTAAAGGGTTGTCCACAGGAGATATTGTAAGTGTGATTCCTCCAAAGCACCTTGGTAAGTACGGCGTGTATGGGGAAGTGGCTATTGTGCCCGCAGATGATGTTGTCAAGCATCCTTCCTCGCTTAGTTTTGCTGAAGCAGCAGCAGTCTGGATGCAATACCTAACCGTTTATGGTGGATTGTTTGATGTGGCGAAAATCACCAAAGGGGATTACGTCGTCATTACTGCTGCTTCAAGCAGTGTTGGTTTAGCGGCGATACAATTTGCGCTACATGTAGGGGCTATCCCTATAGCAACAACACGCACTTCGCACAAGAAGAGGGCACTAGAGAAATTGGGTGTAAAGCACGTGATCGTCACGCAAGAAGAAGATCTCGCTGCGAGACTCCATGAGATCACTCATGGCAAAGGGGCACGCGTAGTTTTCGATCCAGTAGGTGGAAATACTGTCCTGGCCTTAGCCGAAGGGATGGCACCAGGAGGTGTTCTGATTGAATATGGCGCACTTAGTCCAGACCCCACTCCTTTCCCCTTGATGATGGGGTTGATGAAAGGCTTAACGATGCGCGGTTACGTTGTTTTTGAGCTGTTGCGGGATGCTGAGCGCAGAGCAAAAGCCGTGAAATATATTCTAGGGGCCTTAGATTCTGGTGCTATTAAGCCGATCATTGCCAAGACATTTAGGTTAGACAACATTGTCGAGGCGCATCGCTATTTGGAGTCCAATCAACAATTTGGCAAAATCATTGTCACGGTCTAGTTCAGTCTACACCACATCGATGGTGATCATAATGCACAGCAGCATGATCACCACTAAGGAGTAGCGAAACATCTTGCGGCCCCAAAGCACATTGTTGTTTATGCTAAAGCCATTGATGCAGAGGCCGAGCCATGCTAAGCCTAGCACAGCGGCAGCCGCGAAATATAAATTGCCCGTGTAGCCGATGATTGTGAGCATGAGGGCCGTCACAGTAAAGGCGATGATATACAGTAGCATATGCACCTTAGTGACATACATCCCTTTTTTCACAGGTAACACCGGGATGGCGGCGGCGGCATAATCGTCATAGCGATACATGGCGATGGCGAAGAAATGTGGCATTTGCCATAGAACGAGAATCATGAATATCAGCAGCGCGCCCATATCTAAGCGATTGCTAACAGCGCAATAGCCAATGACAGGAGGCACAGCACCAGCAATGCTGCCAACAAGCGTTCCATAGAAGGAATGATATTTTAAAAAGGCATATAACACTAAATACACAAAGTAACCGGTGAGAGCTACTAATACGGTTAACATGTTAGTGAAGAAGCCTAAGATGGCGATGCCAAAAACGCCTAAGAAGGTGGCGAATACCAGTGCACTTTTGGAGGAAACTGTGCCTTTAACTAGGGCACGATTTTTCGTCCTTTCCATCTTAGCATCCATCGCTCGATCGATATAGTTGTTGAATACACCTGCTGAGGCGATGAAAAAAACAAGGCCGATAAGTGTGATTGCAAATAACCAATAGTCTAGATGTCCTTTTGAAGCTAGTGCAAATCCTGCCGCGGTAGTGATGACGTTACCCATGATAATTCCGGGCTTTGTGAGCATATAGTATGTTTTGATCATTTACTTAGCCTTGTGCTGAGTGTTTTTAGCAAAATTACTGTGTCTGTAAATTTTTCATGCTACTCATATCTGTCATCATACGATAATCTAAGTTATGCATAATCCACAGCGAGCCTGCTATTAAAATAACAACCACTCCTAACATGAAGAGAAAAATAAGCAATTTCCAGCGAGGTCTAGACTCATTTTTTAAGTGCAGGAAAAATAACAGCTGTACAGTGATTTGAGCTAGACATAGGGTGACGATGGTGGCATCTAAAACCCAGCCGCTAATAACCTTTTCAACTACCAGAAAATAAGCTGCTAGCGTCAATACAATGGAGTAGGCGAAGCCGATAATCAATGACTTAGACGTTCCATGATCTTCATGCTGTTTATTAATAGTGTGTGAGGTGTTTTTCACGTTATTTTACCCCCATTAAATACACAATCGTGAATATCAATACCCAGATGACGTCCAAGAAGTGCCAAAACAAACTTAAGCAGGTCAATCTGCGCAAAGTCGAAGCTGTCAGACCTCGAATGGAAACATGGGCCATCATCACAAACATCCAAAATAGTCCACAAGTAATGTGTAAGCCGTGACAGCCCACTAGCGAAAAGAACGAGGACAAAAAAGCACTCCTTTGCCAGCTATTGCCTTCATGGACGAGATGGCTAAATTCTGTTAGCTCCAACCCCAAAAAGGAGAGTCCTAACAAAAATGTCACACCAAATAGGGCCATCACCTTCGCTTTTTCTTTACGATGAGCTGCTAGCATAGCTAAGCCACAAGTAAAGCTACTGGTTAGCAGGATAAGGGTTTCACTTAAAGCAAAAGGTAGACTAAATAAATCGCGTGAAGAGGGGCCACCAAATGTGTTATTATGGAGCACAGCATAGGCTGCAAAGAACGTTGCAAACACAATGCAGTCGGTCATTAGATAAATCCAGAAGCCAAAGATAGTTTTATCGTACCGTTCAGCTTCGGCGTGATGGTCGTGTTCTAGGGTCGTCGGTGTAGTCATGCGTGTTTAATCCTAGTTGCAATTTGATTTTCTATTCTTTCTACTTCAGCGGCGGGTACATAGTAATCGATATCATCATCAGATAAACGAATAATCGCACAGGCGATGATGCCTATCAAGCCGACTATTGTTAACCAATGGATATACCAGATGATGGCGAAGCTAAAGACAAGGGCAAAGGCCGCAATATACATGCCCATGGGGGTGTTTTTGGGCATGTGAATGTCATGATAGGTTTGCTTTTTCTCTGGAAGGTGGCGATGTTTTGCTTCCCAGAAGGGATCGCGCTCATGCACTTCAGGAATAATGGCAAAATTGTAAAATGGCGGTGGTGATGGTGTCGACCATTCTAATGTCCTTCCATTCCATGGATCGCCAAGGATTCTATTTTGTCTTCTTTGTCTGACTCCAATAATGATTTGTAGTACCTGTAACAGGCCACCGCAGATGATGAAAACAACGCCTAATGCCGCGAGCATGAATAGAGGGTGCCAGCCTGTGGCAGCTTCATAGTGATTTAAGCGGCGTGTGGCCCCCATCAATCCCAGGGCATATAAGGGCATAAAAGCGACAAAGAAGCCCACGATCCAACACCAAAAGGCATAACGGCCGAGCCTTTCGTTGAGTTTAAATCCGATAAACTTAGGGAACCAGTACGATAGGCCGGCAAATAAGCCAAACAAGACCCCACCGATAACCATTGAATGGAAATGTGCAATCAAAAACAAGCTGTTATGGGTTTGGAAATCAGCAGAAGGTACAGACATCAACACCCCAGTCATGCCGCCGCTGGTGAAGACGAGGATAAAACCTAAAAACCAAAGCATGGGGCGAGCAAAGTAAATGCGCCCCCTAAACATAGTGAACAGCCAGTTGAAGACTTTTACTCCTGTAGGAACAGCAATGAGCATTGTCATGATTCCGAAAAAGGCGTTCACATTAGCACCTGCGCCCATCGTGAAGAAATGGTGCAACCAGACAATAAAGGACAAGAAGGTGATGGAAGCTAAAGCCCAGACCATTGAGGTGTAGCCAAATAGGCGTTTATGTGAGAAGGTTGCCACGACTTCAGAGTAAATGCCGAAGGCAGGTAATATAAGAATATACACTTCTGGATGCCCCCACGCCCAGATTAGATTGATATACATCATGGGGTTGCCGCCGTAATCAGCGGTAAAGAAGTGCATCCCCAAGGTGCGGTCTAAAGTCAACATAAGCACAGTGGCTGTCAATATGGGGAAAGCAAACAAGACTAGCACCATGCTGTTTAAAGCAGCCCAGGTAAACAGAGGCATTTTCATCAACGTCATCCCAGGACAGCGCATCTTTAAGATCGTGACAAGGAAGTTAATGCCTGAAAGTAGACTTCCAATGCCCGAGATCTGCACGCTCCATATCCAATAGTCTACACCAACACCTGGATGATATTCATTTCCAGATAGGGGAGGGTAGGCCAACCAGCCGGTGGCAGAAAATTTACCTACGACTAGCGAGATGTTAAGCAGAAAAGCACCTACGAGAAATAGCCAGAAACTTAGAGAGTTTAAAAAGGGGAAGGCGACGTCGCGCGCGCCTATTTGCAAAGGGACAATTAAATTCAACAGGCCAAACACCATCCCCATGCCTACAAAGAAGATCATGGTAGTGCCGTGTGCCGAAAAAATCTGTTGGAAGTGGGGAGGCGCCAAATAGCCCATAGAATCACCCACTGCCAAGGCTTGCTGGGCGCGCATCATGGAGGCATCGACCAGTCCCTTAAATAACATCAATGTGGCCATGAAGAGGTACATCATGCCGATTCGTTTGGGATCTAAGGATGTCAGCCATTCATTCCACAAATACTTCCAGCCACGATAGTAAAAGAGCAGGCCTAAAATGATGAATCCGGTGATGGCAATTCCAATACCTGCCCCATTTTCAATGGGGTCGTGTTTGAAAGCATCGATAGTTAATCTTCCAAATATATCGTTCATAATGTCTACCTAATTGAGGTCTTCTCTAGTTCGTGTAGCTTGGATGAAGGCATTAAATATTTCATTATAATTTGATCGTACAAATCATCATCTTTAAGGGTATAAGAGGCTTCAGGATTATATGAACTGGGTTTGGCTAAGCTGATATACTCGTTTAAGCCCAGGGGAGGAGCTGATTGTTTGACAGACTGCACCCACTTATCGAAGTCGGCTTGTTTGGTGGCTTTGGCAGTGAATACCATACCAGCGAAGCCGTAGCCGCTGATGTTAGCGGATGATCCTCTATAGTCGCCAGCTTCATCGGCCATGAGGTGCAGCTTAGATCTCATCCCTGGCATGGCATAAATTTGACCACCTAGTTGTGGAATCCAAAAGGAATTCATGGGAGCATCAGAGGTGATTTCGAAGTTGACGGGTGTTAATTCAGGGAACTGAAAGTAATTGACCGTGGCGATTTTTTGTTCTGGATAGATGAATAGCCATTTCCAATCTAAAGCCACTACTTGGATTTGGATGGGTGTGATATCTGATTCTAATGGTTTGAAGGGATCTAAAGCTTTTGTGCTGAACCATGTGACGATGGAAAGGATGAGGATAATTAAGCAGGGAAAGCCCCACCAGATGGTCTCGGCCAAAATATCGTTATCCCAATTGGGAGCGTACTCGGCATCTTTTTTGGAGGCTCTATATTTCCAGCAAATGGCAAAAGTCATTACAAAGACGGGGATAACCACCACTAACATGAGCACGGTGGCAATGACAATCAAATCGCGCTCTTCTAGGGCGATGATTCCTTTAGGATTGAGCACAGCGCCAGTGACGGCATACGGGATTAAGATGGCTGCTAAGAGGATCGCTATGGCAGAAAGAAAGAAAAAGGCAAATTTATTTTTTATCGTCATTTTGTATTTTCCCTAGAGAGCATGACATACATTCGGCTTTTTTCAAATTTTGTTTCTGCTTGTACCTTAGATCAGGCGCAGTTGTCTAGAACAAATTTAACAATTGATAAAAAATATTTTCATCGGAAAGCGGACGGAAAGAAATCAAAAGGAAATGCTTCGAAAAGCTTTTGCAGATCGCATATGGGCAAAGGCTCACCGCCCATTTTTAAGGCCTCTTCAATGGTGGTGGCATATCTAAAAGAAAAACGATGAGTGCCAAAATAGTAATCTTCATACTTAACGAGATTTTCAGTATTATTGGCATTAGCAACAATCAACAGGCGGGCGGGAATCCCGAAGGCTTCGGCTACGATGACTCCTGATAAAGCACTTGAAATGACGAATTTGCTATCTAGTATACTATTTATCACGTGTTCCCAATTCTCTTTAGCGCTAACCATATTAGGTTCATCGAGGAATAGATATTCGTCAGAATAGTGTGGAATCACAATATATTCTTTGGAAGGATGCTCCTTTTTTTTGAATTCGGGAAAGCATATGGGAAATAACAGCGTGGGATCTCCATAGATTTCAGGGCAGGGGATGCCTCTTTCTAATAGAAATTTCCGTGTCAAGGGACCACGTACAGCGCGCACATCGAGTTGCGTAAAGCGGTAGGCACTCGGGGGGCTTTTGCCATTAATACCTGTTCCCCAAATGATATCGTTATCATTTGCGTAGCTAAGGATCGATCCCATGCCCAAAAGTTTTTGAGTGGCATCAAATGGATTTTCTACGACGTGGACTTTATAGCCGAGCATTCTATCTACTAAAACTTCGGATAAAGCGTCGCCAAAATTAGCAAAGCCCTGAGTTGGTCGCGCATCCCAGAAATATAAGGGCAATGTCACATGTTCTATGTGGTTGTCTTGGGAATAACCTTGGTAGAAAGAGGAAGTTAATATAAACAGGGAAACGAAAAATTTATTCATGGCCCATCTAATAAGTATCGACTCTGCTAGCTTATTTAGCCGATATTTGGCGTATGGTAAGAGGTTAATATCTTCACCAAACGTATCATTTGGATCGCGAGGGTGTTTTAAAGTGTTTTTAGTGCAAAGTATGGCTCGTTGAGCATTGATAAGTGCATCCAAAACGATCGGGGATTCTGGTGCGGGTGGCGATAATAATAAGTACAAGCGCCTTAGAGCTAATTTTAATGAATACTTTAAGTCTTTTTTGTTAATAGTTCTGCTTAAACTATCGTCTGGCAAGCTATTAGAAATTGTTTGCAAAGCATGTCTCAATACCTTGGGTGGTATGCTTTTATTTGATGCTGATCGATTATTTATTTGTGGTGAAGCGATAGGGGAAAGGGGAGCAGCTGTTGCTAATGTGCTGTTGGCTGTTGGGCTCCAGACCTGGCATGAAACTGTGGTGAGAGTCATAGAATTTCGCTTAATTAATTTTTTCCGTCCAATAATATACTTCGTTCTTTTAATGGCAGCAACGATTTAATTACTTTTATAGGATGTTTGTCCCTGTCGCTAATGTCCCTAACGTCGCTTGTGTCGCTAATGTCCCTACGTTTCGTGAACTCCTGCTTTTAAAACCGATAAAAAAATAGTCCATGAAAAGTAGGGACGATAGGGACTAAAGGAGGTAATTGCATAATTCCCGTTTATCGCTTTTTGGCGCTTTTGCCAATCTTCGCCATTTTGCGCAAATCCCCTACTCTTAAGAGTATGTGGATTTGCGCAAAATGGCGAATCTTGCCAAAATCATCCAAAAATCGATTAAACGGAACTTATGCAATTACCTCAAAGCGACCTTAGGGACCTTAGCGACAGGGACAGCTTGTTGGCAGCCGCGTTATTCTACGATGCCGCAAAATTCGAGTTGCTGGCTCTTGTGCCAATAGCGGAAATGGGTGAGAGCACAATTGCCCACCTTAGCCGTCGCAGGCATGACGACCTCTCCCTGTCTTTGAATGGCACTTGGCTGATAGAAAAGAGGCACAAACACATTTTTGTGGCCATAGTTTGCTGCATTGATGAGCGATGAAAGGACCGCCCCATGGGTTGATACACCGATTTCGTTGAAGCCGAGCTTTTGACTTTCTTTCGCAATTCTAACGAATTCCGCATAAACGCGTTGGTATAGCTCATAGGCAGTTTCCGCTTCTTGACAATTGTTCGAGAAATAAGCATTCACATGGATGATGGGAGCATCATTCCCGACGACATGTCCATCCATGGGATGGATTTTCCAAAAATGGAAACGGTCAAGAGTGCCTGCTGCAATTCCTTCTTGGATGCATTTATGGTTGCTTTCAATTCGGTCTAACTCATTTTTAAAAAGCACCGCGACTTTCTTTGCTCGTGCTTCGGCCGGAATGCGTTCATATTTCCCATGCAGAATTTCTCTCAATTGAGGGGCCGAAATAATGGAGCTAATTTTTTCTGGCGGAAAGATCGCTAAGACAGCAGCTGCTGTCTGCATGGCACGTGGTAAATCCGATGAATAAATGGCTTGTAGCTTGAAACCTTTTCTCGTAATTTTGTCGGCTAATCCCTTTGCTTGCTGCTGACCAGTAGCTGTCAGAGTGGCTTTAGTGTCTCCGCCCCCAGATAGGACCTCGGCAACGTTGGCTTCTGTTTCTCCATGACGCCACACATAAAGGTCGGTCACAATTTCACCCTCTTGGGATAGAGGGGCAGTCAGAATGATTTGAGGGACATGATTACTCGCATTAACAGTTAATGTTGAACCAAAAAGCGCCATAAAAATTCCTAAAAATAGTAAACAAAATAGTGTACGTTTCATTGTGGTATCGTTTAAGTAAATGACAACAAAAGTTTTATCAAATTTACTATTTAGTGGCAAGTTGTTTTGTGTATATTTAAAGAAGATGTTTTGTGAAGGAAGTATACCATTATCTATTTAGTCTTTAATATGGTTGTGTTTATTGCAGAATATTAATTGATTAAAAAAATTGAATTTGCTATTTTATTTTATTTAAAACATAATTCACAGCTGGTTAATAGTTGCGGATACAATGTAGATAAATAAAAAGGGAAATTGTATATGCTGAGTCTATCTTCTTCTTCTTCTTTTTCCCCACGCTCCCCCCAGCTTGGGGTTGGTGAGAGCGATAGAACCCTCTCTAGAACCCCTTCTCCCAGTACACCTTTGTGGCATCATGTTGCCGGCACAAGAGAGAGAGCAGAGTATGATCGGCATAAAGAATATAAAAGTCTCGCCCCTTTTATCATAAGCCAAGTTTCTTCGTCGGTGGGGTGTGCAGAAGATGTTAAAGAAGCGAAAGAGGATGAAAACAGCAAAACGCCTGAATATCAAGCTTTTATCAATCGTAGCGATCCTAGAAGACCCCCTTTTCTGCCTCCACTCGTGGGGAAACAATTAGAGCGACACGAACAGCGTCAAGCCCAGGAAAAAAAGCTATTTGCCTTGATGCGCAGATTAGAAAAACAGGCATCTTCCCTCCCTATCTATCATCAAAGAGGGGTGGAGTCGATTAATCAACGTTTACATCAATATTGGCTATTATCACAAACCCCCTTTAAAAAAAATTGTGTAGATAAAAAGACGCTCGAATCTGAAATGGAGAAATATTCTGAGCTAGAGCTTGTAATATTGTTGTATATGTTTGAACAAACATATGTAGCTAAGTATGGATACAAGAAATATAAGAGTCAGCTAGAGTCACTCTTTAGCGGGCCAGAGATTTTAAAGGAACGACAAGGCTTGTTTGAAAAAGTTAAAGACTATGTAGAAGCTTTGCCTGATTATACCGGCCAACATCTTTCCGAAGAGGGGGAAAAACTCTCAGAGCAAGCTTATATCAAACATTTATATCTTAATGATCCAACTAAACGGTATGCTTGGTACCAATTATTTTATAAATTTCCACAAATCATCAACGTCATCGTCAAGCTTTTGTGTTGTGAAAGAGTTGAATTTTCTGACGGTAGTTGGAAGTTACAACCAAAAGATCCTTTTGCCTCCTCGACATTTTCTCTAAGTAAAGGCAGGGCTCCGATCACTTCCATGAATACGGTTGCAGCTGCCTTGGAGGACAAAAAAAAACAAAGAGAGGGACTTGATAATTATATAGGCAGTAAAGCTATCTGGGGAAGCAATGCTTTTATTAACCATCTCACTCGAAACCAGCGCCACAGCTACAACAAGTATGGAATGCTCACAGCTCTTTATGAGCAGTTGATGGAGCGTAACTTTGCCATGGATGATGAGGCTTTTTCTTTCAACTTATCTAAAACATATCCTTTTCTAGTAATTGTTAGCGCATTAATATCGTTTTTTGAAACCTTTGATCAAGTATTGCTCAAAAAAGTTGAAGCATTGGACGATGTGGTTAAAGCATTTTCAGAGGGAGTAGATGCAGAATTTGGTGTTTCAGTGTCCGTTCAAGGATTTTCCCCTGCTAGCATAGTTGCAAAAAATATTTCTTCTCCAGCGGAGAAAGTTATTGAAAAAGTTAAACAGGAGATGAAGCACAAAAAAGAAATCCTGGAAAAAGTCTTAAAAAATGCAAAGGATTGGAATCAGATAACACCCGCTACGATTGATCGTGTCTGTGATTTGGGTGTGCCTGAGTGGCACGAGTTTTTTTGCAAATATGGTGATCTTGTCTACGAATATATTAAAGAGAGGTTGAGAGCAAATACCCCGAACCATACCGATTTTGAATCACCCCAAAACGTTCTTCAATTTTGTTTGCAGCCACATATTGATGCAAAGCTTGATAAGATTTTATTTGATACGTTTTTCAGATTTTCTTGTTTCTCTGAGTTTCTACAAAAAGACGATTACAGATATATTTAGAGCAGATGCTCGCTCACGAATCGCTTTGGTGGACGAGAGCGTAAGTATGCGAGGGTTGAAAGCACAAGCAAGGGGAGTAAGAGATCAGTGAACCAAATATATGGGCCAATATTGTATGGAGCGGAATCGTGATTGACATAATACTCATTTAAGTGGCCAATAAAGCAGCCTAAAAATAATACACTCCATCCAATGACACAAGCATCCCAAAAACGTCCTCTAATCCAAAAGGCCAGAATCCCTAACACGCCATATGACAGATTTGCCATGCCGATTTCAAATTGAAAGGGGCTGCCGGCTTGCCATCCTATAAGGGCTGCGATTTCAGGTCCCATGAAAACGTGCGCGTAAGCCGCCAGCAACCCCATGATTCCCATGCTGAATAAAAAAAAGTAGCCAAGAAAAGTTTCTGCAACCTTGGAGCCACTCCATTCGTTTTTATACATCAGGTTCAACACCGTACAGATGACCGCCAAAGCAAAAAGAGTAAAACCAAGCATGTCGCCTCAAATATTTTTTGCAGGTTAATCACATAACTACTACTTTTAATCCTAAAATGCAAGCGTCAACCGGGTGACTTCCTCACATAAGAAGTTAGTAGGTTCCATCACACCCTTGGGTGACGTGTACATCCTTCTTTTAATCGTAGCAACGATTTAATTGCTCTTGCAGCAGTTCGGTCTTGATATTGAGTATTTAAAAAATATAAGATAAACAACTTTCATTACTATCGGAGTCAATATGCTAAAAAAATTCCTTTTTTCAGCTCTAATCCTTTGCTTAAATTTTGTCTTATGTTCTTTAGGGTATGCTACCATGAGTGATACGCATGATCGTAAGGGCGTGCAATTAGCGCAGTGTCTCGAAGAATATTGGGGTGTCGATCGCTATACCTCAGCTTATATTGTCCGAAAATTCGATTTACTTCTGCAAGATCCTTATGATCATCATATCATCGATGGGTTAATTGAAAAATCCAAAAATCTAAACATCGATTTTTTAGCTTTCAAAGAAATTCAACGTCTGCCTGAGGATGATGGTGTTTTGCGTGCTCCAGAGCAGCATTTAGTGGTTTTTGAAAATCCATATGTACGCATTTTATGGGGTTCTACAGCCTCAGGTGAGAGCGAACCTTTTCATGTTCATGCCTGGAAAAGCTTGATGGTTGTGTTAAAACCTACGACTTATGAGGTTGCATACCCCAATGGTGTGGTTGAGATCTGGGAAGGAAATAGAGGATTATATGAGTTGCCTGCCAATGAGAGATATGCTTGCACGAATATTGGTGATACGGCTGATGAAATTTTACGCTTTGAAATCAAAGACTGAATTTTAACGGCTGGTCGTAAAATTTTAGAACAAAATAACAGGATTTTAGGATGAACATGATAAAACCACTAACTCTTTATCCTGATCATCCTAAAATCCTGTTATTTTTTCAAAACGTTCTGGCTACAACGTCTACAATAAAATCGATGAACTTGCGTATTTTGATGTGCACATGGGTGGTTTGCAAATACGAAATATGAATAGGGATGGTCTTTTTTTGTTCCATGTGTTCAGACAAAATTTCGACGAGTCTATTTTCCCTTAGATCATCAGCCACAATATAGTCATGCAGCTGGGCAATACCTAGACCATGCAAAGCGCTGCGGCGTATGGCGCGCGTATCACTGAAATATAAATAGGGTTCAAATTGGATCGATTCACCAGTTTTGAATGCAATGCTGTTATTCGGCTGCCTCTGCGTGCGAGTGATGATCCTGTGTTGTGCTAGGTCTGATGGCCTTTTTGGGATTCCATAGTGTTGTAGATATTCTGGAGAGGCGCAAAATACCCAGCGGGCATGCATTAATGTCCTTTGTATGCAATTGAAAGGGATGCCAGTGGATAGCCCAACGACGACATCTACTTTTTCTCTTTCTAAATCGGGCATGGTTTGTGTGAGCTCGACCTGTAGACGTAGCTTTGGATAGCGGGTGAGGAATTCCTTCAAATGGGGGATCACATATAAATTGCCAATCTGGGAACCACATACTAATTTAAGGATCCCTGAAGGCTCGTCTTTGGAATGAGAGATAGCCGCTTCCGCTTGCTGATAGGCTTCAAGGATATTTTTTGCATGCTCGAAGTAGAGTTGTCCTTCATGTGTTAAATCAATCCGCCGCGTCGAGCGTTTTAAGAGCTGCATGCCAAGGGCATTTTCTAATGCTAGGATATGCTTACTGACAGCAGCTGGAGTGATT
>JABDFJ010000048.1 GCA_013286645.1 Chlamydiota bacterium | reverse complement strand
TATAATATACTTATTTTATTAAAAATAAGATATAACTCCCCTGTTCTTAAAATTTAATTTTGTAGCAAAGAGGTTACAAATGACAAGCCCTGTCTCGAAGACCCTGTCAATATATCTAAATGATAATGATGAAAATTCAATCACAAAGCCGGATTTGAATATTTCAAGAACTCCCAGCCCTGAAGACAGCAAAACAAATGCCGCCGCCACAGAAACTCTTTTAGCTACGGCAGCTACATCGCCATCATCGATTGGCTTGGAAAGGAAGCAGGCGAATTTCTGGCCTTCTTTGACGTTTAAAAACATTTGTAAGATTGCCGGCTTGACATTGCTTGGTTTAGGAGCCGGAGTTGCCTTAAGCCAATATAGGGAAGAAAAGGCTTGCATGGATAAGTTAAATGGTATTTTTGGTGAAAGTAAATGCCTGGAAGATATTAGAAGTTGGAGTTTTTGCAGAGCTAACTCCGGAAGTGCCCATCGCGACCCTAACTTTTATCAACCTGGAGACATGAGGTTTATCCATCTGTCATTGATCACATGTGATGAACCAGAGAATGTCCTAATGCAGCTTTTAGATTTAACGGAAAATTTCCATGAAAAAAATCTCGTCTTAGGTAAACTAGTCAAGAAAAAAGTTGACGAAGGAAATTTTCCTGATGCGCTAAAATATGTCAAAGCTATGAATCTAGCTCCATATGGAGCCCATAAAGAAGGCTTGGGATTACGTTTGAAAGCCATTAAAGATCTGTTTGCGAAATGTAAAGACTTGGATATTCTAAAACAATTGCAAGGACTTATATCTGATAGACTGTTGGCTATTTGTATGACAAAGGCGTTTGACAAAAGGATCACGGAAGTTCAGGCACAACCTCTTGAGGCTCGGACATTACGAGAAAAATATAGCCCATTGTTGCTTAAAATAACCCCAACTGAGCTTTTAGGAAAGAATTTGTCGCAAGCAATAGCTCCGCTTTGTTTGGATTGACTATAAGCATTATAAATCTATTATATTTTTAAAATTTAAATAGGAAATATTACACATGACGAGTTTAAGTTCGGCCATTAATGCCCCTGGTTTAGTATGCCCAAGCGTTGTTAGCTCCACAACGACTCCCCTTCCTGAGTTTGTCTCTGATTCGGCTGGCACTTTAGACGTTAAAACACTACATAAAAATTTTTTAAATCACCTTTTTGGCAGCGAAATTCAAATTGAATTAGCCATTGATAACTTGCGCCACGATCGTTTTTTTGGCAATTCACATCTCACAGCTCAGCTGGCAGGGACTGCCCACATGAATACTCGAGTCACTGACGAGCTTATCAATAAAAATCCTCTGTTAGCCTTGCTTATCCTCACATCACAAAATGATCCCTCCCTCGAATTGCGTGAAAAAGCTGCCGATTGCTACCTCGCCAAGTTTCCGCAGGATACGCGCTTTGAAAAAAACTACGCTTATTTAACCCAACCCCATATCTTGCTCGCTCATCTGCTGATTTTATCTGAGTCGTGGAAATGCAAAAATCCTAAAAACTCCGAATTTTACGATGAACAAATGGCTGGACTCTTTCATGGCACAATTGCCTTTGATATCGGTGATACATTGAGTTCTTTAGAGCTAAAAGCGATCCAAGAAAAAGAGGGACCTAATCCAAAATTTCCGATTGCAAATTCTTTGAGCTTGGAAAATGAAGGCCCTTTTCCCCCTCCAACCTATAAAGTCACAAAATGGTGTTGCACGCCTGCGTTAACACAAAACGAAAACCGCCTAGATCTCCTGTATATTGCTGGTCGCCGTGAAACACAAAAGCAAGCCTTGGCGCGTTTTGTTAAGGACCTTATTTCGACCAGTGAAATCTTGCAAGAAAGCTTAAGTATTCCTAGCGGTCAAAAAACAACTATTGCTGTTATAGGCCCCTATGGTGCCGGAAAGTCTACTTTCGCCAGTGCGTTGCTAAAAGATAAACCTTATGTCCAATTTGGTTTGGATCATCTAGCCCCCTATTTGCAGGGAAATGGCGCTGCGCGACGCAACGACTACCATTTTGAAGCAATGATGCTGAAGAATGAGTTATATCAACAAGTGGCTGAGTTCCCATGCGTGCTCACGGAACCGGCTGCTATCGATGAATATCGATTTAATGGATTACTGAGAAATTTCGGTAGTAACACCCTTATGATCCATGAAATTGCTCCTACAATCCCTCAAGAAGCTGTAGAACGCTATACGCAGCGCGAAAAAAATCACAGCGATCAAACACAGGTTGGCCTGGCAGATACTTGTGCTGTGGATGCGCAAAGATTTCGAAAGCAACGCATTGAAAAAGTATTAACGACGCCGAACTTAAGCTATACGCTTTATTGCAATCCCATGCAACCTAATGGCAACCCTGAATTTATTAAGGTAGCTACGATTGCTAATCAAATCTTGTCTGTGGTCCCTGAGCAGCAAGCTCTGTTCGATCAGCTAGTGGCCCAGTAGCTAGCTAATGAATCATCGAATTAGGGTCGGGTTTGGATGTTTTATGAAGCATAAATATAGCAAAGCCAATAGAATCTAGCAACACACAAAAGTTGAGGTCTATCTTGGCCTCAACCTTTTAGAAAAATTCAACACGAAGACACAAAGGCACGAAGGCACCAAGGTAGAAGATGAGCTTTCGCAGGTTTAAAAATAAACCTAGATCTTCTTGTTAATATTGGATCTCCCTACGTAGAGAATGGAAAATAAATGCTGTTGTTGATCTCTTTGCGCCTTAGTGCCTTGGTGTCTTCGTGTTGAATTTGTTTTTGCCGAGCATACCTTGCTTCAAATTTTTAGGATGGCAAATCCGCATTTGTTTCGTCATCTGGAGACATGATACCTTGAGCAATGCTCTGCAGAAGGTGCCAAGAAGCGTCAGGCAAAAGTGGGGTAGCTCTTGTCTCTGAGGTAGCTGTCGCTGGAGTAATGCTGCCGCTAGACTCTACAATCGCTATCTTATGCGCCGTGGCTAATTGTTGCTTGATCATGGTGAGATAGGCTAATTTATTCTTTAATGCACTTTCTAGAGCTCTGGCTGTTTGCCATATGCGCTTATCATAGTTGGCTTGTTGGGCTTGGAAATCTTTTTTGGCTTCACGGCTCTTAACGCTCATTTGCGTGTTAATACTAAAGTTGATGCGATGTAGCTCTTGCATGATTTTTTCCATGCTCCTAAAGTGGACGAAGAACACGTCGAAATCGGGCTCAGTATTCTCTTTGGCTACATCTGTAGTATGTGCTTCCAATTGCGCGAGATTGAGTAAAACATGCCCTTTGATAGCATCATCGATAACCGAAGTCTCTATTAACGCTTTAAGCGAATCATATTCGGTTGAAGTCAGTGTAGGCTGTAAGGCACAAAATGTCAAAATCAGCTCATTGATTTGAATATCTTTGACAATGGCTGTCAAAGAGCCTCTCTCGTTCTCTGTCACTAGCTCATCGATATTTATCTTAAGGTCATCGACGCTCATAATAGCCGCTGTGCTTACATTAGGTGCGCTGGAAGAAGATGAAACAGGATATTGAGGAGCTGGTTGCGATGATGCTCCAACAGGACTTGCCATATAATATTCCTAAATGAAGATATTAGATAAGTTGATTTGTAATTTAGAGGTATCAATATATCAAAATCCATGTATCTAGCAAAACACATTTGAAGCTATCCCACTAAAATTTATGTTCAATTCCGAGTTCTTTTCGCGCCGGTTGCAATGCCCGCGAGTTCAAAGGGTGGGCGGTATAAAGCAATTTTTTATTAACCTTAATAAACCGTTTGCTTATAAATGAAAAAAAATATATATTATTCATTTACTATTTTTAAAAACACAGACTAAAATGAATACATTGAATCTAACAACTAGTTGTCTTGTAAAAACGTATAAAGGCTTTTTAGATTATGAAAATGCCATTGACACAAAGGTTGATGCCCGAGCTCGAAAACTCATTTCTCCGCCTTTAAAAGTAGAAAAAACAAAGCTTACGGCCAACGAGACTAACAAAATTGGGTTAACAAAAATTGCTCTGAAAGTCACTGGCGCGGTTTTAAGCTTAGGCGCGGTATTTGCTCAGTGGCCTGAAGATATTTATCAAGGCAATATACAACCGATGCAAAAGATTGCCTTAATAGCTTTAACAGCATGGACAGCTTACCATGGCATCAAAGATATGACTAAAAAGAAGTGGACTCGTGGGATACCAAAGCTCCTTTGTAGCGCAGCATTAGCAGGCCTGTCTTACCTGCTTTTATCTTCAAAACCTCAATTTTATCATGATTTTGTACGCGCGCAACGTGCCAACATAAAACAAATGACGCATAAAAGAACTGTTGTCGGAAAATGGCAGGAATTGGGTCGTGGAGTTTCTAAAATGACGGTTGTTCATCCTAATTTACCAGGATATGTGCTGAAAATACCTGTGAGGGATAACAGTTATTGGGCATCACAAAAAACCATTATGAAAACAAGCGATATACGGCTACAGTATAAATATGCGAATGAAGCCAGAGACATCATCGAAAGAGCGCAATTAGATCAGTTAGTTATTCCAAAGTCCTATTTAGTTGAGACCTTTTCTGGTCCAATTGTGATTGAAGAAAGGTTAAACGTAGAACACAGCATGGATTGGGACCGACTGATCCCTTTTTTCGGAGATAAGGCAAAAAGTAAAGCTCGTAATCAATTAAAGTACTTGCAAGAAAAAGCCAAAATTTGTGATCAAATGCTTTTCTTTTCACATAACGTTGCTTTTTTAAAGGACGAGAAAAAAATTGGTATCTTTGACATGGATTGTAAATTAACATAAGGGGAAAGCGCCTAACCTAACCGCGCATGTATCAACCAAAGGAATTCACATGCATCTCAAATCTTGGCTTATAGCTTCCTTAGTCACGCTATCTACCTATGGATTTGCTGACACTGTTGTCTGGAAGGGCACCGTTAAGGCAGATGGTAGTCCCTCTGCCGTGGTCACACTCGCCCTCGGTCAACGCTACGAAATCAGAGTAAGTGGCACGATGAATCTGGGCAACTGGTGGCAAAACAAAGAGCAGTTACTCAATGACGCCTGCTATGAATTCAGCTCTAATACCACCCCTACTTCCCAACCCGCATTCAAGAACAGCAATAACATTAATGTGGGCGACGGGAAATACCACCCAGATCACATCTACCAATCAAACCCATTCACGGCCGCGCAAAGCGGAGTGCACTTTTGGATTCACGATAAAGATTATAGCGATAATAGCGGCGAACTTCAGGTAGAGGTCATATCAAAAGGCTAAAGGCAAAAAAAGGCGAAAGGCAAAAAAAGGCGAAAGGCTAAAGGCGAAAGGCTAAAAAAAACGCTAAACAGCGACTAGTAATTCATTTAGCCATTCCTTTTAGCCTTTCGCCTTTCGCTTTTAGCCTTTATTTTTCGCCTTTATCTTTTAGCTTTTTTTAATGCCGATCAGATCTTGGGTGTTCTGTGGAACTATTTTGCTAGGCAGTTGCTGGCGGGTTAAAACATCAATTAAACGCGGATTTTGGAAACGCCCGAGCGTTCTTGTTCCCAAACCTAAAATGCAAGAAGCCAGGGCTGTATATCCAACTAGCTTGACAGAATCACGCGTGATATATTGTCCGACAAACTTTAATGCCGTTTGCGCCACACCTCCAGCAATATTGAACAGTTGCGCCGACTTATCTCTGGAAAATTCAGGATAAAAAGCAAATGTTCCACCAATCATAGCCGTCGCGGTCAATCCCACAGTGATCACATTAGGATCACACATTTGCTTGACCGTCCAGTTGAATCCCCAGCGAGAGAGATTGACTACCGTTTTCGGTAATTCTTGGGCGGGGGTTAAGAGAGTATTTCCCACCTTTTCCAGCGACTTTTTTTCGTAGTTGCTGCCAATCCCAACATATTTGCCTGCATCCCCTGCTATTGCAAGTTTAGCATAATTTATCATACTCATATTAAATCCTAGTCTTAAGTTATATAGCATTTTAAGATGGCGATACATTAGCAAAGACATTCCATATTTTCCAGAAAAAAGTGTTTAAGAAACAACTCAAAAAAAAAGATTAAAGTCTAAAGGCTCAAGGTGAAAGGCGAAAAAAGGAACGAAATTTTTTGTTTTTCGCTTTTTGCTATTTTTGCCTTTAGCCTTTAGCTTTTAGCCTTTGTTTTTATTTGTCTCAAAAATAAAATATCGGTAAATTAAGAAAGCTTGCGACAACTTTTAACTGGTAGATTACACAATGAAAGTCTTCCCCTATTTACTCTCTGCAATTTTACTTGTTCACACCACAACAGCCTTTGCTGCTAGTTCTGAGACAAGTTCACAAAAACACAACAAAAACGCGACCGCTACACTGTCATATATGGAGGAGTTCGAAAGCAACCCCTTCATCTCCAAAAAAGAACGTAAAAAAATACGTGGGTGTCTGATGCCTGAGAGCCACCCCATTAAACCTGCTTTAGATGCGATTTTCTATACACAACGTGCTACCATGGATGACGAAACGTTTGCTGCGGCAGGATTTCTGACCAAATTTATGCAACCGCGCAGCTTCATACGTGTTGCCAGTCATCCTTTGCTACCAGGCTATCTTGTAAAAGTGTACCTTGATACCGAGAAAAGAGAGAAACGCGATACACCTGGCTGGCAATGGTTTTACCGCAGGATTAAAGGAGCAAACAAAATTCGTAAGATTATCACCACAAGCAAGGTGCAACATTTCGTTGTGCCGCAAAAGTGGATCTACCCAATACCACAGCACCCCTCACCACCTGACACATCAGAATATGCGCGAAAAAATGTAATCCTCGTTGTCGAGAACATGAACCTTGTACCGATGGATGAAAATCTGCATGCCTGGAAAACGAAGATTACGCCAGCACACCTGGAAGAACTCTTTCGCATCATCACATTCGCTGGAGGAGAAAGCTATCGCGCGGATAATATAGCTTACACCCGCAACGGAAAATTTGCCTTTATCGATACCGAATACCCGCACAAAAAACCTAACTATCGCAATCTAACCAAATATCTTTCGGCTGATATGGCCGCCTATTGGACAGAACTTGTTTCAGGGAAAAGGCGTCCACAGCACTAAAGAGTGGGATGGCACATTACTTTCAGCGAAGCTGGTACAACACGCACGGTGATCTCATCAGTAAACACAATGGGTTCACCGTCCATATGCATCTGTAAACGTGGTTTTTTTACAATCACTTCTGAAAATTGTGTAAGCATGACATGTTTTGATTTTTCTAATCCTCCACATAAAGAGCGATAGAGCAACCCTGGCATGGCTTGCCAGGGAGCATCGGTGACGATAAGTAAATCCAACTTGCCATCATTGAGCTTTGCGTTGGGTGCCACCCTAACACCATGACCATACTGAGAACTATTAGCAAAACATATCATGAAGGGTTTGCAGTCAACTTCTCTTCCATCAACAATCAAGTGATAGCTCTCGGCCTGATAGTTGAAATATTCACGGCAGATGATGCGTATATAAGAAGATAAGCCTCTGCGGCCAAATGATGCAAATTTTAACGCCACTAATGCATCGAAACCGATTCCAGACACACCGAAGAAAGGATATCCATTAATAATCGCGGAGTCGATGACAACAAAGGTATCCGCATTGAGAAGCGAGATGGCAGCCGGGATATCAAGCGGAATCCCGAGATGACGTGCCAATCCATTGCCAGAGCCAAAAGGGATGATGCCAAGCGTTCCTGGTGTATTGACAAGTGCTTTGCCAATTTGATTTATAGTACCATCCCCTCCTACAGCAGTGATAATATCAACACCGTTCTCTAGGGCGACTTTAGCAATGTCATGAGCATGATTAGCATGTTGCGTGTAAACAATTTGATAGTGGTATAGCGCCTTATCCAAATATCTATCGATAAGAGCGGCAAAATCGACGCTCTTAAAGCGATGTGCTATCGAATTGATAATAAAAACTATCTGCTTAGTCATAAAATTGTACATGTTCACAGTAGCGATCTAAGAGAATAAATTCGTGCCCGCGTGCGTGCCCGTGCCGGTGCCCGAATTTATCTACACGTTATCTTAAGAACTTTAAACCTTTGAACCTTATCTATCACGTTTTCATTCACACTCTTCTTTCGGGCACCGGCACGGGCACGCACACGGGCACGAAAGCCACACACCTCGTGAACATGTACATAAAATTCAATGACTACTTGCAATTGATTTCCTTAACCGTGGCGTCATTTAATATTTTCTCCCAGATTGGCTTTGCTTTATTAACGTCATCAAGTTTCTTTGTAGTATATCTAATAATCATAAACGAGGCCGGCGTTTTAAAGAGGCGAAACCATTCATGCTGGGCGAGAGGGGAATTCGCAGCTATCCACCATTCAAAAAATATTGAATCTTTAGTTTTATTAATGATACGGCTTTGGGCATCCGCTGGTTGAGCAGCTTTTTTAATTCCATCCATGAAATAGGTGTAATAATCATCCATTGACACCGCAGCAAGAGGGACACTTTGCACGGAAACCAATTCTGTCCAATTATGCACGTTTTCGCCTTTAAGAGTATACTCGACGATGGAGCCTTCGGCTGTACTAGCTTCATATCCCTTTTCCCATTGCCGATCGTCGAATTTAAAATCGATCTGCTCTTCACATTGTTTGGCATTTATCGTTTGAAACAAACCGCAAATGGCTAGAACTAACCAGAACTTTCTAACAGCTATTTTCATTGCAAAACTCCTTAAACGATTTTTATTGTGACCAAGCAAAACTGGCGAAATTGCCCATGCAATTTTCCACCCCCCTGCCCTACTACACACACACAACGCATGAATTGCACCGAAAACTAGGCCCGGATGGCAATGCAAGAAATTTCGATGGGTGATCCCATAGGCAAATCAGCCACTTGAATAGTTTGGCGAGCTGGTGGTGTGGCGCCCGCAAACCGCTTACCATACTCTTCATTGACGTGAGCAAAATCGCGCTTTAAATCCGTAAGGAAAATTTCAGTGCGCACAACGTGCTGTAAGCTACTTCCACCAGCTACTAGAATTGCTTCAATATTGTCTATGACTTGTTTGGCAAGGGTTTTAATGTCCCCTTCAACGAACTTGCCAGTCTTTGGATCTATAGGTAATTGCCCTGAAACAAAAATTAACGCCTGGCCAGCGGCCGTCACAATCCCTTGCGAGTAGGCGGCAAGTGCCGCCGGTGCTTCAGTTGTGGCTATTTTTTCGATCGCGTGATACATGATGACTCCTTGTTCTTTCCTTAAGGATACAATATACATAATCACCACTTGTATACATAATAATTTTAAGCTATAGAGATGATTTAGCAAACACCACCAAGGAGAAGACGATGACACGTGTGCAACCAGTGACACCAGACAAAGCACAAGGGCAAGTGAAAGAAATCTATGCCGCGCTAGAGAAAAAGTTAGGACGCGTGCCTAACATCTTTTTAAATATGGGCAATTCGGCGGCGGTGCTTCAAGGTTTTTTAGGCTTAAGTGAAGCGGTAGAAAAAACTAGCTTAGCCCCTAAATTGCGCGAGCAAATTGCGTTGATTATTGGTCAAGCGAACCACTGTCACTACTGCTTATCGGCCCATACGGCAATTGCGCAAGCTGCGGGCATCCCTGAGCAAGAAATCCTATTGGCACGTCAAGCCCAGTCGAAAGACCCCAAAACGCAAGCCATTCTAGCTTTTGCCAAAGAAGTCGTTGAAAAGCGTGCTAAAATCAACGATGAAGATGTTAACACATTAAAAGCGGCTGGCGTGTCCGATACAGAAATCGTTGAAATCATTCTCGTTATTACCATTAACATGTTCACAAACTATTTTAACCACATTACAGATCCGAAAATCGATTTTCCTGTAGCTCCTAAACTAAATCAATAAAAGGACAAAGGATTATATATGACTATTAAAACAACGATTTCTTTAGATCAAAATGCTTCTGAGCAGATGGCACAGGGCTTATCGCAAATTTTAGCTGATACTTATGTGACCTATCTAAAAACACAAAATTTCCATTGGAATGTGATCGATGCGCGTTTTCATTCTTTGCATGAAATGTTTGAAGAGCAATATGAAGAGTTAGCTGAATCTGTGGACGAAATCGCAGAGCGCATTCGCATGCTCAAATTTAAAGCTCTGGGCAGTATGCGCCAGTTTTTAGAAATTGCTACTATCGATGAAGCAGAAGGTGAACTTTCTGGTAACGACATGATCCACGAACTGTGTCATGCAAGAGAAACACTCATTCATCATTGTCGTCAAAAGATCGAGCAGGCCTCCAAAATTGGCGATGAAGGGACTGCCGATCTTCTCATTCAAGAGCTGCGCAAACATGAAAAAGCTGCTTGGATGCTGCGCAGCCATCTATTTAATGAAAGTTAACTTTGAAAAAATGGCTCAACGAAAAAATTAATCAGGAAAGGGCGGGCAGAGGCACGGGCACAGGCAGAGGCACGGGATGCAGTTTCGAAAGAATTCTATTGATGTGGGATCTTGGCTACGTCCCCTTTGTGGACGTAGGGCCCCATATAAAAATAGTCGATCCCAAGAATTGCTAACAAACGTGCTTTCAGATGATAAGCCAATTCAGGATAGCGCTGCTCTAGCCATTGGCGTAACTTGTATGTTTTATCATAAAGCTCTTGTTGATAGATCTTAGGTGATTTCACGATATCATTATAAATGAATTGACCAACATCAATATGGATAGGATTGCCATCTAAAACGCCTGTATTTTGCATCAGTGCATGGTCATTATCGGCAAAGCCATGTGCATACTCGCTTAACAGCATAGCCACTAAGCGATCCAGCACGTCATACGATTGCTTCTCTTGTCCTTCATTCATCATAGCCTCTAAGGTCGGACAGAGCATGTTGGCTCGGCGTTGCAGGAGGAACTCCATTTGTCCTAAATCAAGCTGATGTGTCAGGCCCAATTTGTCACGAATAACGATTTGTTTACTCCAATCTGTAGATTTATTCAAATGGACAAAGACCACTCCAGTCTGCTCTTTGAGATATTCATAAGCGATTTTCCAACTGCGGAATACTTTGTGTAGCTTAGTTTGTTTTTCAATGGCCTTTTCTTGCTGGTAAGCATTGACAGAAGGCAAAAAGGTAAATAAATCGATCCAGCGTTGCGTGCGAAATCGTTGGTATTTGAAAAATTTAATCACATAATTGCCATCAAGGCTGGCAAACACATAAGCTTGACACCCCCTTCCCAGATAGACATACTCCTGGTTAAGCGCTTGTTCGATGGCGTGCTTTTCATCCGAAGATAAGGCATGCGTATCCCAATGGGGATCATACGCTAAAGTCGATGTGATATTGCCAATGGTAAAGCCGGCTGTCACAGCAAAATAAAGGCGCCCTAGGCCATAGACTATGGCTGCACAGATCAAAACTAAAGTGCATTTTTTTACAAAAGAATAGATTTTCATATAGTTATATTATTTGTTGCATAAATCAAAGAAGCATACACGAATAAATCAAAAATAGCAAATTAATAGAACAGTGTCGATAGAACTGTGAAGGCAACCAAAAGCATAAAGATAAGTGGAATGCCCCATTGCATAAACTTAAGAATCTCAGGCTGCACTCTTGGGTTTTTAAATTTTTTAATTACAGTCGGATTTAAAATGGATATGCTCACGCAAATCATGAAAAATTCATAGGCAAAAATAATGGCTATCAGCCGCGCCATCAAGCTATCAGAACCAAGCGCTGGATAGCGCAAATTCAAAGTAAAGCTCAACGCTATTAGCGCTAATATAGCCCCTGACCATGCCCCTAAAAGGGCACCCACATCACTTTTATTGTACAATGTCAGAATAGAAGGGATAATCACTATCAATAGTAAAGGAGCAAAAGCAAATAAATGGCTTGAGTAATCTCTCGTCATGACGATTTCTGCGACAAATAGTGGAAAGAAATGCCCATCTAAGCCGCGCACTCTGCTAGTATCATAGTCGACATCCTTTAAACTCCACCCTATTAACGAAGTCCCTTCACGAATGCCTGAATGATAAATTTCTTCTTCACTCTGCACAAACTCAAGTTCCTCAGAATTATATCTTGTTGAAATCAGTTTGACGAGCAGCTTTTGCTCATCAAATGGGAATGCCACAAGATTAAATTTCGTATCGAATAAGGCAGTGATGCGCTGGACATATTCGACAGCCCCATCCGAATTAATGACTAGACATAAGTCATCTGCAATGGGTTTTCCAATAATATTTGTTATCTTGATGCGTGGATTCCACATTTTGCTAAGCTTTTCTGTGGCTTCTTCAAAGCAAAATGACTGGCGAAAGGTACCAATTGTTTTTGGATCGAATTTCTGGTTGGGATCAACCCAGCGCAAGTGCAGATCAATGCTACCTTCAAAATTGCCAATTTTTTCATCAATTTTATTGATGTTATTTAGCATAAAAGTGACACCTATCCGAATTGGACGTTCAACATTTGCTGGAATAGCGGTGATATTGGCTTCACTTTTTGAGGTTGTGGCTGTTTTAGGAGCTTCTAAAGATGTAGCATCTTTTTTATTTGGAACTGATGGTTGCTGCAGTGCTGCGCTCGATGCTTGCTCCGATAGTTTAGTTGGAAGAGAACTTGGTTCATCACCATTCAATGGAAAAATGCTACTAAACACCAGAATGAGAGTGCAACAAAACGAAGATGAAAGACCGCTAGCATATTGTCTAAAAACACATAACATGGTCTTGCTCCCTATTTCAAAACCGATCTCCACAGCTCATTCCTTTTTCACTGGCACACTTTCAACAGGCGCATCATTTGAAACAAGCCATACATTGAAAATGATAAAGTTTAGGCCCACAATGATAATGATTTGTAGCAGGGCCAGCGCGATACTAGTTAACAAATTGCCTAAGAGCTGCCTTTGATAATTGTCAAAGTTTTTAACGGCTACAATCGAACCTATTTGGACCCCTCTGAAATCGAGTAAAGGCACAAGCACTACGCCCACAAACTGTCCATTGATAGTCTCTATTTTGTACGTTAAGTCTGTAACTTTGTTTAGAATTTCAGGATTGACCACGGCATGAATTTTCGCCCAATCTGTTGTCGCCCAGGTTCTAAATCCCCCTATGATGCGATCTGGATCTCCTTTAGGTGCTGCCGTGGCGATTTTGGTCAACATGTTCTCATCGATAAAAGCTGCGGAATCAAATCCTGTGTTATCTTGCAATTCTTGTAATAAGCTATTAAAACCCACACCAACTTCCAACGAGCCTATGGGCCCATTTTCATCCTTGACAATGTCAATGCCTTTAATGCTTACACCAGTCGTGCTAATTTCGATACCTTGCAGTGGAGTTAATTTCTTATTAGCCTGCAACACCAATTCTCGTGAAGTGCTAAGATCATCGCCCCATTTTTGTAGAGCAAAGGTGCGTAAAAAGGACACGGCTGGCGGGTAATGAAAGTGGCCATCGACGACACCGAATTTTTCCTTCTGAATCAAAAAAGCAGGCACAACGAGTTTAATTAATTGGTCTCGATCATGGGCTTTTAGCGCTTCTTGCACAGGCGGAAAATTGGCCACTAAAGACGCTCTTGCAGCAGCGTTGCTAGCTTTGATCTGGATGTCGTTTTGCAAAATTGTACTTACGGTGTGCAGCTCCATTTCCATCCCACTATTTATCAGCTTCAAGTTACTGCGGTAACCGACATAAGCTGATACGGACGTCATGACCAGCGTACACATAAACATGATGAGCGGAGCTTTATATTTTATCTTCATCAAATCACCAGTACAGAAAGTTTAATTATGCATTTTTTAATCACCACGAACATAGAAGATTACTTAATATTTTACAAACAAGAACAACTTTGTTGGGTCATCACAAATTAGCGTACCGCACTTTTTGAACACGAAGATTGTGAAGCAAGCGAAGGCAACGCGAAGATTTTTCTTCTGTGGATATGCTCTTAGAAATTCATGAAGCTCCATTTCTTTTTTAGTTAAAATCAAAAAGATTTTCAATAGGGTTATCGATTAATTTCAAGAAGAGAATGGTCAAAGATGATATCAGAAAATTTGTCTTGAGCATGTACTTCAATAAATATAAACTTTCTTCGCGATATCTTCGCTTACTTCGCGATCTTCGCGTTCAAATAGTGCGGTACGCAAATTTGTGATGCGCCACTTTGTTCTGGGGGAATCACTTTACAGAAGTTTATTTAACAACTACTCAGTGAGCTCTGTGGCTCAGTGGTTGATATCAATCCTCCCACCACAGCTCCAGCCACCACCGATGGCTTTAATCAATTGAATAGTTGTCGCAAAACGCAACCCCATCAGATCATTTAGCACTATCTCCTTGATTAACTTTTCTCGCTCACTTTCCACCACATCTAAATAAAAGGTCACTCCCAACTTGTAGCGAGAATTGGCAATACGATTAGTTTTTTTGGCCCATTCGACGGCATCCGCAACATCTTGATATTCCTTTTTATACATCTCTAAACTAATAAGAGCATCTTCGACTTGCTGGAAGGCTACTAATACTTGCTGCTGATAAGCGGCACTGGCCTCGTTAAATCGCGCCTCCTGCATCGCTAATTCAGCGAATAGGCGCCCCCCATCAAAAATCACTTGTGAAGCATGCGCACCATAGGACCATAAGCGCCCTTTGTTCTGCAGAAAATATTTCAAATGAGGGCTTGAAGAACCGAGTCCTGCTGTCAGTCCTATGGAAGGAAGAAATGAAGCATAGGTGACTCTTACCATAGCATTTTCTGCTGCCATCCTTCGTTCTGCTTCAGCGATATCTGGACGACGTAGCAATACATCTGAGGGGATACCTGCTGGGATAACAGGAGGAACACCTTCTAAAGGACTGTGTGCAAAAGAAAATTCGGAAGCCGATATGCCAATCAAAGTAGCTAAACTATTTTCAAGCTTAGCACGTTGGCGCAGCGCTACTTTGATTTCCGACAGAGTATTACTCACCTCAAGCCCTGCCCTGGTTACATCAGAATAGTTAATGATGTTAGCTTTGTATCTTGAATTATTAATCTTGAAGGCACTCTGACGGGTTTGTAGCGTCGCTTGCAACAAATCAATTTGGGCATCACTTACACGCAATTGGTAATAGACAGTTGCCACGTCTGTAGTCAAAGTTAATAGCAGCGAGTTATAAGCTTCTATTGCCCCTTCCCAGTTATAGCGTGCAGCCTCGTAACGACTGCGAATTTTCCCCCATAAATCCAATTCGTAGCTGAAATTCAAGGGTAAGACGAAGAGCATTTCATGAGCGCGATTGAGCGTGAATGTCGAGTACGATTCATAGAGGGTCCCCATATTGCTATAAAGTGGATTTACATTCAAATGCGGATAAATATCAGCCCGAGCATCTTCCATTAATGCTTTAGCTTCTTGCACATGGTTTAATGCAATCATTAAATCGTAATTGTTTTCGAGGGCCTGCTGTTCTAAGGCCTCGAGTTGCTCATCGTTAAAGACTTCCCACCAGAAATCACGGTAGACGAAAGGATTTGTGTTGTTTTGGGTATGTTTCCAATCAGCAGCAGTCTCCACAACAGGAGGTTGATAGGTAGGGCCAAGCGAACAGCTATTGGTGATGATTAGTAGCCCACATGCTAACATGAATGGATAATGTGACATTCTATAGCCTTGTTGCATAAATGGAGCACACCGTAATTCTTTTATCATAAACAGGTTTGAAACACAGAGGCACAGAGAACACGGAGAAAGAGAAAAATTGGAAATTGATTGTGGTATATACCTAAGGACATTTTATTTATTCTTTCCTCTCCGTGCCCTCTGTGCCTCTGTGTTTTAATTTTTTTATCTTCAATGGTTTATCGTTATATTGGATTTATGCAACAAGGTCACATTCTATAGTCCATTGCTCATGATGGAAAACAATATAATATTTGACTTTTTAAAAAAATACCTTAAAAATGTGTTATTTTAGTGGTATAAGCAACTATGTGGATTGTTAAGCTCGCCTTAAGACGCCCTTACACGTTTGTTGTCGTCGCCCTATTAATTTTCATCTTCGGCACCGGCTTTAGCTATCGGATGCCTAAGGATATATTTCCCAATATAGATATCCCTATTGTCAGTTTGATTTGGACGTATGCTGGATTGCCAACGGAGGATTTTGAGCAGCGCATTACAACTTATGGTGAATTTGCAATTTCGAATTATGTCAATGATGTCGAAAGAATCGAATCACAAACGACAGATGGTCTTGGGTTAATCCGCGTCTTCTTCCATCCAGATGTCAAAATGGACTCTGCCATTTCACAAGCGATAGCTACCTCACAAAACGCCATTAAGCGTATGCCTCCTGGCATCTTACCCCCTGTTATTTTGCGCTATTCTACAAGTAGTGTGCCGCTGATTCAGGTAGCACTTTCTAGTGATACTCTCGATGAAGCTGAACTGTATGATTATGCCCAAAACTGGCTAAGGCATCACCTTGCGACGATACGAGGCACGACGATTCCTTCGGCAATTGGGGGTAAGGTGCGCCAAGTGATGGTCGACATCGAACCCAAGGCATTGCAAGCTAGGGGGCTTTCGCCTCGCGACGTCAATGATGCTGTTAACAATTTCAACTTAACCCTGCCTACAGGTAATGCCAAAATTGGAGATACTGACTACCGTGTCAATGTCAATATGACTCCCAATGAAATTGCATCGATGAACAGTTTTCCTATCAAAGTGATCGATGATGTCGTGATATTTCTCAGAGATGTCGCCTTCGCTCACGATGGATTCCTTGATCAAACCTGTATTGTACGAAACCAAGGCAAGAGGTCTATTTTATTGACTTTAATCAAAAATGGGGCAACTTCCACTTTAAGTATTATTAACGACTTAAAAAAGATGCTTCCTTCGCTACAAGCGGCAGCACCAGCAGATATGCATATCGACACACTGTTTGATCAATCGATCTTTGTCAAAGCGGCGATTGCGGGTGTGTTGACCGAAGGGATCTTGGCAGCTGCACTGACAGGCATCATTCTGCTCATTTTTCTTGGTAGTTGGCGCAGCACATTAATTGTCAGTATATCAATTCCTCTTTCCATCTTGTCCTCGGTCATATGTTTAGCCTTGGTGGGAGAAACTCTCAACATTATGACGCTTGGTGGACTAGCGCTTTCGATTGGTATTTTAGTGGACGAAGCGATCGTTACTATTGAGAATATCCATCGACAGCTTGAAACTGGCAAATCATTACATAACGCCATCCTTGATGGATCGTACCAAGTTGCCATTCCCGCTTTTGTGTCGATGCTTTGCATTTGCATCGTCTTCATCCCTATTACACTGCTTGTTGGACCTTCAAAATTTCTATTTCAACCATTTGCACTTGCGGTCGTGTTCGCTATAGCCTCATCGTATTTCTTATCTAGATCTTTAGTGCCCGTCTTGGTCAAATATTTGCTTGTGAGTGAGGTCCATCTCCATCAAGACACCTATCACGCGGAAGGAGAGCTACTATATTCACCAGGGAGGGAAACGGTTGCTAAACCTGCCCAGCCCCTATTTTCACGCCTATTCCAACATGTTGAAAAAGCCTTTCATCATTTCCGCGAGGGGTATGAAAAAATATTAGATTGGTGCCTGTATTTTCGCACTGCCACCATCATTGTTTTTATCATAATTTTCGGCAGTTCATTGCTTGTATTCCCTTTTATCGGACGCGACTTTTTTCCTAAAATCGATTCGCATCATATTCGCCTCCATGTAAAGGCACCTACTGGTACACGCTTAGAGGTAACAGAACAGATTTTTGATGCTGTTGAAGCAGAAATAAAAAAAATCATCCCCGAAAGTGATATCAGCTCAATGCTTGATAATATTGGATTACCACCGGAAGCGACGAGCTTGGCATATCGCGATAATGCTACCATTGGACCTTCTGATGGGGAAATTCTAATTTCTCTTAACCATGAAAGCAATGTTCCAACCGTAAAATACATTCAACTTCTACGCGCACATCTGAATAACCATTTCCCAAATCTTATCTTCTACTTTCAACCTGCGGGGATGATTAACCAAATTCTCAACTTTGGCTTACCCTCCCCTATCGATATCCGCGTCATCGGCCACGATAAGACAGAAAACTTCACGATAGCCAATGAGCTCAAGCAACGCATTTCAAATGTTCCTGGGGCTGTCGATGTGCATCTCCATCAATATCGTGATCAACCCGAACTTTATTTGGATGTCAATCGGACCCTTTTAGCCCAAAAGGGCATCAATCAACACAATGTGATGAACGATATTCTTGTCACCTATAGCACAAGCACCCAGGTAACACCGAATTTCTGGTTAGATCGCAAATCAGGTATCCCCTATTTGATCGCTGTGCAATATCCAAAATATCGCCTAAATAGTGTAGAGCAGTTCCTGAATATGCCAGTATCTAGTCCGGAGATCAAATCCTCCTCCCCACTCTTAGATAATCTAGTCAAACTAGAGCGGCGCTTGGGTGTGGCGGTAGCCACTCACCTCAATGTGCAACCTGTTTTCGATGTTTTTGCAAACGTCGATAGTAGGGATTTAGGTAGCACAGCATCCGAAATCAGTACGATCGTCGATGAAATGAACCAAAAGATGAAACCGGGAAACAAAATTGTGATGAAAGGAGCTATTGAAGACATGAATATA
>JABDFJ010000047.1 GCA_013286645.1 Chlamydiota bacterium | reverse complement strand
GATAGGTCTTGTATGTTACTTGTTGAACAAAATGGTTATGGCAATTTATTAAGCCCAGCTTCCTCTTCTTCGCTTTCCCCATGTCGAGGACCTAATCCGCCTAGCACTCCTAGGAAGTCAACAGGACGATTTACTAAGCTTACTCCTGGTTCCACTGCTTCTGCGCGGATCCCTCTCTCGCCACTTTCTCCTCAACAAGTCAACGCATTACAAATCAACAGTATGCCACCACCCCCTAATCGACCTGTTTTCGTGCAACGTAGACTTGCAGACTCCTTGCAGGTTGTTGGGCAAGCCCATCCCGCCAAAAGGCAGCGCACGTTTGCTCAATTAACGCCTATGTCTACAATTCCGGAAGCTTCACCAGCAAGTGGTGGATGTGGTTGTGGTGACGGGACAGTCACTTGCATGTGTGTGCCAAATGAAATTTTCGAGGGGACGGTTTATAAAGGGGAACGCCAAGGTCAAGGAAAGCTCAAAACTCTTGATGGCATTTATGAAGGTGGGTGGTATAACCATCAAAAAAGTGGCAATGGTACCTATTATTATTTAGATCGTTCAAATCCGCAGCTTAAGCCAGATACTTGGCGCATGTATCAAGGAGAATGGGAAGATGACCTGTATCACGGAAAGGGAGTGTTTATCTCACGAGGTGATATGGTGCTTATCAGAGGGGAGTGGGATAAAGGTGTTCTCCAAGAGGGGCATGAAAAGATCCCCTTAACATTAACGCATTTTGATTGGGATATTAATGACCTGTTGAGTCTTAAAACTTGATTCCATTTCTTGCGTAACCTCAATTCTTTGATATTTTCTTAGAGACCTCAGTGGTCGATCATGTCAAATATTGTGTAATTATTTCTTTTAAAAAAAAGGGTTGATGCTCATAGTTGTCATTTAGAGTGATGTGACTATGAGGTCAATTTCTGTGAAAAACAAGCTTCTTTTAGCTGTCTCTATCGTATTCGCGTTTGGGCTCGGGTGGTTCTCGGCGGCGTTTTTCTATGCCAAACTCTATCAAGAAAATCTTTCGCAAGAGCCTTCCTCAGTCCGCTCTTCTTATTTCTCTGATAGAATCCCTGAAGAGTTTGTTTTGTTCACCATGCCAAAGACTGGCACGCATTTCATGCGACCTTTTCTGGAACATCTGACAGGCCAAAATTCTGTCTCTTATTGGTCGAAGGAAATTACTTTTCCAAAGAATTATATCTACGACAAGAAAATGCTCAGTCAGCTGATGTTGTTGCCTGAAGTTGTCCAACCCTATTGGCTAAATCAACCGATTCACAAAAACACCTTTATTTCTGTGTTAGATGACTTACTCACTAATAACGATTTTATTGTGACACACGCCCCTTTTTCCGTAGAGATGGAAAACACCTTAAAACAGCGCGATTGTATGGTGTTCTTTTTAATTCGAGACCCCAGAGATTGGATCGTTTCTGTGATCAAACATCCCGCGATTTCTGGTGTTGATATCTTTGGGCAGCCCATGGGTGATCGCACATTTTTAGCGTTAGATAATAATCAAAAAATTGATTACATCCTCAATGGCACAGCTACCTATTATTCTGTTTTAGAGACCATGAATATGTTTCTGGCTTGGAAGAAATCACCCATCAGTTGTGCGTTGCGGTTTGAAGCTCTTTTAGGTCCTAGAGGAGGAACATACTCCGAAACGGAACAATTGGCAGAGTTAAGAAAAATAGCCGATGCTTTGTATATCGATATATCTGATGAAGAGCTATTGAGTATTTTTGACGAGTCATTTGGTGTAGGCACCGTGTTTTCTAAAGGCAAAGCTGGGACTTGGAAAGATTATTTCAATGAAGAGCATAAAACCCGTTTTAAAGAGCTAATGGGCGATATGCTTATCGAGTTAGGCTATGAGCAGGATTATAATTGGTAAATAAAATACCCTATATAGGAGCGTTTATGAGTCGGAAATTGCGATATTTAGTGGGGACGAGCTTGTTCTTCCTCTCGATTCCTCTGTTTATTTCTGCGGATGGAAATGCTGTGCCAAGCACAGGACAAATGCAGAATCAAAAAGGGACAAATCAACCTCTGACAGCTAGCGTTAGTGCTAGTGATGGCGACGTTGCATCTGGCAATATGGGCGGAGGTCACGGCGGTGGCGGCGGCCATGGTGGTGGCGGTGGCCACGGCGGCGGCGGCTGGAGCGGAGGTCACGGCGGCGGTGGCTGGAGCGGTGGCCATGGCGGTGGTGGCTGGAGTGGGGGAACTGTCTATCCTAACTATTACCCACCTTCAGGCAACAGTTATCCGAATTATTATCCTCAGCACTATCATACACCTACCTATACGACACCAACCTATGTCACTCCAACAACACCCGTTCCTGCTACACCTTCCGTTCCCATCACGCCTCCACCTACTTTCACACTGATCAATGTAACGCCTGTGGTTCCCGTTGGAGGTACCATCCATATTAAATTAACGAATCCTTCGTGCAATCCTACAGCTGTCTATTGGCAGACTAATAATGATCCTAACTGGACGGTCAATGGGCCAGACTTCACTACCAAGGCCACGACACCAGGCACAACTGTCATTACGGTTGTGATGCAATGTAGCAACGGGTTGTACTCGCAACCACAAACAATTAATGTGACGGTCCAACCTCCAGCGCAACCAGCCCCACCACCACCACCTCCTCCCGCTCCACCAGCCCCCCCACTTCCTGCTGGGCCAACTCCTACTCCCACACCAACTCCTACGCCTACACCAACCCCTACGCCTACACCTACACCCACACCAACTCCTACACCAACTCCAACTCCTACACCAACACCAACACCAACACCAACGCCAACACCAACTCCTACACCGACACCAACGCCTCTTATCATATTCCAACGCATTATCGATATCCTGACTGGATTGGGAATCAATGTAAATGGCGTTGGTATTGATTTTGGAGGTGGCATCATCGATTGGGGTGCCGATTCCAATTGGGGAGACTACTATGGCAATCCAGCCTCTAATACTTATATTATCGAGCCACCAATTCTACAGCAGCATATCACCATCGCTGCTAAGCCCAATACCATTGCTGGATGCTACCAAACAAACTGGGGTCTGATGCGTCTATATATCAAAGACTCAACAGTCACCGGTACGTTCAATTACTATGGTCGCAACAATATCATAGGTAAACTTAAAGACAATATCTTGGTCGGAGTGTGGGTAAAACCTGCCAAAGGGAATAAGCCACTCAAATCAGGACCGTTCCAGTTTGCCTTCACTGAAAAATGGGCCTCCTTCAAAGGTGTTTGGGGGGATAAAGGACAAGTGCCATTATCCAAAATTTGGAATGGAGTGAGAATTCAATGTCCACCACCCAAAAATAAAAATGGAAAACCAGGAAAACCTAATCAGCCGCAGCCTGTGGTAAAACCTCCTCTTGGAGGTCCTGGTGTGCCTGCAAAACCAACTGGAGCACCTGCTAGACTAGCGCCAGGAGCGCCTGCTAAGCCTGTTCCTGGAGCAGCTGCAAAGCCAGCCCCTGGAGCACCGGTAAAGCCAACTCCTGGAGGTCATGCAAAACCTGCCACTGGTGTCCCTGGAACAGGATAAATTGTTTTAAGTGGTAACTAAGGCCGAGAAAAGCTAGCGTTTTGGCGCTGGTTTTACTCGGCCTTTTTGTTTATAGGAGAGGGAGAAATAAACAACTTAGTCGTTATCATCAAGTGATCTCATCCACAGAATATCATGAGTTGGCTATGCGTAGAACTGTGTCTATGTCATTGTTATCGATGCCGCCCACTACGATTTCCCTTGCGGAGGACGCGAGTCTGGTAGCATCTTCTCAAAGTGCTCCTGTGAGTCCCTGTGACAGCCTCACGTCGCTAGCTGCATTGACATTGTCCCCAAGCCCAGAAACGCCGAGTTGCACGCCCTTGTCTAACAGGCAGGTCGAATATCTGAGTCCCCCTGTTGAAGAACTTATGACAGCGGTCAATCAAGTTTATCAAAGTACGCAAGATTGCTTTCCAGAGCTATTTTCAGAAACTTTTTCAGATTATTGGTTGGAGGTTTCTTCCGACCTCGATGAGGCTCTTCGCTGGTTTAAACAAAATGAAACCCCCAATCAAAGCTTCTGCGCCCCCCAAGAAAATATTTCACTCCTTTTGAAAGAGATTAAATGTATATTAGAGAAGGCTAGGGAACAATTCAATGAGCTTGACACAGGTTGGGATGATGATAATAAAATTTTATCTGAGGCTGAAAAAGACAGAATGACAGCGGCCTATAAATCTGTGATGGATCAACTGCAAGCCGCTATGAATAAAATCGAAAAGTTGCCCATCTTGCCGAAGGTGAGCACTCTGGAGACCATTCCCTCTCCTAAGATGAGCAAGCTGGCGACCATTCCACCCCCTATTGTCATCGAGCCAATAAATTTGGCTATAAGTGAAGAGGAGAAATCACAACGATCGCGACTGCTATTGCTAGCTGCTAAGATAAGAGCGGTACATAAAACCTTAAGTGATGCTCATCGAGAAATTGAAGAGGTGTTGTCAAATTTATCTAAGTTCGCTTCTCAGCAATTAATGAATAAAATCGAGCTTATTGCGGGGAATATGAGGAAGATTGAAGCTGGCTTTAAAATGCTGCAGCAAGCTCTAGCAGCCATTCCTCAGAAAATAGCGATAACTAACCAATTTTCAAGGCTTGTAGTTGTGCTTAATAAAGTCAAAGAGGTGGTGCAGCAAGAGGTGACTTCCTTTCAAAATCATAAAAAAATAGTGTGTGAAGAGATCAAGGGCCCCTACTTAGCAGGTGAAGAGCCAAACCTGAAATTGACGCAGGGATTGCTAGTAAATCTTGAGATCGAATTTGCTATGGCTCTCAATTTGATATTAGACCAGCCTATAGAAATGTCTTATTTTTTAAAGAAGGCCCAGCAACCTCTTCGTTCTACTTTAGATAAAATCAAAGTGGCATTGTCTAACCTCTCTAAAGGCCCCCATCCAAAGCTATTCATGTTAGACCTTCAGCATATTATTGTTTCAGTAGAGATTGCAAAGTCCATTTTTAATGACTTGTCAAACCAAATCAAAACAATTTCGGACATGCCTGTAAATGATTTGAATACATACGAAGCTGTTTTGAGTAAATTATATTTTGCCGGGGCACATGCTATTGAGAGCGATGACACAATCACAATGCTGAGTACTGAGTATCCAGAAAACGTGGAATTAACTTCTGATAAGCTAGCAAGAGCCAAGGAACTACTAGTCGAACTTGATACAGCTTTCACATATGCTTTAAGTGCACTAGATTTATAAATGCCTGTATACCGAACGTGATTCAAAAGTTGGCATTTCGAGCGCGCCAAAACCCCGGGGATCAAATATCGTAAGCGACCCCATATTGACTTAATATTGGGTCGCTTGCGATATTTGATCCGCGGGGATTTTCGCGCAGCTGGAAATGCCAAATTTTGAGTCACGTTCGGTATATAATAAAAAGATCTCATCTAAAGAATATCATGAGTTGGCTATGCATCGAACTGTTTCTATGTCATCGTTGCCCATACCACCCACGACGATTTCCCCTGTGGAGGACGGAAGTCTGGTAGCCTCTGCGCAAAGTGCTCCTGTGACTCCCACAGATAGCCTCACATCGCTAGCTGCATTGACATTGTCTCCAAATCTGGAGACGCCTAGATGCCCTACTCTCTCTAACAGGCACGCCACACACCTTCATCCTCTCATAGATGAGCTTATGACAGCGGTCAAAAACGCTTATCAAAGTACGCAAATATTCTTTCAAAGGCTATCTTTAGACACCTATCAGGATGCTTCCTATGCCTTTCAAGAACCCCTTTGCTGGTTTATACAAAATGAAACCATCTATGAAATCTTTCGTGTCCCCCAAGGAAAGATTTCACTCCATTTGAAAGAGATTCAAGATCTCATAGTGCGGGCTGAAGAACAGCTGGATGAGCTTGACATAAGTTGGGATGATGATAGTGAAATTTTATCTGAGACTAAAAAAGACGAAAAGGTAGCTCCCCTTAGATCTGTGCTGGATCAACTGCAAGCCGCCATGAATAAAATAACAAATTTGGTTATCTTGCCGAAGCAGGGTAAGCTGGCGACCATTGCGGATCCAATCTCAATTAAGCCAATGAAGATCGTAGATGAAGAAGAGAAGCTGCTGCGATTTCGACTGAGATCTCTCGACGCAAAGGCGAAAGCGACATACAAAACTGTCAAAGATACTCAGGGAGAAATTAAAGAAGCGTTGTCAGATATACCTAAGCTCGCTTCCCAGCAGCTCACTAATAAAATCGAACTTGTTGAAAGAGACATAAATGAGAGTGAAAATAGTTTTAAAATGTTGCATCAAGCTTGCGAAGCTATTCCTAAAGAAACGGTAAAAAATAACTGTAGATTTGACAAGATTCTAATAGCGTATAACACAGCCCAAGATGTGATGCAGCAAGTGGTGGCTTACTTTCAAAACAACAAAAGAATGATCTATGAAGAAATCAACGACGCTTGCTTAGCAGATGATGAGCCAAAATTGAAATTGACTCAAAAGTTGCTGGCAAGTCTTGAAATCGAATTTTCTATGATTCTCGATTTGTTGTTAAACCGACAGATGGATATGTCTTATTTCTTAAAGAAAGCGAAACAAGCTTTGAGCTTCACTCTTGATACAATCAAAGAGAAACTCTCAGATCTGTCTCGTGACTTCCATTTGGATCCAGAGCTATCCATGCTAGACATTCAGTATGTTATTGTTTCAGTAGAGATTGCAAATTCCACTATTCAAAACCTCTCAAACGATATTAAAGCAATTCCGTCTAAAATTTTAAGAGGTTGGGGTGCGTACAGCAAGGTTTTGGGGCAATTATATGCAGCCAGAGCACACACGCTTGAAAGTGATTACATACTGAGAGTGTTTAAAGTTGAATATCCAGAAAATGTGGAATTAACTCCTGATAAGCAAGCAAAGGCTAAGGAACTTCTCGTTGAGCTTGAAACAGTGTTTACGAAAGCTTTAGGGGCTCTAAATATAGAAGCGCCCTCAGAGCTGGTAAGATGGGCGCCGCAGAGGAAATAAATGCAATTAGTTTTTAAATCTTCATTGTAGTTATTAAGGTTGTCTTCAAAGTGTATTGACAATTACTTAATTATATATTAACGTATTTCGTTTTGTTGTAGTCTAATACGTTAATTCAATAATGAGGATTGCATGAAACAGGGTTTATTCGTATTTACTTTGGGGATATTTTTAAATTCGATACTACCGATGACAGCCGAAGTGAGCTATCAAGAACAGATGCTTGCCAGAGGCTTGCCTACCATTAATTCCATCGATGAAACAGATGTTCTTCCAGGTGTCTTTCGTATGTCCAAAGTCATCACACTACCACAGGATGCAAATTTAAATTACGAAGGATTAGGCGATCTCAAGCTATCGGGCAGTGCCCAATTTTCTGAGCGTGGTCTTGATGCCCTGATTAAACGCATAGATAGTAAGCATATTACACTCTTGAACGTGCGTCAAGAAGATGGGGGCTTTGTGGAGCCTATGGAAGGCAAGGGAGCTACAGCTTTTAGTTTGATTATGCCGATGCCATGGTGGACGGGGGAAGATCCAAGAGGCAATCGCACGGTTGAAGAGATCGAGATTTCAGAAGATCAGTTGATGGCTGATATCATGCAACAGCCGATATTTAGCATCTATGGCACCAGTGATACCTACGCACCTTCAGATTCGCATAAGGTGTTGTATCGCATCAACATTGCAGTGAAAAGAGCTTTTACCGAAAAACAGCTAGCTGAAGAAAAAGGACTTGGTTACTACCGCATTCCTGATAGAAAGTTTGGCAATATGGAAGATGAACATGTGGATATGTTTGTCAATTTCGTAAAAGGTCTACCAGCGGATGAGTGGGTGCACGTACACTGCAAGAAAGGACAAAGTCGAACGACACTATTCATGGCCATGTATGACATGATGCGCAATGCAGATCGGGTGTCCGCGGCAAAAATTATTAAGCGTCAAGGACCTTTAGGCTTAGGCGGGGCGGATCTTTATGGATTACCTGAAAAAACAGCTTGGGATCACTCGTTTAAGCGTGGATGGAAACAATTTCTATATCACTTCCACGCTTATGTTAAAGCGAATAAATCCACGAATTTTGCTAAAACATGGACTCAATGGTCGCGCGAAGTTAACTTACCTACTCCACAGCCAGTCGTGCTTGGCGATTACTATAAATTCACCACGGTCGAATCCGGCTTGCCAGTAAGTGACGAAGAGCAAGCTATCACGCTTGTTGTGAACACGGCCAATGAAGCGAAGTTGAGAGTGCAAAACTTCCGTTCAACACAAGACTTATGGTTGGATAAGAATGTTGTGTTTAACAAAGTCGGATTAGAGACAATGTATGCTTCAGCTAGCTGTCAATATAGTCAAGTGGGCATTACTTTGCTTATCGAAAAACTAAAGAAACGTGCTTCGAGCATCGTGGTGGTCGATTTGCGGCACGATGATCATCTCTTTGTAAATGGCTTGAATATCAGTAGTTTTGAATCTAAAGACGCCTTGCTCAATCCGCGCACACCTGATGAGATCAAAGCTTCAGAAAAAGCTCTCAAACAGATGATTCTTGCACGCCAAGGGATCGTCGCGCACGGCATCGATACGAAGTATCCTAAAAATGATTTTGACGATCGTTTTAATCTGTTGTTGGCTCCTGAACAAGTAGAAACGCCTGAAGAGCTGGTAACAAGACTGGGAGCTGAATATTTGCTCATAGGCACGAAGCGCTTCTCAGAAGCCTCTGACGACGATATCGATCGCTTCATCGACTATATGCGCCAGATGCCGGGTGACACCTGGTATCATTTCCATTGCAAAAAAGGTAAAAGTCGCACAACGCTGTTTATGACGTTATTCGATATGCTGCATAATGCCGACAACGTAAGCATGGAAGATATCGTCAAACGCCAAAGGGTGATCGGCGGCTCGGACTTGTTGGACATCACACCTAAAGACCCCACCTGGTCAAATGAAAAAGGGTCTAAAAAACAATGGGTTGTCCTTTTAGCCCGTTTCCACCGCTATGCTCAAGAGAATAAAGCCACGAATTTTGCCAAAACATGGACACAGTGGTCGTTGGAAAACAGCGACTACCAACCCAATGTTGACCATCTAGTGAAAGGCTAAAGGCTAAGTTAGAAGCCTGCGGCCAGCATGAACTGAATGGACAGTTTTCTTGTCCATTCAGTCCATCCAGTCCATCCAGTCCATCCAGTCCATTCAGTGCATTCAGTGCATTCAGTCCATTCAGTCCATTCAGTCCATTCAGTCCATTTTTCTTTATTTAATTTATCAAAATTGTTGTAAAGATAGTAGTGTTTAGTGTTGTTTTGTGTTGTATTATATTAAAAGATTGGTTTATAATTAATGTTTAGTTTAATTTTATTTAGGCGGTTTTTTCATGAGCATGGGAATAGAGATCTACGAACCAAGTGGTTTACAACCAGAGCAATCTCTGTATGAAGCCGCCTCTGATGCGCTATGGAATGGCATGGCTGGTGTGGGCGGTTTCTTGAAATCTAGTGCCTCTACTGTTGTGAAAACGACATCCGATGTAGCCTTTAATGCTATCCAAGGGACAGCACGCGCTGTTTCGGGTGGTGTCGTTTCAGGGGTGACGGGAGATTTGATTAAACAAGTTGGTGACACAGTTGGTGAGACAGCAAAGAAAGTTGCTAAAGATGTCTCTAGTGATTTAGGCCAGCAAATCAAAGCCGCCATGTCAGAGGTGCGTCAGGCTGATCTCGGGAAGCAATTGGGCGATTATGTCAAAAGGGAAGGGGAAGGGTTCATCAAATCGATTAATCTAGACCCTAACGCTTTGGCAGCAGATGCGGCAGCCAAGGCCTCTGAGGCAGCACAGAGCTTCGTGAAAAACATGAAGACGGAAGATGTTGTCAAAAAATTTGTAGATCAGTTCGAAAAGGGACTGGATCTGAATAATCGTGTAGAAATCCTTGCTGAAAGGTTGAATACCGTCTTTGATGGATTTTCATTGCGTTTAGGAGATAGTTTGGCAGAAGCCAGCACGAATTTGTCTAGCAAATTGCGCAATGAATTTATGTTTCATCAATTGCCTTATCTACTAGCAGCAACTGCGGCTTTAGTAGCTACTCCCTTGTTGGTTGGTTACATTTATTACAACGCCAAGCACACGATTGGTAGGCCTAAGCTAGCGACCAATGTTGTGCAAAAGACGATGCTCACTCCTTTGACCAACATCTTCAGCCGCGTGAGTACTGCGGCACCAAAGCCGATCTATAATGCTGAGCTAGAGCGCCGCATCACCGAAATTTCTTCAGCTGTAAAAAATATTCATCGCCATGGAGGGTATTTCCAGAACGTGCTTTTTTATGGCCCTGGTGGTACTGGTAAAACGATGATCAGTGAAAAAATTGCTAAGGAATCCGGCTTAAGTTATGTGAAGATGTCCGGTGGCGACTTAGCGCAGTATATTAAGCGCGGTGAGCATGTGACAGAACTCAATAAGCTGCTTGATAAAATGGAAACTTCATGGCGCCCTTGGTCTTCACGTCCGTGGATCTTTTTCATCGATGAAGCAGAAAGCCTTTGTCGCGACCGTTCGTCATTGCCATCTGCAGAGCTTTTAGAGCTGCAAAATGCGTTGCTGAACCGCACAGGGACACAAAGCAAAAAATTCATGATGATTCTTTCTACCAACCGCGTGGAAGATTTGGATGAGGCTGTTCTTAGCCGTATGGACCATAAGATTTTTATTGGTCCGCCTGCTGAGCAAGAGCGTTTTGGCATTATCAAATCCTACTTACCGCAGTTCTTCTCGCCAAAGGAAATCGAAAAGTATTTTAGTGATGAGCAAGTGTTAGAGATAGCTAAGCGCGCAGAAGGAATTACAGGTCGCGGTCTATTCAAAATGTTGAACACGCTTTCCACAAAGCGTGCCATGACAGATGATAACATGATCACGCAAGCAATGGTGGATGTTACAGTAAATGATACCATTTGTCAGGAGGATGAAGTGTGCAAACGCCGTGAGGCACGCCATGCTCTACTGACGGCAATGGGGCCTATGATGCAACTAAAAAGTCTACCGACCTCTCAGGCTGCCTAGGCGAAGCCTTGTAGCTTATGCTTTAGCCTGAGCTCGTTTTGGCAGGCTTTAGAGGTAATTCCGTAATTAAAACGCCCCAGATTTTAGGGCATTTTTTACGCATACTGGATCCCTATCTTGGTGATTTGGGCCATTAGTCGATCATTCCGCAGGCAATATTAGTGAATATTACCAAGGAAGGATAGGCTAATGGCCCAAAAAAGGCCCAAAATATGGGGCGTTTTAATTACGGAATTACCTCTTCAGCCTGCCACGCGCAGCGAGCGGCAGCGATGCATGACGGCCTGGTGTCTGGGTCTCACGAACGTTACCTAATTGTCCGAGGCTTAAGCGGTGGATATTTTTGTGCTACAATTGTAGGCCACGACACCGAGCGCGTCATGCATCGCTGCCGCTCGCTGCGCGTGGCAGGCTGAAGCCTGCCAAAACGAGCTCAGGCTAAAGCCTAAGCTACGAGGCTTCGCCTTGTGACAACCACTTTACAATGTGCTTGTAGGTCGTGGTGTTTAGGATACCGAGGTGCCCAGCATTTACCTCTAGCACGTTTTGTGGGAATTCGTCGCCAAGCGCGCTCACTTTATCTCTGACAATTGCATCATACTTAGCCACCACATTATATAACTGATGGGCTGTGCCTGCTGCCTTGGCCCATGCCACTTCCTTAGCATCTGAGGGCATGCCGATGGTGATGACTTTGCCTACGAGAGGGTTGGCTGTAGGATTTTTCCCTTCCATGATTTGAAAACGATCGCGTCGCAAGATTTCAGGCTGGCTGTCGTCGATGGTTGTGCTATCTATTGAGAATGAAGTGCTAAAGGAGAGGTCTCCACCAAAGGAATGCCCTATCAGATCAACAGCAGGGGCTTGTTCTTGGAAGGTAGCTGTGTATAGGTTTTGAATGCGTGTGATTTCGTTATTGATGTTGGTGCGTTCTTGTTCGGAGATACACTCTGAGCGTTTCACATTTAATAAAAAGACAGGGATATGAGCTTTTTTTAGTTCTTCAGCCAATGCTGCCACATCTTGCCATTTTCCCATTCTTCCGTGTAGTAGGATCGCAGGGGATTTGCCTTGGTGTTCTGGGGTGAATTGATTAAAACCATAGTGTGTGGGTTCTTTATGGTAGCATAGGCGGCGGATGGTGGATTTCATGGCAGGGGCAAATTCGAGTAATAAGGTGCCTGCAACTAAGCCAAAAGGTCTAGCATGCATGCGCGTCGTGAGGTCGATGAAGTTTTTAACTGCTTGAAAATAAATCGTGTAGACCTTTTCTGAAAGGGTGGTGACGCTTTTAGCTGACGACGGGTACCAGCTAGGGTGTATGGCTTGCGTTGGATGGGAAATTGCTTGCATGAAAGTCTCCTTAACTGTTTGAAGGAGACCATGTTAGCAGATTAAGGCATGAAATGCAAACAAATGGCGCCTCAAATTGGCCTCTTATTGTTGCATGCTCTGATTCACACAATTCATGACTTCTAAGCGGCGCCCTGCTATTTCGCGATACATTTCGTTGAAAGGCGTTTGCTCAATTTCAGCATATGTTTTGCCTCTACCCGCCAAGGCGGTGAAATGCAAAGCAAAAATACCACAATTCCAAAAGTCTTTTTGGTGGCTACCAGTCAATATTGAAGGTTGGCTGTTGCCGTTAACGGGGCGTTTAATTTCCCACTTTTGTTCCCCATCCATTGCGTTTATCCATTGAAGAGCTTGTTCAAGTCTTGCGTTGACTTTATCTGCCTGTTTATTTGGATGTTTACTATCTAAATACGAAATCGTGTTGTCTTTAAAGTTAAAGTGCACGACTGTCCAATGTCGCCCTACTCCAGTACTCAGATTTATAGGGAGGGCTAATATTGTCTTATTTGATTTAGCCAGAGCCTCTCGCAAGGCTCCTGGTGATTCCCAGAAATTTTGAGGTAAGTCTAGATTTGGATTATTGCTTTGAAAATTTTTCATTAAACGCACAAAATAACTCTCTTTTGAGGTTCCTGCAGGCATATTCCAATTATTCCCATTTTCTTCAAGCATGGAAAAATTCGGCGAAAGAAAGACAGCTCCATTATCGCTTTTATTAAAAGCTTCCATGTAACGGTCTAAATGCGTGACACTTAACTGCTCTTGCGCCCGTAGTTTTTCAGGGGAACAAAAGCGTTGAAAGAGGTATTGTATGGTGGCTAAAATATAATCTTTTACAAAATGCAACGATGTCCATGCATGGGAACGCAAAGGCACACGCGCTTCCCAACGAGTAGTTAGGGGAGTTAAGCCCGCTAGTGGCTGTGATGTTTTATCTATTGCCGCATCCGGGAGTCCATTCTTGGAGTCTATTGAGGATTTTTTTGCGACGGTATGCATGTCAGCTGCTCCGTCTCTTGGTGTTGCTCCTATACCATGCATTGACATATTATCTCCTTATTAACATATGTTTTTTGTGTTAATTAGATAATATAATAATAATTGTAAAAATATTTATATTACAATAAGTAAGTTGTACATGTTCACGAATGGCGTCAACTTAAGGAAATTATTGCCATGCAAAAACTGTGAAAAAAACAATTGGACATGGACTACATGGACTGGATGGACGGAGTGGACTTTATGGACAAAAAGTGGACAAGAAAGCTGTCCACTCCGTCCATTCAGTCCATGTAGTCCATGTAGTCCATTCCCTTAAGTTGACGCCTTTGCGTGAACATGTACAATAAGTTCAAGGATCATAGGATTGTTCAGGGGGAAAAGCTAACTTTCATCGCTTTCTGAGCGTCTCTGAAAACTTTGAGGTATAAATCAGCTGGATGGGTCATAATTAATCGATCATAATCCTCCATTATAGACTTCATCGACATTGTTGGAACATTTGGTGCAGATAAGGCGGCAGGCAGAATTCCTTGTGGAATAGGAAGACGGCAAATTTTACAAAAAGGTTCACCATCACGATCAATGCGTGTCGGAGGTCGGGCCTTTTCAGGGGATAGTGACGCACGCGTTCCAGCATTTCCATTCGAAACTATATTTGCTGGTGTGGGGTAATCGTATCCTGCTTTCTGAGGAGAAGGGGATTGTAACATTGGATTTGTGCAGGCAAAATCTGTATTTGGTTGAGAGATACTAATCGGCATAATAACTTTTGTTTAAAAATTTAATTTAACTATGTTTTTGAGTTTGTTTTTTTTGTTTTTGATAATATTGTGTTTTTGTTGTTTTTTGTAAATATTAATAAATTTGTTTGTTTTTAATTCGTATTGAAAAATTGATTTTCTTTGTAAAATTCACAATAAGATTTGACTTATTCTCCTTTCTAATTAAAATTTGCTATCTCATAACTTTATTAACTGGAGACATTCCTATGTTAGCGCGCCTGTGCACTCTTCTTGTGATTACAGCCTCATCATTACAAGCTTTGACGTTGGATAGCTTAGCTATCCACTACCACAATGGTGACCTTTGGGTACTAGATCAACAACTTCTACCGACCGAGGAGATCTGGATAAAATCCCAAACACCAGAAGAGATGGTGGATATCATTAAAGCCCTCAAAGTGCGTGGAGCCCCTTTAATTGGGGTAGCCGCAGTTCTATCTGTAGCACAACTCGCTGAGAAAGGGGCTTCTGCCTCAGAAATGGAAAAGGCTGCCTTATTATTGCGGCAGGCGCGCCCCACGGCTGTTAATTTAATGAACGATATCGATCGCATTTTGGTGCCTATCAGAAATAATTCCCCAAGTGATGTGATTAGTACTGCCGAAGCTATTTTCAAAGAAGATATTGCTCTTTGTGAAGCCATGGCCACAGCAGGCGCTGCACTTGTACAGCCTGAAGAGAACATCTTGACCTACTGCAATACGGGTGGTCTAGCTACGGCTGGCATAGGAACAGCCCTTGGGGTGATCAAAAAAGCTCACCAACAAGGGAAAAACATCCATGTCTATGCTTGTGAAACGCGCCCTTTACTACAAGGAGGCAGATTGACCGCTTGGGAACTGGAGCAAAACGGGATTCCCTATACTCTCATCTGTGACAATATGGCAGCTTCATTGATGCGGGCAGGAAAAGTTGATCGCGTGTTAGTAGGGGCTGATCGCATTGCCGCCAATGGCGACTTTGCGAATAAAATCGGCACCTACTCTGTAGCTGTGCTTGCTAAGCACCATGGGATCCCTTTCCATGTGGTGGCGCCTTACACAACGATCGATGCGCAATGTCCCAATGGCGAAGCCATTCAAATTGAAGAGCGCGCTGCACATGAAGTCAGAGGCTTTGGAAGTCTGACTTGGAGCCCGCGCCATGCGCCGGTGTTTAATCCGGCCTTTGATATGACTCCTGCTGTATTAGTGACCAGCTACATTCTCGATAAAGGAGTGCTTCCAGCAGAAAGCATTCTAGCTGAATAAATAACCGTGTGAAGCTTTAATAGGCCAGCGATTGTGAGTGAACGCGCAATCGCTGGGAGTAAACAACGTTATATGAAAACACATTTTGCTATTATGTAACCTTTTAGGTTACAATAAGTTTATAGATGGATGGTTGTTGGAATGACAATTAGGACTTTCAATCATAAAGGATTGAGGAATTTTTTTAATCACGGAAGCAAATCGGGCATTTTACCTGCGTTAGCAAATAAGATTGAATTGATTCTAGATCGCTTAGATGCTGCTGCAGAGCCTAAAGATATGAACTTCCCAGGTTCTAATTTTCATCTATTGAAAGGCGATTTGAAAGGTTTTTACTCAGTTCATGTCAATGGAAATTGGGTGATCATTTTTAGGTTTGAAAATGGTGAAGTCATAGATGTGGACTTAGTTGATTATCATTAGGAGAATATTTATGAAAATGAAAAAAAGAAAGCCAGTTCATCCTGGAGTAATTTTAGAAGAACATTATATTAAGCCGCTAAATTTGAACTTACAAGAATTAGCTCATCATCTAGGTGTAGCTCGTAATACACTATTTAAAATTCGAACAGGCAGGGCTGGTATTACACCAACAATTGCAATTGCTTTAGCAGAAGCTTTTGATACAACCCCTCAATTATGGCTTAATTTACAGCAAAAATATGATTTATGGGTTGAGGAAAATGAAAAACCGCATCACCATATAGCCCCAATTTTCAGAGAAGGAATGCACATTCCACTTTACGCCTCTTCAAGTGTAAGATGACGCGCCACTGCATAAATTTTTTAAAAGGGGACCATGAGTATACAGCTGATGATCATGGCTGCATTGTTCATTGCGGCCTCGAATTTTTGCTTGCGTAGGAGTATTGATTCTGGCGGCACTAGCAAGGCCTATTTGATGATCCAGCTTTCATTGACCTTCGTCATTGCGATTTTGCTTAATCCTGTGCGCACCGGAGATTACACCTGGAGCACTCCAATGGCATATTTCGCCATGATTGAAGGTCTCATGCTTGGCAGTTTGATGCTCTTTTTAGGCAAAGCCTTAGAGCTTGGGCCGCCAGGCTTGACTTTTGCCGCTTTAAATTCTGCGACTGTGATGCCCTCCCTCGTCATGGTAGCTGTTTTCGGAGCCTCTTTTGGTTACACATATACTCTATTTAATGCAATTGGTTCAGTCCTGGTCATCATCGGCCTATTTTGGGCTGGATGGGGAGCACATATAGCTCAAAATAAGATGCGTTGGATCATTTTTACCTTTGGATCTTTTACAGCCCATATGCTTTTCCTTATCCTGGTGGCATGGAGAGCGCTCATCATCAACTTCCCAGGAGCAAATCCCCCCTTCATTCCTTTTGCTAGCATAGATGCCAACAATCAGTGGTTCATGCCGGTGGTGTTCTGCGTAGCGGCGTTGATGCAAATTGTTATCTACTTCAGTACACAAAGTCAACTTCCTAGCCGTTGTGAAACCCTGTATGGTGCGATCGGGAGCATGGCCTATGCCGCAGGATTTTTCTTTTTAATCTGGTCCTCCGAAGTTGCTACCTCTTTTGAGCACGCGTTGCTTTTTCCGATTTTCTCTGTCACAATCATTATCATTTGCAACCTCTGGGGTAAATATCTCTATCAGGAAAAGATCAATTGGGCGGCAAATGGATGCTGTGTACTTGGAATCTTGATTGGCACAGTGGACTGGAAAGTGCTGCTTTAATGACTGAAATAACTGTTTTAGGAATTTGCGAATTTTGTTATAAAATGTTTTTGATTTCTGATCTACCACGGTATTATTTGGAGGGGGCTGATGAAAGTCATCGTTTCTATACAACAAACTTTTGGCTACAGCCTGTTGTTATTGTTGGGAGTCATTTCAGCATCTTTGCACGCCACTGAAATTATAGATCTTTCTAAGAGTGAATTTAAAGTTTATAGCCAAAATGGAGAAGATGGCGTCATCCAAAAGATTTTTCAATCCATTGGCACCACCTCCAAATATTACGTTGAATTCGGGGGGCAAGATGGTGTTCAATGCAATACTCGCTATTTGCGAGAGGCTGGATGGCAAGGCCTGTTGATGGATGGCTCTTACAATATTCCTAAAATAAATCTGTATCAAGAATTTATTACAGCAGCAAATATCAATGCTTTATTTGCTAAATATCATGTGCCAGAAGAATTCGATCTTTTATCGATCGATATCGATTTTAATGATTTTTATGTATGGAAGGCTATTGAAGGATACCACCCTCGGGTGGTGGTGATAGAATATAATGGAGCTCATCTCGTTGATGAAGATAAAGTCGTAATCTATGATGCTTATGGTAAATGGGATCGCACTAACTATTTTGGTGCTAGCTTGCTCGCTCTTTATAACTTAGGCAGATTCAAAGGATATTCGTTAGTGTACGCGAATGCTAACGGTGTAAATCTCTTCTTCATTCGTGATGATATTTTAAGTGCATTTGAAACATCAAGTGGTAAGTTTAAGCATACAAATAACGTTAAAGCTATTTATCAGCCGGCCCAATATGGACGAGGGCCTAACGGGGGGCATCCGCAAGATCCAAAAATGCGCCCTTATGTTAGTTCTATGGATCTTTTATATACCAAATAGCTTCATAAAGGTTGAATAAAAGCGCTATGAGATTGTTTTGTTTACAGCTCATTCTTTGTTGGGAAGTATTCATGACTACAAATGCGAACGAGCACTCCATGGAGGCTGTCGAAAAACAGCAAACACAAACTCCTCAATATCTCTATAAAGTTCTTTCGCTAGAAAATTGGCAACAAAGCCAAGCTCAAAATATCGTTATCCTAACCAAAGATGATGAGGTCTTTATCCATTTGGCAACCGAAGATCAACTCGATCGCATTATCGATAAATATTGGTCGCAGGCACCTCACTATGTTATCTTGAAAATAGACCCTACACAATTGCCTGGTCAACTGATATACGAAGCAAATCCGGGGGGAACAAATAAGTATTTCCACTTATATCACGGATCAATTCCGCGCAAAGCCGTGGTAAACGCTCAAACTGTCAACGCCAAAAAATAAGTTGCAGGTACAGGATGCTAAAGGGTTTTAAGTCAGAAAAAATAACATGATGGGCAGGATGGACAGGATGTACCTTGCTGCGAGGTATATCCTGTCTATCCTGCTCATCATGTTACATTTACAAGGACCAAATCAGGCCCCAGACTTTTTGTGCAAAGAGTCTAAAGGTGGGGGGGCGGGCTAGGAGAGGGGGGTGGTGTGCCGCTCTTAGAATCTGTTATTGTCGAGTTATCGGAAGCGGGAGGAGCTGGAGAATCCAAACGCATGGGGGTCGAGGATGAGGAAGAGTTGAGAATACTAGTTTTAGAAGACATAACCATTGTCTCAGTTGTATCCATTGGGTCACTAGGAGTAGAGCTTCTAGAGTTAGGTGCCCACGTGCTGGTAGTGGATTGGGAAGAGGAAGAGCCTAGGCGAGTTACGGATGGTGGTGATGGTAAAGGAGGGGCGGTGGCTGGTAGAGGAGGCACGTCGATCTTATCTGAGAACTGATGTTTTTCTATAAAGCATTCTGTATAGATTTTGTTTGCTTGCTGGGCACTTTGATCAAGTCTAGTCCATCTTCCGCTAGGTTGCTTCTTATCAAACTCTGTAAAATTGTTTAATATGACATCTAAATCATCCTTGATGGATTGCGGAACAATTTTGGTACTCTTATGTGAGTGATGTATTTTTCCACCCTCACGTTGTACATACTGGTAGTGCAATTCTGTTAATGCACAATTGTATAGATCGATAATTCTTCCATCTCTGATGGGTGTTCCCGTGGCTGCGATTTTGGCGATGCTTTTGATGGTATGCGCCGCATAAGCTAAGCGCACTTTGGGATCGGGATTATCTAATTGTTTTTCAAAAGCTGCTCTGTTGGGCGGTAACCCGCCACCTAGTGGTGACATATGCTTTTCCTCCTTAACGAAGAATAAAGTTGTATCTTATAAATCTATTATAGTTTTTTTTTTATTTAAGATGCAATACACCGATTGGTTACATTAGAAATCTATCTTAAATTTTTGTTGAGTTGTTAATAGTG
>JABDFJ010000046.1 GCA_013286645.1 Chlamydiota bacterium | reverse complement strand
CCTAGCCGAAACGTCGTTGGAGAAGTCCATTCGGTTTTTAAAAGGGTGACTGGAAAAAATAAAGATAAAATCAAATATATGGCCATTGGAATTCCTCTCACATTAGGAGCAGCTAATCCCGATTTTCAGAATATTTTAGATAAATTGGAAAGAGTGGAGAAGATCGGACCTGATGGGATTGAAGTGCCCACCACAATTTTATTTCGCGATATCTTTATGAAAGGGTTTTCATCCGCTGAGATTATTTATCATAGCTGGGGCAGCTTAAAATCGACTACACACGCCTTTAGAGATGGCCTCCGCTATAATATTGTAGCCACCCCTATCGAGATTTCGCTAGAACAGTATCAAGCATTTAGAGAATTGTTAGGAGAGTATCAGCCGTTAGATCCGGCGAAAGTCCTTTATCCGATCGATCGCAAAGCCGATCATCGCAAACTCAGGGAGCTTTAACCTGTGCAAAACAATCAAAAGTTAGGATGGAAAATGAATGAAATAAAATCAAAGTTAAACAAGTTTCTAAATAAAACATTTATCGGAGGAGGAATTCTTATGGGTCTATTCAGCTCAACTGCCATGCATGCAAATTCTTGCTGGCCTAATCAAGAGCAGCTAGTGATCTCTATCTCCATGCAATTTGAAGCTGGAGGGCAACCAGAGGGGGCGGAGAGTCCATTTTCAGGGGCGCCTTTACCTAAGGAATACCCAGATATCACCGCCCGCACATGGTTTGCATATGGCTATAAGGAAGGCATATGGCGCATGCTCGATTTATGGGATAAGCATAACATCAAGGTCACCTCCCACATCGTAGGTGAGGCAGCAATTAAAAATCCGGACTTAGCAAAGGCTATTGCTGACCGGGGCCATGAAATTGCCGCGCATGGTATGCGCTGGGATAACCAATATGATAAATCATATGAAGATGAGAAAAAGTTTGTGAAAGATGGTGTGGATGCTGTTGAAAAGATCACGGGGAAGCGGGCCGTTGGATATAATGCCAACTGGCTTCGCCGTAGTAAAAACACCCTTAAAGTCCTTCAAGATCTAGACTTCCTCTATCACATCGATGATGTCAGTCGGGATGAACCTTTTGTGACGATGGTGAGAGGGAAAAAATTTGCTGTGATTCCTTATACCTTGCGAAACAATGACATTGTTTTGATTGAAGGGAGGCATTTTTCGGCAGAGCAATTCCTCAATCAACTGAAGTTGGAATTTGACCAGTTGTATGCTGAGGGAAAGAATCACTGCCGCATGATGTCTGTCAGCTTACATGACAGAATTGGAGGCACGCCAGCCATGGTGCAGGCCGTCGATCAATTCATTCAATATGCCAAGCAGCATCCTGGTGTAGCATTCATGCGTAAGGATGAGATTGCTAAAATTGTGCTTAATGAAGAACATCCACTTATCGATAATACAGAAGTCGAATATAACCAGTGATGAAAGCAACCGCATGGAAAAATTAATCTCAATAAAACAGGGGCCTATCGCCATCGAAGGGATGCTCAAAATCCCTTCGCAGGCGACAGGCTTGGTGCTCTTTGCCCACGGCAGCGGCAGCTCCCGGTTTTCTCCACGCAATAATTTCGTGGCGAATATCTTGAATGAAAATGGACTCGCCACACTGCTGATCGACTTGCTTTCACACCAAGAGGATGAGGTCTACCAAACCAGGTTCGACATCGACCTGCTGGCAGAACGCCTCAATAGCGTCGTTGAGTGGCTCCAAAAACACGCCGACACAAAAGATCTTGCCATCGGCTTGTTTGGGGCTAGCACCGGCGCTGCTGCCACCCTACAGGTCGCTGCAGCCAGGGGGGCAGACATTAAGGCTGTCGTTTCGCGCGGCGGCCGTCCTGATCTTGCCATGCCCTATTTGGACCAAGTCGTGGCCCCCACGCTCTTGATCGTGGGTGGCAATGATTTTGAGGTGATCAAGTTAAATAAAGCGGCGTATGACAGATTAGTTTGCACGAAGAAAATCGAAATTGTTCCTCATGCCACCCATCTCTTTGAAGAGCCTGGCTGCTTAGATGCAGCGGCAGCACTCGCCAACAACTGGTTCAAGACATACTTCACACTTGTAGCTTAGACTTTAGTCTGAGCTTGTTTTGGCACGGCTTCAGCCTGCCACGCGCAGCGAGCGGCAGCGATGCATGACGCGCTCGGTATCGTGGCCTCACGAACGCTGCCCAATTGCCCGAGGCTTAATTGGAGAATACTTTTGTGCTACAGTCGTGAGGCCACGACACCGAGCGCGTCATGCATCGCTACCGCTCGCTGCGCGTGGCAGGCTGAAGCCGTGCCAAAACAAGCTCAGGCTAAAGCCTAAGCTACAACACCTTACGCTTCACTTAGGTGTTAACAACTCTGCTAATATGTATCTTTTATAAATAACAAATAAAAAACACCATTCACCACAACTTGTTTTTATTAAGTCGTATGCTATAATTAAACTGAATAAACACTTAATAAAAATATTATTATGCTACAATCTCCATTGTCTCCAAATGACGAAAATGCCAAAGCCTTGATCCACCGCCTAGCTTCCTCCCCAACGCCAGCAGCGGCTCTCTCGCCTCTAATGCAAAATACCCCCAAAACCTCGCTCCTAGGGCGCGCTTTCAATCAAATCAGTAGTGTACTTAGTCCCTTTTCCCACCCCCAAAATATAGGCGACACCACGCTAGCCAAATTAGAGCAATTTAGGAAAGAACACCCCGCTTTGCGGGGAGACACCGACTTCGTCAAAGACTTTTGTAAGCTAAGCGCCGATCAAATCCTCCCCTCCATGCAGCAGCCCCTCAACAAAAAGCAATACTCAGAGTTACACAAAAAAATATACGGGGTAGTCAAAGAGATGATCCTAGACTATTGCCAAGAATCGAATACCCCCTTATCTACCGCTCTCAAACAGCTCCAGGTCCATGAAGCATGGAGCCTCCCGCTACAACATGGAGATACCATCTATCTAACCCCTAGCGAATTAACCCCCGAAAATGAAATCAAAGTCTACAAACGATTCTTACAGTCTCTAAAAACACAAAGCCCACTTGCAGCAATTGAAATCCTAGGGCATCCTCCCATTCCCCGTGATTCCATGGAACATATCCTGCAAAGCAAACCATGGCCACGATTGCTCGATATTGTGACTCCCATGGTTTGTCGAACAGGTGTCCAGCAACAAGCGATACAGCCCTCCGTGTCTTTAGTGGCCAAAAGTAGCCTATTGCGCCAACAGCTAACACAACAGACGCATGCCCCACGCACAGTTGATCTGCCCGATATGGACCTCGCCCTCTTCAATCTGCTCAACAGCCATGCCGCAGATTTCACCAAGCTCGACATCAATGAGGAGAATTTGACCACCCTCTTGCAAGCGGCAAAAAAACTTGGAATTGCCGATGTGCTGTTGTCCTGTCTAACATTCATCATTCAACAAGCCGAAAAAAAGAAGAAAATTGCCGATGAAAGGGCACTAACCAAGCAACTAGGAACTAACGCTATCACCCTCCTTCCCTCCTATCCAACCGACCAAATCAATGAGATCTGCCAAATAGCACTTCTTTATGGGAAAAATTCGAACCGTCCCCTTGAAGATGTCATTAAGCAGATGGGCATCACAGATGATGAATTACTCGGTGAGGTGAAGGCAAAACTAGCTCGCAGCAACGTTCTAAAACCACAAGCACCCGATAACCAACACCGACGGGTTGCGAAAACCAAGGAACGCCCTACAGGGATGGAACCCCTCACCCCTCTTAACTTCCTTAGGATTCTGCAAGCAGCCAATCGGCAGCATAACCAAATCAACTTGGATTATTGTTTTTCATCGCCTGTTTTTCCGTCCCTCCTATTAGAAAATCCACGCCTATTAGAAGATCCTTCTTTGCTTAAACACCTATTGACGTGGTTGGAGGATGAATCTATCAATGAAAGTTCTGGAATGAAAACAGCAAATGCACACTTTCTCATTAATTCTTGCGCCCTTGAAGCCATGCAAGCCTGCTATACAAGCATGGTGGATGAAAACCTGCTTCAAAAAGGCTATTTGGTCGAGGATGAAATGAAAGAAAACGCCTTTGGGAAAGAAATTACCCCTTACCAACATTTAAGTGCTTATGCCGAAGCTTTGTCATATTTCGGCCTCGCACCGATAGCCGCCTTTAAGCTCTTTGGCACTAAAACACTCTATGTAACCCCCCAAGAAGCGGTATCAGATGACTTTAGAGAACACCTTAAGAACACCTTACAATCATTCGATCGGATCATCGAGATCCAAATTCCTGGACACTATCCTGTGTCAAGAGCTGATGTCATGAGTAGCCTTAAAAGTGAGCATATATCTTCGCGAGATAGCAGCAATGAAATCGAAGCTCTGCGAAAGGTGGTTTCCCCTATTTGGCGCGCCAAATTAGGCGACTCTTTACCAATCATGCTCAACCCTGAATTAATAAGATCAAGTGAAACGCTCCGCACCTTACTTCAACAAACAGGGGCAGAGCATGCTGAACGTACCATCACCTTCCCAAAATGGGCCGAGAGTCTAGGTGACAACAGCTCTGAAGCGTCTTTCCAAGAAACATTTCCCCTAATCAATGACTCTGCACCTGATTATCCCAGGGAACTATTTTCAGAGCGCTTTATGAAAACAACCCTACAAATCGCCAGTTTTCTAAAGCTCGAATCGCTTCAAATAAAATGTCAAGAACAGCTGGCTATGCAACTAAAAACAGCCTTAATAGACTTATCCATTTACACAGAAGCGATGGCTTATTTTGACCAATCGCCTGCAAGAGCCTTTCAGCTCCCTGCCGACAGTACACTCTATATCACCTCCCAAAAAATAGCATCGGCTGACTTTATGGAATGCCTAAAAGCTGCTTTAGCATTATCAGAAAAGATTGCATTTATTCAAATTCCTGGACACTACCCAGTATCATACGATGATGTCAGACGCAGCATTGCAGGTACTAACCAGATGTCACTAGATGACAGCCCAGCACTAACACTCCTGCAAGAGTTGTTTATCCCCATTTGCTGGGCCAAATTTGGGAGCTCGCCTCCAATCGCACTTAGTCAAGCGCTAATGAGATCCTCTGGGTTGTTCGACGCCATATTTTTCCTAGCGAAGGAAGAGCATGATCTTATCCTTCCTGAACCATTTGCCTCAGAAACTACCTATCAAGAAGCCTTTGCTATTCTCAATAAATCTGCTCCCAATTTTTCCTCAGTGTTGTTCACTGAGCGCTATGTGAAAGAAACTCAATATATCTTCAATTATTTAAATCTCCGAACAGAATTATTTAAAAAACAATGTGATGAAAAAATTGCCCCACAGTTAGAAACTAAGGCGATTGACATCAACAATGATCTATCGGTGATTCCCTTTATCAAATGGTATCAAAGAACAAAAAACTACAAGCAATCGTTGGTACATGCTATTTGTATCAGAAAATTGTATGAATTCATCGAAGCCCCCCGTAAAGCTGTGGCAAGACAGGAGCCTTTTGATTTCCTTACCGAACATGGCTTTGTCTTTGACACGAAATTCGGTGCAGCCATTCTTGACGGCAAAGGACTTTGGAGACCAGATACAGAAGCTCCCCCTGTGGAACATCTGTTATGGTTTGTAGCCTGTCAAAATAAACCTTCCGCCCTGCTGAAGGAGTTTGATGAAACAACCCTCGAAAAAATTCAAGCAGACTGTTTATTCTCCATCGAGCGCTGGCTATATCCAGAGTCATACTCCTACGAAAACGTAATGAAGCAGTTAAAACAGTCCGTAGCCCCTCCCCCAGCACACGAAGACGTCGATTAACGACGGGCTTCTTGGACATGGACGAATTGGACAGACTGGACGAAATGGACGAGCTGGACAATAGCAAAAGTCCACATCGTCCACTTTGTCCACTCCGTCCACTCCGTCCACAACGTCCATTGCCTTAGGTGTAGCTATTCAGAGACGTCATCAACCGCTGCAGCTCACACAATCCCCCTCCAGCGAACACATGGCAGCTTCCGCAGGCAATGCCTTTTTGGCCTTTGCCGGCATTTGACTGACCGTAAATTTTATGGCCTGTGAAGCTGCCTTTGTTCTTAAATAGTACATACCAGTCTTTAACCCCTGCTTCCAGGCATAAAACAACATAGAAGTGAGTTTGGCAAATGTCGGATTCTCAATGAAAAGATTCAGCGATTGCGTTTGGCAGATGAATGGTCCTCGATCAGCCGCCATATCGATCAACGCCTTTTGCTTTATCTCCCACACCGTTTTATACAGGTGCTTTAACGTTTCTGGGATTTCTTCAATATGCTGGATAGAACCATTAGCCGCAAAGATCTTGTGCTTCATCTGCTCATCCCACAAGCCTAGCTTCACGAGATCTTTCAGCAGATATTTATTAACTACGATGAATTCGCCAGAAAGTACGCGTCGCGTGTAAATATTTTGCGTGTACGGCTCAAAGCATTCATTATTTCCCAAAATTTGTGACGTCGATGCCGTGGGCATCAACGCTAAAAGCAGCGAATTGCGCACCCCATATTTAGCCACCTCCTCTTTCAAGGACTGCCAATCCCAGCGTGGACCTGGCAACACCTGCCACATATCGTATTGGAAGATCCCCTGCGAGATAGGCGATCCCTCGTAACTAGTGTACGTCCCCTCTTCCTTAGCTAGCTCTTTGGAAGCTGTCATAGCACCATAATACATCGTCTCGAAGATCTCCTTATTCAAAAGCCTTGCCTCTGGGGAGTCGAAAGGCAATTTCAAAAGAATAAATGTATCTGCTAACCCTTGGACCCCAATTCCAAGCGGACGATGCCGCAGATTTGATTTCTTCGCCTCAAGCACGGGATAGCTGTTACCATCGATGATTCGATTTAAATTGCGCGTGACCGTCATCGTCACTTCAAAAAGCTTTTGGAAGTTAAAAACCCCCTCCACAACAAAGCGGGGTAAAGCGATCGAGGCGAGATTACAAACGGCAATCTCATCAGGTGCCGTATATTCTAAAATCTCGGCACACAAATTGCTGGATTTAATTGTCCCTAAATTCTGCTGGTTAGATTTACGGTTGCAAGCATCCTTATACAAGATATATGGCGTGCCTGTTTCGATCTGTGACTCAAGGATTTTAAACCATAGTTCTTGCGCTTTAACCACCTTTCTAGCACGCCCTTCCGCTTCATAATGTGTGTACAGCTCCTCAAACCTCTCTCCCCAGCAGTCAGCAAGCCCTGGGGCTTCATCCGGACAAAACAAAGACCATTCACCATTAGCTTCCACGCGTTGCATAAAGAGATCGGGTATCCACAGCGCTGTGAATAGATCGCGCGTGCGAATTTCTTCTTTGCCTGTATTTTTTCTAAGGTCCAGAAAGGCATAGATATCGGCATGCCAGGGCTCTAGATAGATAGCAAATGATCCTTTGCGCTTGCCTCCCCCTTGATCGATATAGCGCGCTGTATCATTATAAACGCGCAGCATAGGGATGATGCCATTGGAAGTCCCTCCCGTGCCACGAATGTATGAGCCGGTCGCTCGCACATTATGCACGCTGACACCAATCCCGCCTGCAGCCTGTGATATTTTGGCACAAGCTTTCAAAGTATCGAAAATCCCATCGATACTATCTTCTTGCACCTGCAACAGGAAACATGAAGACATCTGCGGGTTGGGCGTGCCTGCATTAAATAAAGTCGGTGTCGCATGGGTGAACCATCTTTCGCTCATCAAGTGGTAGGTTTCTATAGCCGCTCGAATATCATCCTGATGAATGCCCAGCGCTACACGCATCAGCATATGCTGGGGACGTTCCATCACCTTGCCATGCATTTTTAGCAAATAGGAGCGCTCTAAGGTTTTAAAGCCAAAGTAATCATATCCAAAATCGCGGTCATAAATCAGGGTAGCGTCTAAGACTTCGGCATGCTTCTGGACAACAGCATAGACCTCTTCAGCAATCAAAGAGGCCTTTCTATTGGTTTTGCTATCCACATAGTGATACAGCTCATAGATAGTACGTGAGAACGATTTATTGGTATTTTTATGCAAATTTGAAATCGCAATCCTCGAAGCTAACAACGCATAATCAGGATGCTGTGTAGTCATTGTAGCGGCCACTTCAGCCGCTAGGTTGTCCAACTCACTCGTTGTAACACCATCGTAGATGCCTTCGATCACTTTTACAGCAACTACGATAGGGTCGACATGCACGGGATCAAGTCCATAGCATAGCTTTTGGATGCGGGCTGTCACCTTATCGAATTTAACTTCTTGCTTGCGGCCATCGCGTTTAATAACGAACATGATATTTGGTCCCCCTTAAAAATCTTCTGTGGTGGTGAATGCTGTAGCCTCTTTAGATGACATGACGCCAGATTTTTGATAATCGGAGACCCGTCGTTCAAAGAAATTGGTTTTTCCAGGAATGGAAATGAGATCCATAAAATCAAATGGATTGGCCACATTGAAGACTTTTGACGCACCAAGCGCAAGCAGCAGACGATCGGCCACAAACTCGATATATTGGCACATCAGATCGGCATTCATGCCTATCAAACGCACGGGCAAAGCATCGCGCACGAATTCCCTTTCAATGGCCACAGCACTTAGAATGATCTCTTGCAGCGCTATGTGTGGCAGCTGGTTTTGCAATTGGGAGTAGAGCAGACAAGCGAAATCACAGTGCAAGCCTTCATCACGCGAGATCAATTCATTAGCAAAACTCAATCCTGGCATCAACCCACGCTTCTTTAGCCAAAAGATCGAGCAGAAACTGCCAGAGAAGAAGATCCCTTCAACAGCCGCAAAAGCCACCAGCCGCTCGGCAAATGACCCTTTTGTTATCCATCTAAGGGCCCACTCGGCTTTCTTTGCGACGCAAGGAACCGTTTCGATAGCATGGAAGAGATAATTCTTCTCTTTCCCATCGCGAATATAGGTGTCGATAAGTAGCGAATAGGCTTCGGAATGGATATTTTCTATCATGATTTGGAAGCCATAGAAGCAGCGCGCTTCGGGATATTGCACCTCATTCATGAAATTGACAGCTAAATTTTCATTCACAATGCCATCGCTCGCTGCAAAGAAAGCCAGCACATGTTTGATGAAATATTGCTCTTCGCTATTGAGTTTGTTGTCCCAATCGATTAAATCAGGTGATAAATCGATCTCTTCGGCCGTCCAAAAGCTAGCTTCAGCTTGTTTGTACATCTCCCAGATCTGGGTATGTCTGATGGGAAAGAGCACAAAGCGATCTTTATTTTCTTCTAAAATAGGTTCTACGTACGCCACAAATAACTCCTTTGTATAAATCGCAGGCAAGCGGAACCATGCGCAGTGAAGATCACAGATCGACACAACGCCAGGATGTGCGCTTACATGCACGCTCAAGACATAGCTTAGAGCGCATGGTTTAAAATGCTGACAAAAGGGGAAAAATGGAGTATAGACCGATTTTTCCCATCCTATCTTTAACGAGACAGTTTCACCTGTGGTTTAGGCAGGTGATGATGAGTAAGATAAAGCAGGTCTTCTGACTTCGAGATCTTCCTTCAACCCGGCCTTCCCGCTCAAAGCAGTGGCTCTTTAGATGGGGTTGTCGTCACTCGTTACAGCGGCGTCACCGTACGGGTTTTTCACCCGTTTCCCTATTCTCCTCTAACCGTAGTTAGAGGCACTTCATCTCATCAACTACAAGCTGTTGTTTTCGTAACACAACAACTTGTAGTTAATGTGGCGTATTTTATGTTTTTCAGTTCAAAAGTCAAGCATCATTTTTCGTTAGCTGTAAAATGTTGCCACCGCACTTGGAGTATGCTATGTTAAGCAAGCAACAAGGAGGATTTATATGACCAAAGAAATCGTAAAGCATCGTAAAGATGAGAAGAAAAAGCCTTTGCTGACAGCCAAAGAAAAAAAAGCCAAGAAGCAAGAAAAGAAGCAAGCGAAATAAACAAACCAAGCCGTAGGCTGGTCTCGCTTATGTGGGCTTTAGCGACACGATTGTAGCTTAGGCTTTAGCCTGAGCTCGTTTTAGCAGGCTTTAGCCTGCTACGCGCCCGCACGCGTCAGCGTTGCGAGGCGCGCTTAACCGTGGCAAAGGTGGTTGTAGCAAAAAACACTAAGGCAAAATACTTAAGGCTTTGGCAGCTAGTGCTTTTCGCAACGTTCGTGAAGCCGCGACTCCGAGCGCGCCTCGCACTGCTGACGCGTGCGGGCGCGTTGCAGGCTGAAGCCTGCAAAAACGAGCTCAGGCTCAAGCCTAAGCTACAAACCTGCGGTTTAAGCCCGCACTCATCGCCTACACTAGCTTTAATTACAACTTTATGGCATAATAATTATGCCTTATAGCAAAGAATATCCATGACGAAAATTCAAGCCTTTTTCTGGGATTATGATAACACCCTTCTAGAAACCGCTGCCGCCCATTGGAATAAACATCAAACTGTGCTGGCACGTTATGGCATCACACTCCACGAAAATTTCCGCCAACGCATCTACGAAAATAATGGCAACCAGAATTGGGAATGGATGCGGGAAGAGCTAGGCTTAAAAGTACCCCAGAAAGAATACCTGGCTGAAGTCGACGCCGAATTCCAACGCCATATGATCAACCTCGAAATGCGCCCAGGTGTTGAACATCTTTTATATTTGATTGCTGATCTAAACATCCCACAAGCCATCATCACAAATGCCCGCCGCGACTCCGCCGAACCCGTGCTACAGAGCAAAAATGTGCTGTCTTTGATGAAATTCGTGCTTTTTAAGGAAGATTACACTGGCCGAAAGCCAGCACCCACCCCCTATCTTGTGGGTTTTGACAAAATGACCGCTGTCATCGGCAAACCCATTAATCCAAAACGGTGCATTGCCATTGAAGACGATCCTAAAGGTGTGGAATCTGCACACAAAGCCGGCTCCATTGTGATCCATCGCAAACTAGCCGAAAACGAACCTGCTAGTCCTTATGCCGACTACAGCTGCTATCACGAGGCTGATTTCATCAACATTGTCGAAAAGCTCGTGCTTTAGTCCTCAGACCACATGATCATCCCACCATTGGTAGTAGTAGTGCGTATGTCCTCCCTGCTGTTGCGCTGATAGATAGAGATTTGCATCTAAGGCACTACTTCGATAATCATCCAACAATAGCCATTCCGGACCTTGCTCAAGAGAGGCTTCTTTAATGGTATTTGTATGCAAGTGCACGCTATCGTACTCAATCTCTTCCATCAGGCGCGCAAACTCCTCTTTAGTGATTTCTTTATTGAGCGCCTTGATACTGACATCATGGAAGCGTTGCGCGTGGATCATGTTGGCTAACTCAAAAAGCAGCGTTGACAGCGCTTGCTGACCATTCAAGGCGGCGCTCATCCATATCTCTCCTAAAGCATACTGGCATAGCGCACCAAAGGGCACGACTTCGGGAGAAACAATTTTGACGGCTAAAGAATGTCCATTGTATGTTTTCAAGGCCTCTTGGGCCTGCTTATATAGGTTGCAAGTCGCTTGACATCCCGCTATAAGGCTGATCATCTCCTCGACAGATTGAAATGTTGCAGAAAGCCCCATGTTTGCATCCTTTTTGTGCATTATGCGATTTCTACAGTTCTATTGTAAATCAAATAACCTGGTGTGTATGGTAAAATAAAAAATAGATAATAAAAACCTCAATGCTAAAGCAGCTTTTCATCTTATTCATCATTTTGATTCTCGCAGGATGTACAAAATATCCACAAGGCAATCAGCGCGAAGTTTCCTCCATCATTGCCACGAAAATTGAGGGACAGGCCGAATGGTACGGCGGCCCCCCTGATGAGCAAATCCAGGCCTCTATATACTGCTTACTTGCCGATGTGCTAACGCCTGAAGCTGCAATTCAAATTGCTTTCCTTAAAAACCCCCAAGTGCAGTCCATCTTTGAAGAGGTCGGCATTGCACATGCCGATTTGGTAGAAGCTGGACTTTTCACTAACCCAGCCTTCGAGTTAGAAGTGCGCTATCCCCATGTGAAAAATTTCAAAACAAATATCGAGTATCTCGTCACGGCTGCCTTTCTTGACATCCTCCTCATCCCCCTGCGCACTCGTTTAGCCACCGTAGAGCTTGAGCAAGCCAAGCGACGGGTGGCCCATGCAATTTTAGACTTAGCCTTTGATGTGCGCCAGACCTATTATGAACTTGTGTCTATGCAACAAAGGCATCAATACACCCTATCTATGGTCGAACTTGCCAACCTTCAGAGCGAAATTATTTTAAGACAACACATGGTGGGCAACATCAATAACCTCGCTTTCCAACAAGCCCAAGCCTCCTATTTAGAAGCTAAATTAGAAATCGCCAAAGAACAAACAGCTATCATTCGCCTTAGAGAAAAGTTAAACCGCCTCATGGGCCTTGGCGAAGACGTCTGCCTAATACTGCCTAAAGAAATCCCACCAGATGTCGACTACCAAGGCTTCGACCTTTGCATTTTGGAAGCTGTGGCTTTAAGCGAGCGGCTAGATTTGCAAGCGGCGCGATATGAAGTCGTTCGCTTGCAGCGTATGCTAGGGCTTAAAGAGGGATGGACCTATACCAACCTTAAAGCCGGCCTTGCTGGTGAACGCGAGCCTGATGGTTTAAATGTCGTTGGCTATGGCCTCGCTGGCGAAATCCCCATTTTCAACTTCGGCCAAGCTGCCCAAATGCGCCTTTGGGCCCAACTTAGACAAGCTCAAGATCGTTTGACTGCCTTAGAAATCAGCATCCTTTCTGAAGTACGCGAGGCGCATCAACTTCTGATGTGTGATCTAGAAATGATCCGAGATTATCGCGTCGGCATTTTACCTTTACAAACTGAAATCCTCAAAGCTTCTGAGGGCCTTTATAATGTCATGGGGCTAGGCATTGACCGTCTTTTAGACAATAAACACCAGCAACTAGAAGCTAATCGCAACTATCTTGAAATTCTCAAAGACTATTGGGTGGCCCGCGTCCAGCTGGATAAGGCCTTAGGTGGGTATTTATTTCGCTTATTGCCACCAGACGTAAGCTGCAATGGAGGCATCGAATGAAGCTATCTTGGTATGCCGCCCTTTTCACACTCTTGATCCACTACACCTTAGATGCATACAATGAAACCACTCACACGCAGCCCCCAAAAGGCATTTTAAGATACCCCTCTGTTATCACCCCTAATGTAGGCTCTCTCCCATGGACAATGGATGGCGACGTCAAAGTCTTTCATCTCATTGCAGAACCCATTCGCCGGGAATTTGCTCCTGGTTTTTGGGTGAATTGTTGGGGTTACAATGGTTCTAGTCCCGGTCCAACGATCGAAGCAGTGGAAGGCGATCGGGTGCGCATTTATGTCACCAACAAATTGAATGAAACCACCTCAGTGCACTGGCATGGCCTGATTGTGCCTAATGGGATGGATGGCGTCGCCGGGCTTACACAGAGGGGGATTCTGCCTGGAGAAACTTTCAAATACGAGTTCGTCCTCAAACAAAATGGGACATTTATGTATCACCCCCATAGCGATGAGATGACGCAAATTGCACTTGGAATGGAAGGATTTTTCATCATTCACCCTCGCGAGGGCGATACACCTCCTGTCGATCGCGACTTTGCACTGTTCCTCCATGAATGGCGCATTCCCATGGGTGCTCAAACTCCGATCCCCTTTGAAATGCTCGACTTCAATGTATTCACTTTCAATAGCACACTCTATCCCAAGATCGAGCCTTTAGTAGCCAAAACCGGGGAACGCGTGCGCATGCGCTTCGGCAATCTCATGATGAGTAGCCATCCCATACATCTGCATGGTCATGAATTTACTGTCACTAGAAGAGGAGCCAAACGGCTCCCCCTGTCCGCCCAATATTCAGAAGTGACTGTCGTCGTTTCCCCCGGCGAAACGAGAGACATCGAGTTCATCGCAGATAACCCGGGAGATTGGGCCATGCATTGTCATAAATTGCACCATGCCATGAATCAAATGCAACACGATCTGCCCAATTTGACGGGCATCAACAAGCATGGCATTGAAGAGCGCATCAAGCAGTTTTTTCCCGATTTCATGGGCCTGATGAACATCAATGGCATGGGAGAGATGTTTGAGATGTTTGGCAGTAAAGAGATGATGGATATGGGATCAGAGATGAAATATCCGTTAAATATTTCCCCTATTGGTAGCCCAGGCCCCTTTGGCGTCATTGAATTAGGGGGCATGTTTACAATCTTAAAAGTGAGAAACGATTTGTCGAGTTATACAGATCCAGGTTGGTATCAACATCCTCCAGGAACTACGGCTGAGGTTGTATATATCGATGACGTAACAATGGCGCCGATACCTAAACAACAGCCTCCACACAACAACGACACCAGTAGCTGGTTTAGCCGGGCACAAGAGCACAAAGAAGAGGCAAGCCCAACAGATGATCATTGGATGCAGAGCCAACCGGAAGACAGTATGGGAGGACACACAAAATAAAAGTTGCCAAAATGAGGCGATGTGTTTACTTTCACAACTTCCACGAAAAAAACTATATCAGGAGTGTATTGTGAAAGATTATTTTAAATCAGCATTTTCAGTCTGCTTTGCCTCGCTCGTGGGCTTCAGTGCCACGTCCTCGACTATTCAGGCCTACGACATGTCAGAAGGGCAATGTTGTCCATCAACAGTCTATTTATCTAGTCCATGTTACTCATTTGATTTCGACTTCCAAGCTCTCTATCTGCAACCAAGCAGCAGTAGCCTCGATTACGCTTCTGAAGCTCAGCCTCTACCTGCGCCTTCACCCAATTGGAGAATCTTCGATGTGCACCCCGATTACCATTTTGGCTTTATGGTAGGTTTGGGTGGTGTTTGTCATGAAAGTAGTACCAACTATGCATTAACATGGGAGCATTTTCATTCAAAAGATCATGCTTCAGAGCACGTCGCTATTTCAACCAATATGATGGGACCTCTTTTTGAGATCGGCCCCGATGCCAAATATTATAAAAATGCCAAAGGACACGCGACATTTAATTTCGATGAAATTAATCTCGATTATGGTCTGTTCGTCAATTTCGGCAGCCGCTTACGTACCAATTTAAAAATGGGTGTCAGTGGTGCACAAATCAAACAAAGTGTATATGCCGAATTTTCAAATGACGAAGGGACAATTACCAAATCTGTCGAAAACCCCGCTCGATTCCTTGGTGCAGGCCCGCAATTAGGTCTAGACTTCTCCTATTGCGTCTTCAATGGCTTTGATATCACAGGCGGAGCCGCTGCTTCTATCCTGGTGGGATCACAAACCAACCACACCGTTTTTAAAACATCATCACCCGAGGTGATCGCGTTAGGCATCACACCTCCCAATCTGCAAACCACCAAACAACATAGAAGAACGCAAGTGGTCCCTGCCTTCGAAGGCAAAGTGGGCCTGGCTTACAATTGCACACTATGCGAAAGCTTCGAAGTCAGCTTCGAAGCGGGCTATCAAGCACAGATCTATCTCAATGCCATCCAATCGATGGATCTAAATAGTGAAGTCGCCCTCAATAGTGATATTGAGAATACTATAGGGGTTTATGCCCGCACCTTCCGCCGCACACTCAGCAATTTTGCGCTGGCAGGCCCTTATCTAAATCTCAACGTTGGGTTCTAAGCTCTAGAATAATGGACTACATGGACGGAATGGACTGTATGGACGAGATGGACAATAGATCCACTCTCGATCATACAGTCCATTCAGTCCATCTTCGTCCATTCCCTTCATATCATCCATAATTTAAGCTTGATATAAAATAATAAATAATTTAAAATATTATTTTATTATTAACTCGAGGTTAATTATGACCATAATTCCATTCCTTATTATTCATACTTCTAACGTATTAGGCTCATTTAATGATCCTTTTGAATTTGATGGCGATTATGGTCCTGAAGTCAATCCTACCCGCCAAAAGGTTTTCGAATTAGTGGTTTCGAAAGAAGCCCTCACAAAAAATCTCACAGACCCACAAATCAGACAGGTCATAGACCTCGCAGATGCCGATGAGTCCACACTAAAACGCTATCGTCAGCTTTTGCTCACGCAAGCTAAAGAAGAGGATCAGACACATGGACCGCGGTTGTCAGAACTTGTGACGGCTGAATTATTGAACGAATTAGCCCAAAAGCAAGCCGAACTGCAAGAGGTTGGTTTTAACCGTCTTGAACTCGAAGAAATCATGGCCTTTGTAAATAAATACGGCGACAAAAAAGTATTTAGCTTCTTGCGACATAATCCTTCCGAACTACTTAGCTTAGATAAGATTTTGCGCGACCATGCCTCGCGTGAAGGAACGACGTTTAACTTACCGATCCTCAGTTCCACCCAAGTTCTTAAGGGGCAAAATGCAGAAGAGTTGAAAAGTAATTTACTCCAAACGCTCTTCAATGTGGAAACTTTAAGCCTGACAAAACAAGAAGCGATGGTCAGAAAGTCGCTCAACCAATTGGATAAAGATTTTTTAAAGCAATTCTTTGGTGAAGAAGCCAATAACGAGGACCTACAAATATTCTGTACACCAGCGGGCCAAGTCTTCTTCTACTGGCTGTATCAAGCTCTTAACTTGCAGCTCATTTCAGCAGAACAACAGCTGATCGACCAAATCAATAAGGTGAAGCAGATTTTTGCAACTACCCTGGGAGATGCGCAAGTCAGAGCGAATCTCTTGAAGGAAAAATTGACCGCAGCCGATACGGGTGTCTTATTCACCCAAGAAAGCGACACTTTTGTGCCCGCGGTCTTATTAGATGAGGGGCTATTCCTCCCTGTCGATAAACAAAATCCTAAAGATGGAACTTTTGTCTTTCTCCGTAGTGATCTATGGGAATCTAATTATGAGGTCATCGCCATCGAAAATTATGAAGGCTTTGCCAAAGGACGTTTGAATGTGGTGCTAGCCACAAGCAAACAGACAGGCGAAAAATTCTTGTTGGCATCCTGCCACGGCAATTCGACTCGTCCAGAAGATGGCAGACTGCAAATCACACTCATCATGCAGAAATTTGAAGAGCTAGCCCAACAGCCTGAAAACGCCGGACTACAACTTCTCATTGGTACCGATGCTAACACAAAAACGGACGAGGACGTTCATGCCTTACGCTTGCATTTGGATGCGCTCGGTCTGGTGGCAACCGGTGTTGGACCAACCACCATTAAAAAACGCATGGTGACAGTGCAGCACGCCAAAGTAGGCAGGTTTGCCATCGACGAAGAAGATTATCTCATCACGCTAAAACCAGAAAAAGGGGGACGCTTTAACCTGACTCATCCTACGGTTGGATTTAGCGCGGAGAAACCAGATCTCAATATGGCCTTACCCAATGTGGATAATCCCTCCGATCACTACCCCGTGGGCGCCACATTAAGTCCGAGGTTGTGAGAAATCGGGGTCTGCAATGTGATTTTTTAATTAGAATCCTTCTGAAATACACCTAGAAAGCATTTTCCATTGAAAATCACATACCTAAATTCAATATCGCTAGGCGAAGCTTATCTCTCTGCTGCCCGAAACTAAGGCTCCGGATCGTAGCAAAAAACAGCCGCAGCTGCAGGTAGAGATAGTCTGGCGAAGCTCATCTCTTTGTAGCCCGTAGCTAAGGCTTGCGAGCGCAGCGAAGACAGCCGCAGCTACGGGTCATCCACAACAAAAATTAACCCCGTAGGGGTTCATCTCTTTTTAAATCTTTGCTAAGAAGGCGTAGTTTTACAATTTATTCTAATCAAAAATCAAGTTAGGATCATAGGAAATTCCCTGTTCTATTAAAAAACTAATATATTCATCTTTATATGAAACAGATTTATGGTGTTCTTCTTGATTTTCAATATAGTTTATGACTTGTTGCAAATTGGATTTACCGACGGAAAAGGCTCCATATCCTTCTTGCCATCTAAATCGACCCTCAAATTCAGCAAATGTTTTGTTCAACCACTTGGTAGCAACGGGTTTCACTTTTTCTATTAGGTCTGGAACTAGCAAAGTTAAAGGCATGGCTATCAATAAATGTACATGATCCTCTACACCATTCATAAACAATAATTTTGCCCCTTCTCCATCTATAACCGTTCGCATATAGCTGTTAAGACGAGGTTTTATTTCCTTCTTGAGATATGGCTCTCTATTTTTGGTAGACCAAACACAATGACACAACAGATTTGAACAAGTATGCCCCATTTTACTTTCCCCTTCTTTAGGCTAATGATGTTTTTTCCATATAGGATATATCGCATCACTTATAAAAAGAGAAGAACCCCTACGGGGTTAATTTTTGCTGTGCAAGACCCGTAGCTGCGGCTGTCTTCGCTGCGCTCGCGAGCCTTAGCTACGGGCTACAAAGAGATGAGCTTCGCCTCGCTATTTCTATCTGCAGCTGCGGCTGTTTTTTCTCTGCTCGCGAACTTTTGTTACAAGCTAAAAAGAGATAAGTTTCACTACGAAACAAATTTTTTCATAAAAATCTTGCTGATTTACTATGAATCATAAAAATTGGGTTTAGTGTATACTTATTCAATTTAAGGGCTTATCACCTATGAAGAATCTGATTGAAGGCATCGTTGATTTCAGGAAAAATCTCACCGAAGAGAATCGCACCCTCTTTGCTAAACTTGCGCTCGGACAAAAACCCGACGCCCTCTTCATCGCCTGCTCCGATAGCCGCGTGGTCCCCAATTTGTTTGCTTCTACAAACCCCGGAGATTTGTTCGTCTTGCGCAATATCGGCAATCTCATCCCACCAGCCTCTTCCGAATCACAAGATGCTAGCGCCCAGGCAGCTATCGAATTTTCGGTCTACACCCTCAACATCTCCAACATCATCGTTTGCGGTCACTCTGAATGTGGCGCCATTAAATCCCTAACCGAAGGCATCGATACTGTATGCTGTCCCCACCTAGCCGCTTGGTTAAAACATGGTGAAGAATCTCTCAATAAAGTGAAAAACGGCCTGATCCTCAATCCTAAATTATCCCACCACAACCAAATCTCACAAGCTAACGTGCTGCAACAAATGGAACACATCACCAGCTACCCCTTTGTTCGCGAGCGCATCGAGAACAAGCAAGTGCGCGTGCATGGATGGTGGTTCGATATCGCCCACGCCGATGTGTATTGCTATGAACAACAATACAATCAATTCGTTCTGATCGATGAAAATGAAGCTAAATTGATCTTGGAGCGTCTAGGATAGGGATTGCTCTAAAATCGTTTGTATCCGGCACTGCGCATCTGAAAACTTTTGTATCCAGCGTTGCGCATTAGTGACCACGCTCTGCAATTGCACGTCGTGCTTGTTGCCATTGGCATAGCACAAAATAGCCATTTCCAAGGCTTTCTGTGCACATTTGAAGGCTTCCTTATCATCCCCCACTTGCTCATAGGCATATGAAAGATTGTGCCACGCTAACGACAGCAATACTTTGTCTTGGCGCTCGATAGGCAATGCCAAATGTCCTTCCACAGCACACTTACGCAATTCAAGCTCGGCTTGAGGAGTTAATTTCTCAATAAAAGTACGCTTATTATTGCAGCGCGCACGCATTTTTTCGGGATCTTTTGACAAGACCACACACTCATCCCACAGATTTTGCAATTGCACTTGCTTCTCTTTGGCTAGCTCTGGTTTGTCCTGCTCATTGGCTTGAGCAATTTGACTAGCCACTAAGCCTGTGACATCATTATAAATTAGTTCTGCCAGTTGATCCTCCACTTCAGCGCGCTCATAGGCAGGATTATCCCTTGCCTGCAAAAGGCACGCTTTGGCGCTATCGAGCAAGCATGTGCTGCGCTCAATATCCTTTATCTGTAAGTAACGCATCGCGCCGTTGATATAGCGCAAGATCTGTGGCACATAGAACAGTTGACGCTGACTGAGCGCCGCAGCTTTTTCACCCCATACCTGAGGTTGCATCGTAGCCATAGCTTGATCTACAGCTTGCGCATAGTGGGTACGCAGTGTTGTGTTGTCATGTAACGCTGTAAGCTGCGGGATAGACATGATGTCTGGGCACGTGTCACTGATTCCTAAAGCATATTGTTGCAGCACTAAAGCTGCATTAAGGACATCCAAAGACGATTGAAATGGATGAGGCACATCCGTGCTGGCATAGATAGCCACGCCATAGCGAGCCACAATTTCTG